>NZ_NPJM01000042.1:0-253 GCF_002251455.1 Prevotella sp. P4-51
GGCCACGGGTCAGCTCGTCGTGAGAGATGCGGTAGCGGCTGAGCTTCTTGCCACCGAGCGACATGCTGCTGATAAATTTCTGGCCGTCAAGGTCGCGGTTGGCTTCGATAACTATGTCGCCCTGGGGGCGGTCAGACGGCTGACGGCCAGAGTCCCAGAGGTCAGCTTTGCCCTTGCGCAGCAGCTGGGGCGACGATGCCACGCGTATGCGGTAAGCCGTCTGCTTGACGTTGGGCACAGAGGCATCAAGCTG
>NZ_NPJM01000043.1:0-10840 GCF_002251455.1 Prevotella sp. P4-51
AAGACAATACTCAACTTTCAATAGGGTTAAGAGAATAAATTCAACCTTGACTAGGGTTAAGTAAAAAAACAATCAACTTATAGTCGGGTTAATGTAAAATCCATTCAACTTTTTTCAGGAAGGTACAGTAAGTGTTGCGATTCCCCAGCCCAGTGTTGCGGACAAAGACCGCTACCCTGGGTGCAAGTACGACCATTATAGCAACGCTGTAAGTGTTGCGTTTAGCCGCAGGCGTTACCGCACCAGGTTGATGGGCGGAAATATATAGGACGATATTATCAGATTGAGTATAACGCCTTCGGCTAAACGCAACTCCTACAGAGTTGCTTCTCTTTATTATGTCAGTACCCAGGGTAGAGGCGCTGTGCACCTCAACCCTGGGCTATAAAATCGCAACTCCTACAGAGTTGCCAGGGGTGCGTACCATCAACGATGGGCTAACTATATCCATTGCCCAAAGAGGCCACATCCCAACCTTCCCCAAGGGGAAATGCCATGGAAGAGGCCTGTTTCACCCGCGCAGTGATTAAGGGGATTAAGGTACACTTTCCCCTTGAAGAAGGTTGGGAATGGGCTCTCTTTGGCATCGCTGCAGGTGTCGCGCCTTACCGTAGGCATGATACTCAATCTGATAATACCCTCTTACCCATTCCTATTCATTTTCCTGCTGCAGGTAACGCCTACGGCTAATCGCAACTCTTACAGAGTTGCCATATTAGTGGGGGGCAGCTACCCAGGGTAGAGGCGCTACACGCCTCAACCCTGGGCTGGGGAAACGCAACTCCTACAGAGTTGCCAGGGGTGCGTACCATCAACTATGGGTTGATTATACATAATCAACGAAGACGCACTATCCGCAATGGACTTACCATACATGACCCTGGAGTGCGAGCCAACCACAATGGACTTACCATACATGACCCAGGGATGAGCACTATCCACAATGGACTTACCATACATGACCCAGGGATGCGAGCCAACCACAATGGACTTACCATACATGGCCCACGGATGCGAGCCTGCCACAATGGACTTACCATACATGGACATAGAGTCCACAAGCAGCAGCAACTCTGTAGGAGTTGCGATTACACAGCCCAGGGTTGCGGGCGAAGCACGCTACCCTGGGTATCTATATAATAAGGTGTAGCAACTCTGTAGGAGTTGCGATTAGCCGAAGGCGTTACCCGCAGCAGGAAAATGAATAGGAATGGATTGGTGGATATTATCAGATTGAGTATAACGCCTACAGCCAAACGCAACCCTGGGCAGGGAAAGCGCAACTCCATTACCTTTCGCTGCGCATTGCGCCGAGGCAGTAACCTTCGGTTCGGCGTTACTGCCACATGAGGGATGCCTCACATAACTTTCCTCAAGGGACATCAAACACGCAATCGGCATGCATTAAAAAAGGGGGAAGGCTCGTTGCGAGCTCCCCCCCTTTTAAATCATGTTCAATTGTGAGATTCCTGATATTAGTAGATTATTGTTTCTTGGGCAACCATGTACAGATTTTCTTGTCCTTCCAACCATCTACCGATGAGTAATCAACCATATGGATGTTGCCGTCGGTGGTGGGCACGAGGAACTCCATGCGGGTGCCTTCGCGTGTGGGCTTCACGGGGGTGATCTTCACCTCGCCGTTGGCATCTGCCACTACCTGTACAGGTTTGTTGTAATCAGCGTCAATATTTTCGTCGCGCGCCAGCACCATGGGGCCGTAGATGACAGCCTGGTAGTTCCATGCGTCGGGGTTGCTGCCGTGGGGCGCGTCGATGAGGCGGCATCGCATGTCAAAGGTCAACTCTATCTTGTCGCCCTTCTTCCACTTGCGTGTCAGGGTGAGATACTTGCCAGCCACTACGTTGTCGATGGCTTTGCCGTTGACCTTGACGATAGTGTTGGTGCTCCATCCGGGGATGCGGAGCATGAAGTCGTACTTCTCCTTCTGTGCCTCGTCGATGGTGATGGTCGCAGTGTTGGCGAGTGGGAACTTGGTGTCGATGGTGAATGTCACGGCGTTGCCCTTGAGGGTCTTGGCTGTGGCTGTGGCTGCGTTGTAGAGGTTTACGACGGGTCCGCGGTCGTTCTGCATCACGGCTACATAGGGTATATATGCCAATCCCATAGGTCCGCTCAGGTTGCAGCAGGTCACAGCCATGCCGTCGATGGTAGTACCCCATCCTCTGTCGGTCACCTTCTGACCGTTGAGCAGGTTGACGTAGCTGAATCCGTTGCCACCGGGCTTCATGGCACCGATGAGTCCGTTGTAGACATATTTCTCGATGAAGTCGACAGCAGAAGCGTCGCCAGTGATGCGCAGGATTTGGCTGCAGAGCTTCATCCAGGTCACTCCGGCGCAGGTCTCCATCATGCGCTCTATCTTGGGGTTGGTCTGCTCGAGGGCAGTATCGTCCCATGCCTCACCTCTCCACTTGGGATAGTAGGGATAGTCGGCACCACCGTTACCGATAATGGTAATCTCGTATTTCTTCAGGTTTTCAAAGAGGTTGAGCGTAGCCTGCTTCCACTTCTCCTCGCCGGTGCAGCGGTAGTACTCTACCAAGCCTTCATAGACCGAGAGCATCTCATAAGCCTTGGGGTAGCCATTGCCCATGAGTCGAGGACGTACGTTGTCGAGACTCTCCTGGAAGATGTTGGCGCCACGGCATCCGCCCTTCTTGATGAGATAGGTACAGAAGTCGAGGTAGCGCTTGTCGCCGGTGAGCTTGTAGATGCGCATCATGGGCTCCATCACCGAGTAGCTCTCGATGCCCGTGCGGCTCCATCCCTGGGTATTGATGTCTACCTTAGGAGCGTCACCTATCTGGTCTATCACGCTGTTGGCCTCGGCAATCATCAGTTTGAGCACGCGTGGGTCTTTCTCCACATGTGCATAGTACTGCGAGAGTCCGAGCATGATATATTTGCGCTCCCAGAGGTCGCCACCCTTGGCGTCGGGCTGTTTTTCTACGGGCGAGCAGGCTATAGCACCGTTGCTCTGCACATACTTGAACACCTTGTTGACGGTGTTGACCAGTATCTTCTTGAGTTCGGGGTCCTTGTTATATGCATAAAGCATGGCTCCACTGCGAACAGCCTTGGCCCACATCTCACCTACAGCGAAATTGGGTCGGTTGACGTTGTTATCGTAGAACTCCATGAGGCGGTCGTAGGGTACGACGCCCTTGTTCCAATGCTCCACACTGTTGTGGATGTCATTGTCGAAGTATCCATGGAGCTGGATGCTGTGGTCTGAGAGTGGAGAAATCAGGTCTTTAACTTTCTCGTTTTGCGCAGAGGCAGACAGAGCGAGCATCATGGCTGCTCCGAGGCATAAGGTCTTGGTGATATTAGTCATGTTACTTTCAGAATTTGGTGCAAAGGTAAATATATAAATAGGTAGGGCGCCGGATGTCGTTGTTAATAAATGTTATTCGGCTCAAAACATGTGCGCAAAATTGCGCAAAAAAAAGAGAGACACTCCCCGCATGAGGAATGTCTCTCTTTATTTCTTGGGTTTTACCCTTGGGGATGCCGTTATTAAGCGTTGGTGTTAACCACTCTCTTTTCACGGATGCGGGCAGCCTTACCAGTGAGCTTGCGCAGATAGTAGAGCTTAGCGCGACGAACCTTACCTACCTTGTTCACCTCGATAGAATCGATGTTGGGTGACTCGATGGGGAAGATACGCTCAACGCCTACAGTACCAGACATCTTGCGAACGGTGAAACGCTTCTTGTCACCGTGGCCTGAAATCTTGATTACTACACCACGATAGAGCTGGATACGCTCCTTAGAACCCTCGACGATTTTGTAAGCGACAGTTACGGTGTCTCCTGCACGGAACTCAGGGAACTTCTTGCCGGTTGCAAACGCTTCTTCAGCAACTTTAATTAAATCCATTGTTGTTTTTAAATTAAATATTGTTTGTCGTTCCAACCCAACATGGCATGACAACTCTTCCATCAACCAGCGGTTAGGCCGAAAAGCGGTGCAAAATTACTATTTTTTTCACTATGTACCAAATATTTAGGTAAAAAAACAGCTTCTCGGCTCCCATTTTTGTCACTCCCATTTGCCGGCCTTGAAGATTTCATAGAGCGCCTTGGACCATTGCGCATAGCCTTCTTTCTTGAGATGCGGGTCTTTCGAGAGATAATAGTCACGCACGTTTTTCAAATTGATACCACAGTATTTTCCCACTTCCAGCACTCGGCAGTTATAACGCTGGGCAATGGCACGCTGCACTGCGGAAAGCTGCATCCACTTGCGGTTGCGCTCGGTTTTCTCGAATGCCTCCTCGTCAAAGGAGCCGTCGGCGCGCAGCACTTCCGGTGCATTGAAATCAAAATTGAAATAAGAGGGCATGAACCAATAAATCTCCGTGTTGGGGAGGTTGCTCTTCAGATATTCCATCAGTCCTTTATAGCACGACCACAGGCTTACTTTATCCGTCCAGTTGCAACTTTTTGTCCAGCCCGAAGCATCCTTTCCTGTATAAAACACCACATACTCTTCCACACGAGGCCCATCGGTGACAGCTACTTGCAACCCGCTCTCCTTGGTGTCGACCCAGACCTTGTTGTTCTTGTCATAATAATAGGAGATGGTGAAACTGTTGTCGCCGTTGTCTACGGCCGACCACCCTGCTCCATAGAACTTGGAAGCTAACCACTCTCTGGTTTGTGCCACGCTCATGCCGGCAGGCAATGTAAGATTCACCCTCGGGCTTCTACCTACATGAAAACAAATTTCACCTCCACGCTTTGAGGGCGCGATGATTTCTATACGGTTGCCATGCCTGTTGGGATTGGCATAGGGGAATACCAGCATGTTGCCCGCAGCCCGTTGGGCTTTCGGAGTAGCCTTCAGAATTTTCCGCAGATTTTTCTCACAATAGGCCTTGGCAGCTTCTTTCGAATCCAGCACACTCTTGGCTGCAGTTCGCTTGCTGCCCTGCATCCAGGGTTCATCGTCAATACTTCCTTCCACACCCGTGTCAGGGTCTGTGAAGTTCATATCGTTGGTGTTGGAAATCATAATGATGTCGATGGGCAGACTATCCTTGAGTGCTACCAAAAGCTTTGCCCTGCCCAGAGTGCCGTTCATGGTAGCAGGAGCTGAATCTGAACCACCATAGGAAATGTACCTGCGGTTGAGTTTGGGGTAGAAAATGCATCCCGTTTGGTCAGCAAACTGTTGCTGCCAGGGCGTCCCGTCTCCCAAACTGTCGAAGAGTGTCCAGAATCCTTTCCCTTGCAAAATTTTCTCCTGCGCATGCAGCTGCCCCCATAGAGGCAACAGCATGACCCATACTACAAAAAGTTTTTTCATGATAAATGTGTTATTTGTTTAGTGAATAATGATCAGACGCTACTGGTTGAGCACACGCTGCAGGCGGCTTATACGCTCGCCGGTGGGCATCTGGGTGTGCTCAAGTCCGCCCCAGCCGAATACCTTCAGGGCTTCGTCGATGCGCTTCAGGGCGCGACGGTTGCCCTTGGCCTGTAGTTCTGCTCTGAGCAGACGCACCTTCTCGCAGCACTGTATGCCTTCGACCAGGCGGTCGAACCTCATGCTGCTGCGGCCACCGGGATAGACGATATAGGTGTCGCCGGCGGGCCAGGAGCGGAAGCGGGTGTCGCGCATGGGGTCGGCAGTCCAGCTGTTGTAAGCCCAGCGCAGCAGACCGTCGTATCCCTGCACCATGGCGTGGATGGGGATGAAGGCGCCCTCGGCGGGGTCGGAGAAGGTGAAGGTGTTGGGGAAGCTCTCGGTACAGCATATATAGCAGGTGGTAGACTGACCGCGGCTGCGGCGCTCGGCGATGATGCTGCGGTCGAGCGGGCTACCGTAGGGAACGCTCAGGTCGGCGAGCTCGTGCTCTATCTCCTTGTGGTAGTTGCCGGCGAGGGTGATGTGGAAGTCGGCATCGGCTTCGCGTATCACAGCGATAGCCGACTGCATATCTTCGAGCTGGCGTTCGTCCATAGAGATGGCGGCACGCTCAAACCAGCCACGCTGGCGCAGGTGTCGGGCGAAGTCGCGCAGGAAGGGCAGCCAGTAGTCGCGGTAGGCGGCGTCTTGCGGACGGGCGTTGACAAATTTCACCGTATTGGAAGCCTGGTCGTAGTAGTCGAACTGCAGCGCCCAGGGTATCATGGTGTAGCAGTCGATGGTGCCGGTGATGCCCACCTCGCGGGTCATGAACTCTACCCAGCGGTCAAACACGGTGTAGTCGTATTTCCACTGTCCGTCGACGGTCAGCGTGCGCTGTATCATGCTGCCGAAGGGGTCTTCGGTCTGTCCGTTCCAGGGGTGGTGCATGATGCTGGCAGTGATGGACTTCTGTCCGGCGTCGGCAAGCATCTTCATCACGGGGAGCATGGCGTCGAAGTGCTCGCGGCTCCACAGTTTCACGTTCATGACACGCGCCACGGCGTAGGGGTTCTGCCACAGGTCGAGGTCGAAAGCCCAGTCTTTGGGCGCAGGCAGCTGGCGGCTGCCCACCTTGACCTCGAGTGCCACTTCGGCCTTCTCGCCCTTGTCGCCGGTGAGGACTATCTTACCTTTATATATACCCGCGCGCGTGATGGCAGGCACCCACACGTTGACCCAAACTGGGCGGGTGGTGCAGCGGGGAATACGGTCGATGTGGGGACCATAGACCATGTCGGCGACCATCGACGAGTCGAAGTCGGCCTTGTTGGGACGGTGGCCGCAGTTGGATTTGCCGTTATGGTTGAGCTCGTCGGTCATCACATATCCCACAAATCCGGCGTTGACGGCCTTGGCGTCTATCACCTCTCTGCCACAGGTCAGGGCTGTAGCCTCTACGCGTGGCGATACGATGTCGTGGCGCGTCCATACCACAGCCTGAGCCATGACGCGCTCGCCAGCCCATGCGTCGAGCCTCAGGGTCTTTGCCATGCGCCCACGGGGCACGTTCATCTTGGCGTAGCGGACATCGGTGGAGCCCCACGCCATTTGCACTGCATCGGGCACGCGCGCCCATACCTCGTTGCCGTCGTGCGGCTTGGTGTCGGTCAGTTCGCTGGCCACCAGGGTGTCTGTCTGTGCCCACATCGGAGCCACATACAACAGGAGAAACAGAGAGAATAGTGTCTTCTTCATACCTTGTATAATTATTGTCAGTAGACAAAGTTACTACAAAGTCAAGACAATGCAAAGGAAAGTTCCAGTTAATTTGCCCTCTACCCTGCCCCGAGTGGCGGCGGTGAGGGTGGCGGCGATGAAAATCTGCACCTGTTTACATTCTTTAAGCCCGAATAGTTGGGCGGTTGTCGCTTTTTTGGTAATTTTGACCTATATAATTATAAAGATTAAGAATATGACATGGATTATTGTTTTGGTAGTCGTCGTACTACTCGCGTTGTGGCTCGTAGGCCAGTACAACAACCTGGTGCGCATGCGCAACAATCGTGAAAATGCTTTCGCCAACATCGATGTGCAGCTCCGTCAGCGTTATGACCTCATCCCCCAGCTGGTGGCTACCGTCAAGGGATATGCCACCCATGAGAAAGAGCTGCTGCAGCGCGTCACCGAGGCACGCACAGCCGCTATGGGAGCCACCAATATCAACGACAAGATAGCCGCCGACAACCAGCTTACCGGTGCGCTCGCCGGACTGAAGGTGCAGCTCGAGGCCTATCCCGACCTCAAGGCCAACCAGAACTTCATGCAGCTCCAGACCGAGATAGCCGACATCGAGAACAAACTGGCTGCCACCCGCCGCTTCTTCAATTCGGCTACGCGTGAGCTCAACAACGCCGTACAGGTGTTCCCTTCCAACATCATCGCCCAGATGTTCGGTTTCCACAAGGAAGTGATGTTTGAAATCCCCCAGACCGACCGTGAGGCTATGGACAAGGCCCCCGAAATCAAGTTCTGAGCCTATGCAGTATGTTGGTATGATGACGCAGATACGGCGCAACAACCTGCGCAGCGTGCTACTTCTGCTGTCTTTCCCGCTGATTATCCTTGCCACGGTGTGGGTGTTCCTCGCCATCATCCAGTCGATGGGCGCGCCACCCGCTGACGCCTATGGCAATGTGGCTGCCGAGGTAGACTACGACGCCGTCAACCGCTCCTTCGTGGCCATCGCTCCCTGGGTGGTGGGCATCGTGGGTGTGTGGTTCCTCATCGCCTACTTCGCCAACTCCTCGATGGTGCGTGCCGCTACGGGAGCCCGCCCGCTCACGCGGAGGGAGAACCCGAGGGTATACAATATCGTGGAGAACCTCTGCATGACCTGCAACATGGATATGCCCCAGATCAACATCGTCAACGACCCTCAGCTCAACGCCTTTGCCTCGGGCATCGACAAGAAGAGCTACACCGTGACCGTCACCACCGGACTGCTGCGCGTGCTCAACGACGACGAGCTGGCGGGAGTGCTGGGCCACGAGCTCACCCATATCCGCAACCGCGACACCCGTGTGCTCATCACGAGCATCGTCTTCGTGGGCATCGTCTCGACGGTGATGAGCGTAGTGATGCACATGATGTTCAACGCCATGTTCTACGGCTCTCACAGCCGCAGCCGCGACGAGAAAGGCTCGGGCGTGAGCATCATCATTGTGATGCTCGTGGGCGTGGTCTGCTGTGCCGTGGCCTACTTTTTCACCCTCATCACGCGCTTTGCCATCTCCCGCAAGCGCGAGTATATGGCCGATGCCGGTGGCGCCGAGCTCTGCGGCAATCCGCTCGCACTGGCTTCGGCACTGCGCAAGATATCTGGCGCCCCCGGCTTGCAGGGTGTGCAGCGCCAGGATGTAGCCCAGCTCTTCATTATCCATCCCCAGGCTCTCACGAGCGGCATGATGGGCTTCTTCGACTCGCTCTTCAGCACCCACCCCGATACCCGCAAGCGCATCGCGATACTCGAGCAGTTCTGAAACCACTCTTCTGCCGACAATCATCACCGAGGGAGAGACCGCCAGACGGCATGTTGCCATGGTGGTCTCTCCCTTTTTGCGTGCCCCGAGCATGAAAACAGCAGCCGTAATAAAAATATTGCCAAAAAACGAAGGTCGATTGGTGGAAAATAAGTAACTTTGTACAAACAATCTAATCAACATCATGCAGAAAAGCAAGTATTTGGTAACCAACGAGCGCGACCAGCTCTGGGGACTCACCATCAGTACGGTGGGTTATGAAGAGATAAGCAATGGTGAAGAGTATCCCACCAGCGGCCATGCTGACGGCTATTATTTTGATGTCAACAAGGGTCGTGAACTTCATGAGTATCAATTGCTCTATGTCACCCGCGGCGAGGGAGTCTTTGAGACTACCAACCAGCGACCGACCCGTCTGCGCGAGGGCGACCTCTTCCTGCTTTTCCCCCATGAGTGGCACACCTACCATCCTGGTCCACAGGGATGGAACTGTTATTGGATTGGTTTCAGCGGCCGCAATGTCGACGACCGCGTCCGTGCCGGCTTCCTTACTCCCCAACACCCCATTTACCATGTAGGTTTCTCCGATACCATCACCCGTCTCTACGACGAGGCTTACCATGCCGCCGTCCAGGAGGCAGCCTATTCGCAGCAGTTGCTGGCAGGTATAGTCAACCACCTTATAGGTTTGATGTATTCGCTCGAGCGCAATATCCTTCTGAGCAAGAACAGTGAGCACGTCGATATGATCAACCGTGCACGTTTCATCATGCGCAAGGAGGTAGAGAGCGACCTCACCGTGCAGCAGATAGCCGAACAGCTGGGCGTGAGCTACTCCAGCTTCCGCAAGCTCTTCAAGGAGTATACCGGCATCTCGCCCGCGCTCTACCAGCAGGACCTCAAGCTGCAGCGAGCCAAGGAGCTGCTCTCCACCACCGACCTCTTCGTCAAGGAGATAGCCTATATGCTCAATTTTGATTCGCCCGACTACTTCTCTTCCAAGTTCAAGCGGAAGACGGGACTCAAGCCGAGCGACTTCCGGAATATAGATAGAAAATAGAGTTATACATTAATCATAAGAATCATGAAAAGTATTTTAGACGGACGCCCTCTCCTGAAGAAGGAGATTGACCAGATAGCCGAAGTGGCTGGTTATTTGTGGCAGAATGGATGGGCTGAGCGCAATGGTGGCAACATCACTGTCAATATCAGCAAGTATGTGGATGACGAGATGAGGCACATGCCTGCCCTCGGCGAAATCAAGCACATCGGCATCACGCTCCCCCATCTGCGTGGTTGCTACTTCTACTGCAAGGGTACCGGCAAGCGCATGCGCGACCTCGCCCGCTGGCCTATGGACAACGGCAGCGTCATCCGCATCCTCGACGACTGCGAGACCTATGTCATCATCGCCGACAATCTCGTCCAGCCTACATCAGAGTTGCCCAGCCACCTGGCCGTGCACAACCGTATGATAGAGAAGGGTTCACCCTACACCGCCACGGTTCACACCCACCCCATCGAGCTGGTGGCTATGAGTCACAACAAGAAGTTTATGGGCAAGGATGTGCTCACCAACATCCTTTGGAGCATGATTCCCGAGACCAAGGCATTCTGTCCGTTAGGTTTGGGCGTAGTGCCTTATCAGTTGCCCGGCAGCCTCGGACTGGCAGAGGGAACTCTCGCCGAGCTCGAAGACTACGACGTGGTATTGTGGGAGAAGCACGGCGTCTTCGCCAAGGGCCTCGACGCCATGGATGCCTTCGACCAGATTGACGTACTCTCCAAGAGTGCCAAGATATACATCAATGCCAAGTGCATGGGCTACGAGCCCGATGGCATGAGCGAAGAGCAGCTCAAGGAGATGACCGTGGCATTCAATCTGCCTAAGTAGGATACAACTGAAAGCCCCACCTCAA
>NZ_NPJM01000044.1:0-67427 GCF_002251455.1 Prevotella sp. P4-51
ATGCGTGCCGCGTATGATGGCAGTAGAGTCAGGAACGATATCAATCAGGCGGTTATTGCGGTGGGGTCCCACCTCTTCCCATTCCGAACAGAGAAGTTAAGCCCACTTGCGCCGATGGTACTGCAATACAATGCGGGAGAGTAGGTAGCCGCCCTTTTTTCACGAAGAGCCTTGGTCACGACAGTGACTGAGGCTTTTTTCGTTGGTACATATATAATAAGGTGGAGAAACGCCGGTAACCATGTGAAACAGGGTATCCATCCGAAATATTTGGGGGAACACGGCATTAAGTCCGCAGGGCGATACCATTTGCTGTAAAATGACGAAGTTGGCAGATGCCCTCTTTCTGCGTAACCATCCGAAACAAGCCGCCTTTTCCATTTCATCGATACTGTTTACCTTTGTCCTCAAAAAAAGTTTTGTTCAATTTGAATGAGGACAACCGTATAGTTATGGCGCAGCATCCGACTGATATGCGTATGGGAGTGAATGGTATGTGTAGACAGGTCCAAAAAGTGGGGCTGGAACCGAGTAATGGTGATGTGTATGTATTTGTGGGCAAGTCTCGCACGAGCATGAAGTTGCTCCATTGCGAACGTGGAGGTTATGTGATGTACTACAAGCGTTTGGAGCAGGGCCGTTTCCCTCCTCGCATCTTTCTTCGTCAGGGCATAGGCTTCAGATCTATGCGCTGGTATGAACGCAACCATCCGAAACAAGGTAACCATCCGAAATATTGGGGGTAACACGGCTATAAATCCGCAAGGCGATACCATTTGCTGTAAAATGACGATGCTGGCAGATACCCTCTCTTTCTGCGTAACCATCCGAAAAAGCCGCCTTTTCCATTTCGTTTTTACTGTTTACTTTCTGCAACATATGTTCCCATGGGGTGATGCTGTTATGGTTTTCTTTGGGCGCGAATGTCCATGAGTTACCTATGAATGGGTCGATATAATTGATAACCGACATTGTGCCATAACCATTTATCACGGCAGTGGTACAATGTCGGTACGAGAGAGGCTGGTAGAGCTGTCCTTTCAGCCTTTGTTTGCCACTTCAAGATAGTCCCTCAAGGCTTCAACATATTGTTCGAAAGCCTGTCTTCCTTTTGGGGTAATCCGGCAGATGGTGCAAGGCCTTTTGCCCTTGTAGGTTTTCTCTATCTCAATATAGCCTGCCGTTGAGAGTTTGTTAATCTGTACGCTCAGATTGCCCGCCGTGGCTCCCGTCTGTTCCTTGATGTATGGGAACTCGGCCTCGTCGGCGCTGATGAGCAGCGACATGACAGCCAATCGCAACTCTGCGTGCAACAGCGGGTCTAATGGTTGGAACATGTATCTCCTCCTTATCTCTTATTATGCAAATGAATAATTACGCCAGGAACAATCAGCCCGACCGTTGCCACAACTGCCATCACATAGAGCTGCATGTGGTCTGGGAAATGCAATGCGCCGAAAAAGCCTCCGATGCCAGCAATCAGGCCACAAGCCTGGATGATGCGGTTTCTCAGTATCAGTCCCATGATAGTTGTACCCATTCCGAAGCACAAGGAGATGATACTTGTAAGGCATCCGAAGGCATACACCTTAGGTAAAACCAGTTCTATCGGCAGGACTCCGCTTCCGACCAAGCCGAGAATCATGCCCATGCTACAGCAGAATACACCAAATGTAGCCCATACATATCCGATGGCTTTGCCCACGAATGTTGTTGGGATGGTTTCCCGCTTTTTGTCAATCAACCTATTGCCTGCGTAACCTACCAGCGACATCGCTGCCCATAAGAAATTCCACACAGGCCCACCGTGATTATTCCACAAATAGGCAATGAGCAATGAAAAGGCTACTACACAAGCGCCCCACCAGATTAATGGCAGTGCAGAATTCTTGTTGATTGTGCGCTGGCTGCGTTCTATCGATTCTCGGATGATTTCCAGACTGCGCTCGGCAGTCATGTTTGTTGTTTCTTCCATGATTTCTTGAGTTTTCTTGGATGTTAAACGACTTGTTTTGTTCACTCATGCCCGTCGTTCCTCCTGCAGAAAGGTCTGACAAAGGCATCGCAGTTCCGGATTGCATGGCAAAGATAATAATGTTTATGATATAAACCAAGTTATTGTGCAAACTTCTTTGCGCGGAGATGGTTTTTTTAACATTTCCCATCCGAAATGAGACAATCTGTCACCCAATTCGCGAGATTTTTCGCCATATTTGCAAGACCAGGAGGCCTCCCTGCCGCGAGCGTGTAGCCTTCTTTCTCTTGTTTCCGTCAATCTATAGTTTCGCAGAGGAGGCTTGTGTTCACATTATTTATATATACATACCAACTGCCATCAAAATGGCAGCAATTTCTGATTTCATCCTATCAGTTCTTTGGGGGCTACAGCCATATTGTCCCCTGTTTTGTGTCAACTTCACTGCCGCCACCCCCAAAAACAGCCTGTAGCTGTTGTTGTTATTTATATCTTGCGTACTTTTGCCCCAAAGTTATCAATTGTTACTCTTGTATGTGTCATGTTTGCCGACACTGTGGACAGCTTTAATGTGTGCGAGATGGCCGCCTGTCATGACCTCCACAGAGCCCCTGATACCCCCGATACTCTGGTCGATGGCATTGCCTTTTATGCGACATCGTCCAACAGTTTTGGCATTTATCTATGCTTGGCCAGCCACCCACTCGTATCTGTTTTTTTTACCCTCTACCGAAAAAAATCGTCACTTGTAGCCTGCAAAATATATATTTTTCTTACTTTTGCTTATTGATTATTTCTTAAAACGTACATATATGAAGCATTTATGTAGAGCTTTCCTGTTTCTCTTGTGCCTCGCGCTTGCGGCCGAGGCCGATGGGCAGGGCATCATTAAGCACAATCCGACCATTAATCGTAATGCGAGGACAGGTAAAACCGAAGCCGCCAGGTCCAAGACCAAACCTGCTACGGCGCGGAATAAGCAGACCAGTGCCAAGCCCACTTTCGCCTCCGAATGGAAGAGCCTCTATTATAGTTTTGTCTACGTTCGGGGCGGTACGTTCCAGATGGGAGCCACCCCGCAGATGAAAAATCCCTATCCAGATGAGCTCCCGGTGCATACTGTTACCGTCGATGGCTTTTTTATTTCCAAGTACGAGGTTACCCAGGCCCTGTGGGAGGCTGTGATGGGCTCCAACCCCTCTAAGGTGAAGGGCCGAAATCTTCCTGTGACCAATGTCTCTTGGACAGACTGCCAGACATTCCTTTCACGCCTTACCGCGCTTGCCCAGGCTAAGTCGGGCTACTCTGGGATAAGTTTTTGCTTGCCCACAGAGGCACAATGGGAGTTTGCCGCCCGTGGTGGCAATATGAGCAAGGGCTATCAATATAGCGGTAGTAATACTATAGGGAAAGTGGCTTGGCATTGTTATAATACATCTACTGTCCAGCCAGTGGGCCGGAAGGCCCCGAACGAACTCGGACTTTATGATATGACAGGCAACGTCAGCGAATGGTGCAGCGACTGGCTCGCCCCATACTCAGCCCAGGCCCAGTCTGACCCCACCGGCCCAGATAGCGGTGAGCTACGCGTGTATCGTGATGGCGGAATAGGCCATACTGTTGAGGCATGCCACATCTCTATTCGTTATGGTCAATCCCCCGACTATAATGACGAGGCTACGGGGCTTCGATTGGTAATGCATGAATAACAGGAACACGCCTATGCCACTGCAACTACAGACACCAGTCGACCTGCCGCGTGCTGACTTCGAGATAGAGCCCTGCTCGCGCATGCTCTTTGTGGGCAGCTGCTTTGCCGACAATATGGGCCGACTCTTTGCCGACGACTGCTTCCGCGTGACGGTCAACCCCTACGGCGTGATGTACAACCCCATCAGCGTGGGCCACACCATCGCCCGACTCTCCGACGAGCTGCCTCCCGACGATAGGGTCGATACCGTCGTGATTACCCTCGGCACCAACCACATCTATATACTCCGCGCCACGGGCGAAGTGGTCGACAATTGTCAGAAGCGGCCGCAGCAGCTCTTTGAGGAGCGCGAGATGACGGTCGACGATACGGTTGAGAGCCTTGAGCAGACCATCGCCCTGATAACCCGCCGCTGGCCCGATGCCCACGTGATACTCACCGTGAGCCCCATCCGCTATCGCAAATATGGGCTCCACGGCAGCCAGTTGTCCAAGTCGGTGCTCCTGCTTGCCACTGCCGAGATAGAACGTCGCCATCCGCATGTCAGCTATTTCCCCTCCTACGAGATTATGAACGACGAGCTGCGCGACTACCGTTTCTATGCCGAAGACATGATACACCCCAGCACCCAGGCCGTGGCCTACATCCACGAGTGCATGGGTCGCGTCTACTTCGGCAGCGCCATGACCCGGTTCCTCGCCGAGTGGCTGCCCGTCAAGGCCGCCCTCAACCACCGCCCCTTCGACCCCGAGAGTGCCGGATATAAAGACTTTATGAATAAAACCATGGCGAGAGTCGACGCACTTTCAAAAAAATATAATAACTTTGCATTAAATTTTAAGATAGAGAGAAATGACCTATACTATTGAGAAGGTTACCACACTCATCGGTGCGCGTAGATACGGCAACGGTGAAGCCCGCGTAGGTTTCATCCTTACTGACAGCCGTTCGTTATGTTTCCCAGAGGAAACGCTTTTCTTTGCCCTGAAAACTCAGCGCAATGACGGTACGCAATACATCTCCGACCTGTATCGCCGTGGAGTCAACAACTTTGTGGTCGAGCACGTCCCCACGGACTATGCCACCCTTTATCCCCATGCCAACTTCCTGAAAGTCACCGACTCGTTGGAGGCGCTGCAGCGGCTTGCCGAGCGCCATCGCGATGAGTTCGACATTCCCGTGGTGGGCATCACCGGCAGCAATGGCAAGACCATGGTCAAGGAGTGGCTCTACCAGATCATGTCGCCCGACGTCTGCGTCACCCGCAGTCCCCGCAGCTACAACTCACAGATAGGTGTGCCCCTCTCGGTGTGGTTGCTCAACGAGCATACCCAGCTGGGCATCTTCGAGGCAGGCATCAGCCAGCCCGGAGAGATGCGCGCCCTGCGTGGCATCATCCAGCCCACCATCGCCGTGCTCACCAATCTCGGCGCAGCCCATCAGGAGAACTTTGAGTCCATGCAGGCCAAGTGTAAGGAGAAGATTCAGCTCTTCCACGACGCCCAGACCGTGGTCTACGATGCCGACGACAGCGTGATAGCCGCCGAGGTCGAAGCCTCCGGTTATCCCGGCGAGCGCCTCTGCTGGTCTCTTACCGATGCCCATGCCCCCATGTACATCAGCCGTATCGACAAGGGCGACGCCCATACGGTCGTGACCTACAGTTACCAGGGTGGCGCCGAGCAGCACTACCAGCTGCCGTTTATCGACGACGCCTCTATCTCCAACTCCATCATCTGCGCCACCGTAGCCCTCCACCTGGGCGTCTCTGCCGCCGCCCTTGCCCTGCGCATGCAGCAGCTCGAGCCCATAGCCATGCGCCTCGAGGTCAAGGAGGGACAGCACGGCTGTACGCTTATCAATGACTCTTACAACTCCGACGTCAACTCGCTCGACATAGCCCTCGACTTCATGCGCCGTCGCCCCGACCATCAGGGACGCCGCCGCACGCTCATCCTCAGCGACATCGAGCAGAGCGGACTCACCCCGCAGTCGCTCTATGGCGAGGTGGCGCAGCTCTGCCAGCAGCGTGGTGTAGAGCGATTTATCGGCATCGGCCCCCAGCTCTGTGCCGCCGCCGCCGAGATAACCATCGCCGACAAGTCGTTCTTCGAGAGCGTCGACGCCTTCGTCGCCAGCCCCGTCTTCCACACCCTCCGCGACGAGGTCATCCTGCTCAAGGGCGCCCGCAAGTTCGGCTTCGACCGCCTCACCGAGCTCCTCGTGCGCAAGGTCCACGAGACCATCCTCGAGGTCAACCTCTCTGCCGTGGTCGAGAACCTCAACTGGTACCGGTCCTTCATGAAGCCCGAAACCAAGCTCGTCTGCATGATTAAGGCCGACGCCTATGGCGCCGGGTCTGTCGAGATAGCCAAGACCCTGCAAGATCACCGCGTAGACTATCTGGCTGTGGCTGTGGCCGACGAGGGTGTCACCCTGCGCAAGAACGGCATCACCGCCAACATCATGGTGATGAACCCCGAGATGACCGCCTTCAAGACCATGTTCGACTACGACCTCGAGCCCGAGGTCTATTCGTTCCGTCTGCTCGAGGCCCTCATCAAGGCAGCCGAGAAGGAGGGCATCACCGACTATCCCGTACACATCAAGCTCGACACCGGCATGCACCGATTGGGCTTCAATCCCCGCGAGGACATGGACAGGCTCATCGACCGCCTGCAGCATCAGAACGCTGTCATCCCCCGCTCGGTCTTCTCCCACTTTGTGGGTTCCGACAGCGACAGCTTCGACGATTTCAGTGCCCGCCAGTTTGCTCTCTTCGACGAGGGCAGCCGCCGGCTCCAGTCTGCCTTCTCCCACCATATCCTCCGCCACATAGACAACTCTGCCGGCATCGAACACTTCCCCGAACACCAGCTCGATATGTGCCGTTTAGGTCTGGGACTCTATGGCATCAACTCGCGCAACAATGCCATCATCAACACCGTGTCTACGCTCAAGACCACCATCCTGCAGTTGCGCCACGTGCCGGCTGGCGATACGGTGGGCTACAGCCGCAAGGGAGTGCTCACCCGCGACAGCGTGATAGCCGCCATCCCCATAGGCTATGCCGACGGTCTGAACCGCCATCTCGGCAACCGCCACTGCTACTGCCTCGTCAACGGCAAGCGCGCCGAGTATGTGGGCAATATCTGTATGGATGTCTGCATGATTGACGTCACCGACATCGACTGTGCCGAGGGCGACAGCGTCGAGATTTTCGGCGAGCATCTGCCCGTTACCGTGCTCAGCGACGCCATCGACACCATCCCCTACGAGATACTCACCGGCATCTCCAACCGTGTGAAGCGCGTCTACTATCAGGATTGACGCCTCCTCACCCGTTACCCTATACATGGCTCCGCCTGCAATGGTCTTCCCCTTGCAGGCGGAGCTTTTTTGCGCCTTGGCGATGGGGTAGGGGCTCTGTGTGAGCCGCTTCGGCAGCGCCGGGAGCCGCTTGGCTGGCTCGTATCGTATGTTACGAGCCTTCGTGCCTATTGATACGTGCCCTCGTGACATTTGATACGAGCCTACGTACCTTCCGTTACGAGCCGGCAGGGGTCATGGCCTCGCCGCTGCCGATGATGGCAAGGGCCGTGGCCCTCGTGCCCACGCCCGTCGATGCGGCTGGGCTATGGCCGAAGCCCTCCACGGCGGGCGCAAAACGGCATGGCTGCAACCCCGGGACGGTGGCATCGGTCGATTTTTGCAAGAAAAAACGCCATAGCCGTCATGGTATCAACTTTTTTGATTACCTTTGCCCCTACAAGTATAATTACCTTAAAACATGAATAATATTCAGACTACCAGAAAGACCAACTTCCGTTGGGTAATTTGCGCGATGCTCTTCTTCGCCACCACTGTCAATTATCTGGACCGCCAGGCCCTCTCGCTCACGTGGAAAGACTTCATCGCTCCCGAGTTTCATTGGACCAATACCGACTATGGCAACATAGCCGCCGCCTTCTCCATCATGTACGCCATCGCCAATTTCTTCTCCGGTCGCATCATCGACTGGCTGGGCACCCGTCGCGGCTACCTCTGGGCTATCGGCGTGTGGTCTGCCGGTGCCTGTCTCCATGCCCTGTGTGGCTGGGCCACCGAGCAGTGGGTAGGTCTCGACGATGCAGCCCAGCTCGTGGGCGCTGCCGGCGACGTGGCAGCCACGGTGTCTATGGTCAGCGTGTGGTTCTTCCTGGCTGCCCGCGTGGTGCTGGCTGCTGGTGAGAGCGGCAACTTCCCCGCCGCCGTCAAGGTCACCGCCGAATATTTCCCCAAGAAAGACCGCGCCTTCGCCACCGCCATCTTCAATGCCGGAGCCACCATCGGCGCCCTCGTCGCGCCCCTGTGCATCCCCACCCTGGCACGCTACTTCAAGGATATGGGCGTGGGCAACGGATGGGAGATGGCCTTTGTGGTCATCGGTATGCTGGGCTTCGTGTGGATGGGCATCTGGATTTTCATCTATCAGCCCATGCAGACCAACAAGCGCGTCAATGCCGCCGAGCGCGAGTACATACTCCAGGACAGCCAGGACGATGCTGCTGCCGACGCCGACAGCGGCCGCAAGCTCTCTATCCTCGAGTGTCTGCGCCTGCGCCAGACCTGGGCCATCCTTATGGGCAAGTTCCTCACCGATGGTGTGTGGTGGTTCTTCCTCTTCTGGACGCCCGCCTATATCAGTGATGTCTATGGCTATACGTCAGACAGCACCATGGCCCAGATGCTCATGTTCACCCTCTATGCCATCACGATGCTGTCGCTCTACGGCGGCAAGCTGCCCACCATATTCATCAACCGTACCGGAGGCAACGCCTACAACTGCCGCATGAAGGCCATGTTCATCTTTGCCCTCTTCCCCCTGCTGGGACTTGTGGCCCAGACGCTGGGCGCCATCTCGTGCTGGCTCACCATCTGCATCATCGGTATCGTGGGCGCCGCCCACCAGTCATGGTCGGCCAACCTCTTCTCTGTGGGCAGCGACCTCTTCCCCAAGAAGGCTGTGGCCACCATCACCGGTATCAACGGTATGGCTGGCGGACTCAGCTCGTTCCTCATCAACTTTGTCTCTGGCCGTCTGCTCGACCATGTCGAGGCTGCACAGACCGTCTTCTGCGGTTTCCAGGGCAAGGAGGCTGGCTACTTCATCATCTTCTGCTACTGCTCTGTGGCCTACATCGCCGGTTGGCTCGTCATGAAGCTGCTTGTGCCCCGCTATATGCCCGTCAAGGCCTGACGGCTTTACACCCCCAAACCATAGAGGCCCAAAGCCCAATCCCTAAAGCGGGATGAGGCTTTGGGCCTTTTTGGTGGGGCTGACCGCCATTTTTTTGCTACCTATGGCGTCTGTTATCAATAATAATATGTATATTTGCACATCGATGTCATCGGTCCGGGTACCGGTGTCTCTTACCGTAATAACTATCATAGTCAATGAAGAAGCTGTTATCCTTACCCCTTTTGGCGCTTGGCGCAGTGATGAGTTCGTGTAGTTCGGCCAATGGCGATGGCGCCGCAGGCAATGCCGATGTGGGCAGCCTCATGTCGCTCTCGGCACTGATGGCTGTGGGCATTATCCTTGTAGCCTTTGTGGTGGCAGCCGTCTTCTACCGCATGGAGAACGGGCGATGGAGCCGCTTCTGGCGCTTTGTAGAACGCCATCTCACCCTGCTTTTCCTCCTTACGTGGACTTTCGGTTTCTGTATCTATACCGTCGGCATGTTTATCGTCAGCGACGATGCCGCCGGTTTCACTGTCGACTCCTTCCTGCGTCTGCTGCGACAGACGCCAATGGGCGTTGTCCACGCGTTCGGCATGTTTGTAATGGACAGCGACATCAGTGCCGTGCACGAGGAGTTCCACTCCAATCTGCTCTTCATGACGCTCTTCTCGCTCGCCCACTTCATGGCGGCAGCCGTCAGCATGCTCTTTGTCATCAAGCACTTCGGCTATAACCTCATGGCGCGTGTGCAGCTCTGGGCCACAGGTTGTAGCGGTGCCATGCGCGAGCGCCTGTTCATCTTCTGGGGTATCAACGAGCCCTCCTATCTGCTCGCCGCCGACATACGCCGTACCCTCAAGGCCGGCACCTACCGTCTGGTCTTTGTCAAGACTGCCGACGACGGCGACGAGACCAGTGCTCCCACCGGGCTCGACCGACTCTTCGACTTCCTGTCGCTCAAGAACCGCGAGCTCGACCATCTCAAGGAGCTCAACTGCCTTACCGCCACTGCCTTTGCCCGTCTGAGCCGTTGCGAGCTCACCGCTGCCGAGCGCAATGACGGCACACAGGTGCTTGCCGGCAAACTGGCGCTGGGCCAGGTGGCACGCCTCATCGGCAAGACCCGTGGCGAGCTCCACTTCTTCATGCTCGGCGACGACCAGGAGAGCAATCTCCGCGCCACCGCCAACATCTGTGCCGACAGCGACATACGCCGCTTTGCCGAAGTCGAGGGTCACAAGGTCACCATCTACAGCCACGCCCGCTACGACAGTGCCAGCCGCGTGGTCGAAGACGCCTATTCGTCCAGCAACCTCGACGTCAAGATAGTCGACTCGTCGCATGCCAGCATCGACCAGCTCAAGAGCACGCCCGACTATCACCCCATACGCTTTGTCGAACTCGACACCACCCACAATGTGGGCACCGTCACCTCGCCTTTCACCTCGCTGGTCGTAGGCTTTGGCGAGAGCGGTCAGGATGCCGTGCGCTATCTCCACGAGTTTGGCGCCTTTGTCTCCAGCCTCTCTTCGGTCGATGACGACCAGCCCGGCAGTGACAACGCCAACCGCCAGGTCATGCGGTCGGAGTATCATTGCCATGTCGTCGATGCCGGCATGGACCAGCTCAAGGGCCGTTTCCTCTCCTCGGCTCCCGCTCTCGACGGCGAGGGCAGCCGCGACCTCTACTCTTTCCACGACTGCGACATCTCTTCGCCCGACTTCTACAGTCTGCTCGACCAGGTGGCTGCTACGGTCAACTATGTCGTGGTGGCTCTCGGCGACAGCGAGCAGTCTATCTCTGCCGCTGTCAACATCTTCAACTACGTGCGCCGCAACCGCGTCGACATCTCCCGCTTCAAGATATTCGTGCGCTCTTATTCCAGCTACTATGAGCCCCACATGCGCGACATCGCCGACCACTACAACCAGGTGGGCACCCCAGCCTTTGCCGAGCATATCGTCATCTTCGGCTCGGCTGCCAGCATCTATACCTTCGGCAATATCGTGGAGAGCCGTTTCGAGGCCGAGGGCCGTCTCTACAACCGCGCCTACTGCACCGTCAACAACCGGCTCGGCACCAAGGACGAGTGGGCGCTCCGCCGCGAGATACTGCTCGGGCGCCACACCCTCGAAGCCTATGGCGAGCTGAGGCGTAAGGAGATGCAGGATGTCGAAAACGCCTATCACGCCTTCACCAAGCTCTACATCATCGAGCGTGTCTGCGCCGACAACAGCGCTCTCTCATCGTGGTTTGCCGATGGGCGTGTGCCTAAGTTCGGTCGCATTTCTGCCCATGAGCATCTGCTTGAGGGCATAGTCGAGGCGCAGGGCGATTACTCAGCCCCCGACCGCGGCGTCCATCCCTCCGACCGCGGCGACCATCTCTCCGGCGCGGTCGGCTATAACGCTGCCGACCAGCTGCTGTTCCGCAATCTTGCCCGTCTTGAGCATCTGCGCTGGAATGGTTCTCACGAGGCGCTGGGATATAGATACTACGGCGACCATCCCACGCTCTCGCAGCAGTTGCCCTTCGGCACTTGGCACAGTTGCAATGAGCGTTACCGGCTGCACAACTGCCTCATGCCCTGGGAGGCTCTCGACGCCGAGAGTCTGCTTGCGGGATGGGACGACGCTACCAAGCCCGACGGCCGCGCTTATCCCGACTACAAGCTCTACGATTTCGTCGTAGTCACCACTACCATCAACAATTATTTCCATAGTCATGACCAAAACCAAGTATGAACCCCATCCCGTAGACACGTCGGACATCAGTCTGCCCGCCGAACTCACTCCGCTCATCGACGACATGTGTCGCAACGTGCATGAAGTGTGGGCTGCCACCCGTATCGCGCAAGGCTGGACCTATGGCGCCCGCCGCGACGATGCCGCCAAGCACCATCCCTGCCTTGTCCCCTACGACGACCTGACCGACGAGGAGCGTGAGTTCGACCGTAATACGTCGCTCGAAACCATCAAGCTCATCCTCAAGCTCGGCTTCAAAATCAACAAGGGCTGATCAGGCTCTGCTGGAGGATGTATAGAAAACAGAAATCCCCACTCTCATGGTTGTCATGAGGGTGGGGATTATGCTATCCTGTAGTGCTATAGTTACTGCAGAGCCTTGTCGTATGGCGGTATGCCTGCTGTGTCAGCCACCTCTTGGCCACCGTTGACGCGGCTTGTGGGGTTATGGTTCTTGTCATACCAGTAGCCGTCGTGGGGGACTCCCTGGCTGAAGGTGCCACGATAGACGGCGCCCGTTTCGCCTATGGTGTAAGTACCGCGATAATAGTTGCCCTTGCTGAAGGAACCTACATACGTGTCGTTGTTGCTGAAGACCATCTTGGCATCATCGGAAACGTCGTCGGGGAGACCGTCTTTGAACTGGCCGGTATATTCACACGAGGGAATGTCTGTGGTGCCCATATAGGTGGCATGGCCAGAACCTTGGGGGATGACCGACAGCGTGTCGCCTTGGTCATCGATGGTTATCGATGCCTCTCCTGTATAGGTGAAGATTCTCAGGTTCTCAGGGCCGTTGCTTATCCTGATGGTCGCGTCGGTCACCATGCCCCCGGGTGCTCCGGCAGTCGTGCCGCCGTTACCCTTGGACAGCATCCAGTAACCCAACAGCAGGACAGCCACGCCAACCGCTATCATGATGATCTTTCGGCGGGAACTGCTATTGCCGGTGTCGTCGTTGTCAGTCGGCTCGGGGGCTGGCGTTGGCGTCTCGGGCTCGCCCTTCTTGCGCCGCAGTCTGGTGCTGGGCTCCGGTGCTGGCTCGGGAGCTGGTGTCGGCTCGGGCGTAGGTGCCGGAGCGGGTTTGGGCGTGGGCTTCGGCTTGGCTTGGGGATTCTGCGTGATGGTCTCGGCGAGATACTGGCGCACGTCGGCCACACTCTGCGGACGCATCTTGCGGTTGGGCTTCATCAGCCATACGATGAGGTCTCTCAGTTTGGTACTCACCGTGGCGGGGAGATACTGGATGATGGCCTCGTTGACATCGTCGTCGATGTCGGAGGGCGACGGCGGAGTCTGCTCGGTAAGCAGATTGAACAGCGTGGCGCCCAGCGCGTAGAGGTCGGTCCATGGGCCAAACTTCTCGATGTTCTGCTCCATCTGTTCAGACGGTGCGTAGCCCGGCGTGTATGCCATCGCCGACGATGTAGCCAGCGACTGGCCGTCGGAGTTGCGCAACTGCTTGCTCGCACCGAAGTCTATGAGTTGTATGTTGCCCTTGCGGTCTATCATGATGTTGCCCGGCTTCATGTCGAGATGCCAGATGCCGTCGTTGTGTACCGTCTCGAGCGCGTTGAGTATTTGGGGGAGGGTCAGCATGATGTCGGCGGGCGACATGGGGTGCCCCATCCGCTTGATGCGGGCTCCGAGGCTTTCGCCTTCGATGAAGTCCATGACATAGTAGGATGTGCCGTTCTCGTCGAAGAGGTCGTGTACCTTCACGATGTGTGCATTGCTCAGTCGGCGCAACCGTCGCGCCTCCTTGCGGAACTTCTCCCGCTGAGCCTCAAAGGTGCGTTGGTTTTCTGTCAGGGTGATAGCCACCTCGTTGGTGGCCTCGTTGCGTCCGCAGACGCCCTTGATATACAGCTCCTTGATAGCCACCTTCTCGTCGAAGGCCAGGTCGGTGGCTACATAGGTGTTGCCAAATCCGCCCGACGACAGATACTGCTCGATGCGGTACTTGCCGTTGGAGAGCAAGGTACCGATGGCGAGCAGCCCTTCGCGTTCGTTGTTGTTAACTGCCATTTGTAGTTTTGTTATTGGTTATTTCCTTGATTTCTTTTCCTTCCATGCGCCGCCAGTGGGTGTCGCCCCCGCCGCCGCATGGCGCTCTGCACCAGCGTCACTTGTGCTTGATGGTGCGCAGGGGTGCGTTGTTGTCGTGCTGTTCGGTCTTGGCTGGTTGCTTGTCGCCCTTGTCGTCGCCGCCTTGGGTCTTGATGACAAACAGCGCCAGAGCTGCGATGATGGCGAGCAACAGCAGCCACACCCAGGTATGCCCTTTCTTCTTGCCCTTGGGCTTGACCGCCTCTACCTTGACCTCGGGCTGTGCGGTCACGCTTCCGCCCTCGATGCTGAAGGCATAGGCGGTGTTGTTGTCGCGCGTCTGCTGCAGCCGGCAGGCTTCTGCCACCGAGCGTATGCGGTTGTCGAGCGTGTCGTGGTTGAGCATGAGGCGGCAGAGGTCATCGTCGGTGAGCTGTTCGACCACGCCGTCGCTGCAGAGCACAAACACGTCGTCGGGGCGTATGTCGGTGATGACGTTGAACGAAGCCCGGTCGCGCCGCTCCTGATGAGGCTGCACGGCGCGCGTGATGACATTCTTCTGCGGGAAGTCGCGCGCCTCTTCCTCGGTGAGTTCGCCGGCGGCGATGAGGTCGAACACCAGCGAGTGGTCGCGGGTGCGGAAGACAACGCCTGCTCCCGGACGCAGCTGATAGACTCGGCTGTCGCCGATGTGAGCCACCAGCACGCCGTCGCTGCAGCAGGCTGCAAAGGTGAGGGTGGTACCCATGGTGCGGCCCGTGGATGGGGGAGTGTCTATCGCGTCGAGCTCGTCGTAGGCTGCTTCGAGCGCCGTCTCAAACACGGTGCGCATCTCGGCGGTGGTGCAGAGCGGCAAGACTGCCGTCTTCTCGCCCACCGTCTTGGCCACGCAGGCGCTTGCCACCTCGCCGTGCTCGTGGCCGCCCATGCCGTCGCACACCAAGAACACGCGCTGGCTGGCGGTGGCTTCACCTATGGCCGGGAAGATGGAGTCTTCCTGGTTGGCCTTCTGTCCTATTTCACTGTAGCACGCTATCTCGCCCAGGCGGATAGATGCGGTAGGGTTGGTCTGCTTGTCCATAAGCGTAGTGGTTTTATTCAAATTGGTTGGCGAGGAACATCCTCCTGTCGCCGAGCATCATACAGTCGTTGACATTGAGGTAGACGATGTCGTCTTCGATGAGCTCCACGCCCTGCAGCGAGGTGGGGTTGGTGCCATGCTCCTCGAAGGTGCAGCGTATGCCCGTGGGCTGGCAGGTGAGCTCGATGACGGCGTGGCGCCGGCTCATGTAGTTGCTGGGGTCGGGTATCTGTATCTCGGCGGTATTGTTGCTGGTCTGGCGTCCCACCCACTGCCTGCCGAAGTGCAACTGGTAGCGCTTGTCGTCGACCTGGAGCGAGAGACAGGGCAGAAAGTCGCCTATCTTCATCTTCTTGTGGCAGTGGGGACACTCTGCGTTCTTCGCCTCCAGACCGGCAGCGGCAACCACATTGATTACGCCCTTGCAGTGTGGGCATTTGAGTGCTATATTCATTGTCTCTGCTTATTATACGTCGTACATGGTGATGTCGGCATTGTTGGAGTAGTCGGGCAGGTCGTCGCCGCCCATGGGGTCGCTTACCTCTGTCACACCGGGCTGCATCACGTCGTCGGCGGTAGGCATGGCGATGTGGTGTTCGGTCACGTCTGCCATTTCGTCATTCTCTATCTCGCCGTTGCCGTTGGCATCAGTAACCATCACGTTGACCTCGCCGTTCTGGTCGCTGTCTACGAAGATGACGTTCTGGTCGTTGATGGTTACGGCAGCCACGTCTACGGTCTGGCCGTTGAGGTCGACATCGTTTTCTACCGAGATGACGCGCACTTCGGGCTCGTTCTCGGCGGCGCTTACCTGTACCTCGGGCTGGTGCACCTCTACGGAGTTGCCGTTGATGTAGAGGTTGGCTTCGCTCACGTTGCCTATCTCTCCCTCTTCCACCTCGCCGTTGCCATTGATGTCGATGGCTGCTGTCTGTATGTGTCCGTTCTCGTCGGCGAGCAGCACGGCGTTGTTGCCGTTGACTGTGGCGTGTGCCAACATATACTGGTTTCCGTCTTCGTCCTGACCGGTCTCTACCGAGTGGATGATGATGCTCTCGTCGTTGTCTGTGGCGGGAGTGGGCTTCGGCTCATGCTGCTCGGGCTGTTCCACCTTGACGGGCTCTACGTGCTCATCTTCCTCGTGATGCTCTTCCTCCACGGGCTTGGGCTCTGGCTTGGGTTCGGGCTTGGCTTCAGGCTGAGGCTGGGTCTGCTGGGGTTGGGGCTGAGCCTCGGGCTCTTCGGTGGTGGCAGCCTGCACGGCGTTGGCACCGCCTACACCCAGCGCTGCACCCAATATGGCTGCGGCAGCTGCCTTGGCAGTAGTCTTGTCGTTATTACGCTTCTCTTCCTTGGCATTGTTGCCAGTCTTCTGCTTGTTGCGGATGGTGTCATTGTTGTCAAACATAGTGGTAATGTTTTATAGGGTTATTATTGATTTCTGCTGCAAAGATAAGGAGATAATCCATGGCCTCCAAACGATTTCCCCCTTAGTGGATGAAATGCCCATCTGGCGTGACGAAATGGCTGAAAGCGGCAGAATTGTGCCCCGATGCGGCTGTGGGGATTAGCCCGGGAAGCGCCGAGAGGGCTGTGGTCGAGCTGGAGGACTGCCCGGCTGCTGGCGCGATGCACGGAGGGACGGCCTATTTGCGCTTGGGATTCCAGTTGAGTATGTGCATCGTGTCGCTGAACTTGCCCCACATCACGGGGTGCTGCTTGTCGTGCGTGGCTTGGGCCACCTTCTGCGCGACATAGGTGAATATCTCCTTGGCTTCGACGATGCGGTTGCGGTCGGTGTCGGCGGCGCCCTTCATGCCCTTCTCCAGATACTGGGTGAAGTATCCGTTGGGGCCGTAGGGGTTCTCTCGCGATGTCTCGCTGCTGCGCGACGAGAGGAAGAGCATCACGCCCTGGCTGTTGCCGAAAGTCTGGCTGGCGCTCGAGCTCTTGCCGCCACCGCGCAGACCGCCCGAGAAGCAGGCGTCGATGAAGAGCTGCTTGTTGTTGGCGTCACACTGGCGCAGCACGGCCTTGATTTCACCATAGCTGATGAGTGTCTGCTCGTTGTGGGTATCGTAGGCGCAGAGTCCGCCCTTGCTGCCATGACCGCTGAAGAAGAAGACCACGATATCGTCCTTGCCCGCCTTGCCGAATACCTCTTTCAGCGTGGCGAGTACCCGGTCGTGGGTGGCGTCGCTGCCGGTGAGCGTGGTGACATGGCGCGTGTGGGTCTTGTAGAGCTTTGCCATCGTGGCGGCATCGTTCTCGGTCTTGCGGAGGGGCTTGATATGCTTGTATTTGGCTATGCCTACCGACACCACGTAGATGTCGCGGGCGTAGGTGGCGGTGCTGATGGCAAGGGCCATCACGAGGAGCAGCAGGTGTATCTTCTTCATAGGCTTGAGGATGGAGGTTGGCGTGAGGGAGCGTATCATTCTGACATGGCCAGACGGAAACCGAAGTGGGTATGGGAGTAGGTAGATGACTGGCCGAAGCGGTAACTGCATCGGCAGTCTTTTTCGTGTGTGACATAGCTGCCGCCGCGCAGTGGGTGGTCGCCTTTGGGAGATTCCTGTACAGGGTTGTTTTGCGGGGCGGCAGAGTAGGGCTGATAGCCGTCGCCGCAGAACTCAAAGACATTGCCCGACATGTCGTAGAGGCCCAGTTCGTTGGGGCGCTTGGTGCCTACGGGCTTGTGGCGGTCGTGGGTGTTGTCGCTATACCATGCCACGTCGTCTATCTGGTTGCTGCCGCTGTAGCGGTAGCCGCCGCTCTTGCGTCCGCCACGGGCTGCATACTCCCATTCGGCCTCGGTGGGCAGCCGGTAGTGCTTGCCGGTGAGGGCGTTGAGCTTCTGGATAAACGCCTGGATGTCGTTCCACGTGATATTTTCGACGGGGTGGTTGCCGCCGAGCTTCTGCTCCGACGGGTTGTGCCCCATCACCTTCTGCCAGAGCGCCTGGGTGGTCTCGTAGCGGCAGATGTAGAAGCTGCGCACGGTCACCTGATGGGCGGGCTTGGCATTCTCGGCATTCCAGTAGTCTTCGGCGGCAGCGGCACCCATGGTGAAGGTGCCGCCTTCGACATAGACCATGTCGGCAGCCAGTTTCTTCAGCGGGTTGGCCACCGCTGCAGGTCTCTTCGCCTGCGCACGGGGCTGCGGCTTGGTGGTGGGCTTGGTGGTAGTGGATGTCTTGGGGCGTATGATGCCCTGCGCTCCGGCTTCGGTGGCCAGGGCTGTGAGCATAATGGCGATGAGCAGAGATGTGATGCGCATGGTGGTAAGGGTTTGGGTGATGCCCGGGCGGGCGATGTTACTTGAGGGGCACGCCACAACCGGGACAGTAGCGGTTGGCCTTGAGCACCTCATAGGGGGTAAGTCCCAGAAACTTGTGGCAGTGGGGGCATACGTAGGTGGTCTGCATAGAGGCGTTGAGTGCCGATATGGCGAGAGTCTTCTTTTCGAGCACTTTCTCGCCTGCCACGACGGCTATCGCAATGACCACCGCCAGCACGATGATGGATATCATCCAGTCCTGGCCCACGGTCTGCGCGAGCAGCATGGTGATGATGGGAGTGAGCATACGTATGGAGTTGACCATCGTGGAATATCGGTCCCACTTCTTCTTTTCGTTCTCGTAGTTGGCCCATATCTGCCCGAGGTCAATAGTGGACAGGTCGGTGAGCAACTGTCTTACCGAGGTCTTGTGCTGACCCAGGAAGAAGGGCGTGTCGGTCTTGACGGTCTTGCGCTTGATGCGCATGCCGAAGACGAAAGTGCCTCGGGTAGAGTCGAGGTCTTCTATCTGGTAGGTGTCGGTACCCGTGCGGGTCAGTTTGGCGTGCTGCGGGTCCACGCTGGTGTCGGCGATGTGCATGGGCTGCTGGCCCATGCGGCCTATGGTGATGGTTTGTCCTATTTCCATATCTTTTGCTGTTCGTAGAGTTTCTTGATTTCCTTGAGGGCCTCCTTGGAGATGGGCAGGGCGAAGTGGTCGGGGTGGTCGAAGTCAGAGAGGATGAGTCGCTGGGTGCTAAGGTTGACCTGGACTATCATCTCGGTGTTGACGATGTACCGCTTGCCGATGCGGATGAATACCGGCTGGTCGGGTTCGGGCTTGACGCGTATCAGCTGTTCGACCTCACCGAGGCTCACGGGCAGCATGATTTTCTGCTTGTTAGGGAACACGCCATAGCAGTAATTGCCGAAGGCTTCGTAGAACATGGCACGGGTGAGGGGGACCCGAAGCAGTTCGTTGCGGCGGTTGAAGACTATCTGTTTCATCTTTCCTTGGAGTTAATCAGTCATGCCGTAACACTCTGGCTGTGCGCGGGAGTGGTAGCAATAGCAAAGGTAAACATAATTATCGGAATAAACTTTACAATTTGCCCATTTTTTTTACCTTATTATAAGATATGGGGCAAAAATGACGCTCTCTGCCACCATCATCTGCCCGTAACCGAAGGTCGGAGCGACGCCCTGTCGCTGCCAGGGTAACCTCTGTCACCACCAGGGTAACCTCGGCTGCTGCCAGGGTAATCTCTGCAGCCACCAGGGTGACCTCTGCTGCCACCAGAGTAAATTCGGCTGCTGCCAAGCCTCCTCTGCCAGGCAAGGCGCATGCCGACAACAGCCCTGTGACCACGGCGCCGCCCCCGCCGATGCAGCGAAAGCGGGCATAGACTAACGGAAAGTTGGTTTCAAACCATGAAATGACCATTGCAAGGCTGGAAAGGAGTAAATCACGCCACGCATCCTCCATTTCGTGACTTGAAATGAGGATAAAGGCGGCCTCGGGCGGGTTGGCGGTCATGGTGCATGGGCGTGGAGGCTATTCCGTCGCGATGTGGCGGCCTCGCTCTTCCACAAACCGCTTGAGCAGAAACGTGAGGAAATAGGGGAAGGTGTAGAACCTGCCATTGAATCCTATGTTCTTATACCCCAACTTGATGCCGTACCTTACGTCGGGGTACTTGTCGGCCTTGAGCAGATTGTTGAGCGAGGCGGTCGCGTTGTCGTTGGCCTTCACCTCGACCGGAATCAACGAGTCGGCGTCTCTGATAAAGAAGTCCATCTCCAGGGCGGGCCTGTCGTTGCTGTAGTAATAGAGACGGTAGCCTTGCTTCACGAGCATGTCTCCCACGGCGTTCTCATAGATAGCCCCCTTGTAGGTGCCGAGGTTCTTGTTGGCTCTCAAGTCCTCCTGTGCCTCTTCGTCGAGCGACGCGATAAGCAGCCCGGTGTCCTTGTAGTATATCTTGTAGAGTTTGGGGTCATAGTTGCCCTTCAGCGGCAGTTCCGGCTGGTTCAGACAGTAACAGATGTTGATGACACCCGCATCAGCAAGCCATTCTACGCATCCCACATAGTCTCTGTTGCGTGCATTGCGTGCAATCTTGGTTATCTGGAAACGCTTGTTCTCCTTGGCCAGGAATGTGGAGATATGGTTGTAGACGGCCTTGACCTTTGCCTTGTCCAACCCGTCGACATACTTGGTGATATCTTCCTCATAGTCTTTCAGCAACTGCCTCTGTATGCCCAGGGTGCCACTGAAATTCTTGTTCTGGATGTAGGTGTTGACCACCTCGGGCATGCCGCCTATCGTGACATAGTCGCGGAAAAGACCGAAGAGGATATCCATCTGCAGATTGCTGATGGGCTTGACCTCAAGCATGTGCTGGTACAGGTCGTCTACGAATTCCTCGGTATAGCCCTTGGCCCACAGAAATTCCTCGAAATCCATGGAGTGCATCTCGTAATCTTCCTTGTAGCCCACGCTGTTGGACTCTATCTCACGGTAGTTGATACCCATCAGCGAGCCAGAGCAGATGACGTCGAAGCGGCCGTCGAGCTTGAAGAACTTCAACGCGGTGGCACAGTTGGGGCATGCCTGCAGTTCGTCAAAGAAGAACAGGGTGGCGCCGGGGATGAACCTCAGCTCGGGATTGAGCAGAGAGATGTTCTTGAGGATGGTGTCTACCTCGAAGCCATCGTCAAAGATGGCCTTGTACCTCGTTTGCTCTACAAAGTTGATTTCAATGACGCTCTGGTAGTTCTGCGAGGCAAACCATTCGATGGAACGGGTCTTGCCAATCTGCCGGGCGCCTTTGATGATAAGCGGTTTTCTGTCTGGGTTGTTCTTCCAGGCCGTCAAGTAGCTGTCCACCTTTCTTCTGAGTAGTCTTTCCATATCGCGAAACATTAATTACATGTGCAAAGATAGTGATTTTCACGTTATCCGCATCATAAATGGCACTGTTTTTCACATAATCCGCCCCGAAAATAGCTATATTTTCACACAATCTCATCAGATTTGGCGCAATTTTTCACATAATCCGCACCGAAATAGGCTCGATTTTCACATTTTCCCATATTTCGCGGCGGGTGGTGGTCATACATACCGCTGCGATATGGCCCTTGGGCGGCATGGCCATAGTCCGCGCCGCCACCGTAGGCCCACCACTCAGCAGGGTGGATAGGCAGCCTCGGTAGATGATGTCATTCGCAGCAAGAGGAAATGGGGCGGGAGGAAGTTTTGTGGCGTGCGCGCGAAAAGAAATGGGAGGAAGCGTGGGTTTCTTCGTATTTTTATATAACTTTGCCTGCATGAAATATGTTGAGGCTATACTTCCGCTGCCGTTAGACGGCCTTTTCACTTACAGCGTGCCCGCTGCTCTGGAGTCAAGGGTAGTGCCAGGCGTACGTATACTGGTGCCGCTCGGACGGAGCAAGACCTACACGGCGGTGGCGCTCAACACGCATGACATCCAACCCGACTTTGAGGTAAAGGACATCGTCGACGTGCTCGACGACCATCCCATGCTGCTGCCCCATCAGCTCTCGCTGTGGCAGTGGATATCCTACTACTATCTGGCGCCTATCGGTGATGTATATACCGCCGCGATGCCGTCGGGGCTGAAGGCCGAGGACGGGTTCAGACCCAAGACAGAGGACTATATAGCCCTCAGCCCGCAGTTGCACGACCAGCGCGCGCTGCACGTGGCTATGGAGTCGCTCGCAAGGGCCCGCAAGCAGCAGCAGGTGTTTGCCACCTATCTGCAGATGAGCCACTGGGACATGAGGGCCGATGGCGAGAAGGTAGAGGTGCGCGAGATTACCCGCGAAGAGCTGCGCAACGAGTCCAATGCTACCGAAGCCATCATCAAGGCGCTCGTAGACCGCCACCTATTATATATATATAAGGTGGAAGTGGGCAGGCTCAACGACGGAGTGGGCGAGCCTCTGGCCCAGCCCAAGACACTGAGCCCCGCGCAAGCCCATGCCTATGACGCCGTGGTGGCGAGCATGAAGGAGCGCGAGGTGACGCTGCTCCACGGAGTGACCTCGAGCGGCAAGACCGAAGTGTACATCCATCTGATAGCCCGCGCGCTGGAAGAGAAGAAGCAGGTGCTCTATCTGGTGCCCGAGATTGCACTCACGGTGCAGATGATGGAGCGTCTGCGCCGCGTCTTCGGTTCGCGGTTGGGCATCTACCACTCCAAGTACAGCGATGCCGAGCGCGTGGAGATATGGCGCAAGCAGCTCTCCGACCATCCCTACGATGTAATCCTCGGCGCGCGCAGTGCCGTCTTCCTGCCCTTTACCCGGCTGGGCATGGTCATCATTGATGAGGAACACGAGACCAGCTTCAAGCAGCAGGACCCGTCGCCGCGATACCATGCGCGGTCGGTGGCGATTATGCTCGCCCGTGCCACCGGAGCCCGTGTGGTGCTGGGCACCGCCACGCCGTCGGCAGAGTCGTATCACAACGCGCAGAGCGGCAAGTATGGACTGGTAACCCTCACCACCCGCTATCAGGACATCCAGCTCCCCGAGATACGGGTGGTCGATGTCAAGGACCTGCGTCGTCGCAAGATGATGAACGGTCTCTTCTCGCCCGACCTGCTGGTTGCCGTGCGCGACCAGCTCAGCCGCGGCAAGCAGGCCATACTCTTCCAAAACCGCCGCGGCTTTGCGCCGATGATAGAGTGTCACGACTGCGGATGGGTGCCGCGCTGCGAGAACTGCGACGTGTCGCTCACGCTCCACAAGGTGACCAACAGGCTCACCTGCCACTACTGCGGCTACACCTATACCGTGCCCACAGAGTGCCCCAACTGTGGTGGGCGCGACCTGAGAGGGCAAGGCTATGGCACAGAGAAGATAGAGGACGCCGTGCGCACCGAGTTTCCCGATGCCAGGGTGGCTCGCATGGACCTCGACACCACCCGCACGCGCAACGCCTATGAGCGCCTTATCGCCGACTTCTCTCAGGGCAAGACCAATGTGCTCATCGGTACGCAGATGGTGACCAAGGGACTCGACTTCGACAATGTGGGCGTGGTGGGCATACTCGATGCCGACTCGATGCTCAACTATCCCGACTTCCGCGCCTACGAACACGCCTTCATGATGATGGGCCAGGTGAGCGGAAGGGCTGGCCGCAAGGGCGAACGCGGTCTGGTGATACTCCAGACTAAAGCTCCCGAGCTGCCGGTGATACACCAGATAGTGGGGCATGACTTCAAGGGCTTCTTCGGCGACCTGATGGACGAGCGACGACTGTTCCGCTATCCGCCGTTTGCCCGTCTGATATACGTGTACATCAAGCACAGGCAGGAGCACGTGGCAGAGAGTGCTGCCCTGCTCATGGCGGGATGGCTCAGGCAAGGCTTGGGCGAGCGGGTGCTGGGCCCCGACAAACCGTCGATAGCCCGCGTCAAGACGATGAGCATCCGCAAGATTGTGCTCAAGCTCGAGAACAGTCTCGACGGGCGTCAGGTGAGACAATACCTGCGTCAGGTGCAGCAAAAAATAATGCAGGACAAGCAATATGCTACCCTGCAGATATACTATGATGTGGACCCGCTATGACAGCAAGCCCACATCACACACAGATTATTGATATATTTACTTATAATTAAGGTCTCTCTTAGAGAGTGAGGTCTACACCGAGACCGAAGACACGGTTGGTACGTGTGAACGAGTTGGTAACGGTGGCCTGACCGACGGCCTCCTTCTTGTCGTAGTCGCTGTAGATGGTCTGGAAGTAAGCGGCATTGATCTTTACCTTCTCGCTTACCTGGACACCGACTCCGAAGCCGATAGAGTAGGAGTTGACATTGAAACTGATGTCGTTCATACCCGCATCCTTGAATCCGTACTGGGTCTTCTGCGCTCCGGCGCTTACCTGCCAGCACTTGTTGATGTCGTATTCAGCACCGACGAGATACTCATTGGTGTCGCTCAACATATCCTTGGTGTACTGCTTGGTGTCGACATCGAAGTAGTGGTGCCAACCGGCCGAAATGCGGAGCGAGGGCAGCAGCGAGTACTGTGCACCTACGGTGAGCAAGCCGGGAGTGTCTTCTGCCACCTCGTTACCGTCCTTGAATTTGCTGAGCATGGGGATGCCCTCGGCGCTGAGGCTGTTGGCCGACTTGTTCTTCAGACGCATACGGGTCTTGAACTCATACTTGGCAGCAAGGTTCAGGCGTCCTGTCTTGTAGTCGATACCGATGATGGGAGCCACGCCCCATCCTGTCTGGTCGCAGTTGAGCTCGATGTCCTGGGTGGACTGGCTCAGCATGTTGGCTTTGGCTGCTGCTGCTTCCAGAGCCTGTGCTGCCTGCATGTTGCCAGCCTGCTCCATAGCACCGGCATATCGGTTGAGTTGGTCTCCCAACTCGCTGAAGTGGGCGGCGGCACCTACCATAGATGACTGGCCGTTGTCGAGATGCTCGATGGAGATGTTCTTGACATAACCATAGTAGTTGGCCGAACCGTAGAGCATCTTCAGACCGCCATAGACAGAGAGGTGGTCGTTGATGCGGTAAGCGGTACCGAAGGTGAAACCATAATAATACTGGCGGCCACGCATAAATGAGTCGTAGCTATACTTACTGCCCATGCCGTGACCTGCCATGCCGGGGATGCCCAGCTGGCCGAGAGTCTGGTAAAGCTGGTTGACTGCGGGGGCATAGGTGGTGACGCCGGCAACCACCTGCTCAAAAGAGCCGAGGCCGTAGGGGAATTCACATTTGCCACCGCCGCCGGTAAGGGCAAATCCGAACTGGAAGCTCCAGTTTCCCTTGTTGTAGGCAGCTTGCAGGGTGGGGAGAACGGGCGCGTTGGCCTTGCCCTCAAACTCGTGTACGCTGCCACTCATGTTCACGTTGTTGGGGAAGAGTGGGAAGCCCGTCTTGATGGTACGGGTCTGGTGTACATTCTGCAATCCTATAGACAGGTGTATGCCCTCGCCCAGGAAGACTACACCGGCGGGGTTGCTGTAGACGCCATCGATGGCTATGGCAGCATCGCGCGCGGGATTGCGGAGGAAGTTAATGTTCTGGTTGGTGTTGGTGAGTAATCCACCGGCCTGTGCGGTGGTCGAAAAAATAACGATTGCTAACGCTGTGCAAATCAGTTTTGTCTTATTCATCTTAAAAAAACTAAAAATATTGGATGCAAAGGTATTAATATTGTTCTATATATCCACTATGTTCATCGTTATTTTATCTCTTGTTAACATTTAGAAGCCCAAAAACCGCACAAATCGGGCTTTTTGTGCGGTTTTTGGGCCTTAAATTGGACTCTGTGAGCACCCAGATTGGTCTCGAGGGCACCCAGGTTGTTCTCGGTTTCCTATTTCTTCAGTTCCGGATATTGTATACGTGTATGATAAATGGCCTTGAGGCGCTCGATGAGCACCAGTTTGGCCTGAGCGATGTCGCGGAAGGTGATGGGGCACTCCTTGAAGAAGCCGTCGGCCACCTGCTGGTCGATGAGGCGGTTGACGAGGTCGCAGATGCTGTCTTCGGTATATTCGGGTAGCGAGCGAGAAGCCGCCTCGACGGTATCGGCCATCATGAGGATGGCCTGTTCGCGGGTGAAAGGATTGGGGCCGGGATAGGCAAATTCCTGGATGTCGACATCCTCGTCGGGATGCTCATTCTTATATTTAATATAGAAGTACTTGGTGATGCCCTTGCCGTGGTGGGTGAGGATGAAGTCCTTGATGAAGGCGGGCAGATTGGCGCGCTCGGCCTCTTTGACGCCCTTGGTGACATGGCTGATGATGATGCGCGCGCTCTCGCGGCAGGAAATCTCGCTGTGAGGGTTCACGCCCGACTGGTTCTCGGTGAAGAAGACGGGGTCGTCTTTCTTTCCGATGTCATGATAGAGCGCTCCGGTACGCACAAGCAGACTCTTGGCGCCTATCTTGTTGGCTATCTCGGCTGCCAAGTTGGCCACGGTGATGGAGTGCTGGAAGGTGCCGGGAGCCACCTCGCTCAGCTCGCGCAGCAGTCCCTTGTTGGTGTCAGACAGTTCGATGAGCGTCACATCGGAGATAAATCCGAAGGTCTTCTCGATGAGATACATGAGCGGGTAGGCAAGCAGCAGGAATACGCCGTTGACGATGAAGTAGGAGTACATGCTGTGGTCGAGGTCGGTGAAGTCGCTGTCCTGCATGAGTTGCAGGGCGAAGTAGACCACGCAACTCGACAGCGTCACCAGCAGAGCGGTGCGGAACACCTGGGCACGGCGCGACAGTTCGCGCAGCGAGTAGATGGCCACCATGCCGCCCACTATCTGGACGATGATGAACTCGTACTGGTATTTTACGGCGGCGGCACAGATGATGACCATCGTGACGTGGGTGGCAAAGGCGGTGCGCGAGTCAAGGAAGACGCGCACGAAGATGGGCGCCATCACCAGCGGCAGGATGTAGACGCTGAACACGTTGTGGGTCATCATGAACGACACCAGCACGGGGAAGAGCGTCACCATCACGTAGAGCATCAGTATGTTGCGGGGCTTGGCAAAGTAGTCCTTGCGGAAGAGCGCCAGGTAGGTCGAGAAGAGCGAGATGAGGATGATCACAAACAGCAGCTGGCCCATGATGGTCGAGGTAATCTCGGTAGAGTCTGAGCTGCGTCGCTGCATCTCCCGCTCAAACGAAGAGAGCACGCGGTAGTCGTAGTCGTCGACTATCTCGCCACGGTCTATAATCTTCTGACCCGTAAGCACCATGCCGCTGGCTGGCGAGATGCCGCTGAGCAGGTCGTTGAGCTCGGCCTGGCTGCGGTCTTTGTCGTAGATGAGGTTGGGCTCGATGTACTCATTGAGGTTGAGCTTCTGCAGGGTCGACTTCTGGTCGGCCAGACGCTCATCGGCGAGCAGCTGTTCGTAGGCACTCATGGTCGAGTAGACCTGCCCCACCTCCAGAGGCACAGCCTCTTTCTCGTTGACTATGCGTATGGTCGTGGCAGAGTCTCTTGCCATATCCTGATATTCTGCCATGCCCATGATACCTGTGGCATAGAGGCGGTGCAGGCGCTTTATGACGGCCGCCTCCAGGTCGTGGGAAATAGGGTGGCTATTGGCGGCGAGGTCCTGGCGCAAGTGCTCTATCTGCTGCTGTTCCACCTGAGTGTCGTAGCGGTAGTAGGGCTGAAAGGACTCCATCAGCGAGTCCTGCTCCAGCTTGATGGCTTCGTCGGTCTTGTAGATGGGGAAGTCAAACTTGGCGATGAACGAGCCGTACATCCATGGCTTGCCGATATCGTATCTTATGCGCTGGCTCTCGTTGTGGGGCAGAAACCACACGATGATGGCCGTGCTGGCAATGATAAGTGTCAGACGCGTGAGCGCTCTGTTGATTCGGTTGTTGGTAAACCCTATTTTCATGTTTATTGTATCTGTAATGCTTTTATTTTGCGAAAATACGAAAAATAATGGTCAATACTCAGAAAAATACCGTAATTTTGCAAAAAAATAATAATTTCTATAAATATAATGACCGAAAGAAGAGTCAGAGTGCGCTTTGCGCCGAGTCCTACAGGACCTTTGCACATCGGTGGTGTTCGTACCGCCCTTTTCAATTACCTCTTTGCCCGCCAGCATGGTGGTGATTTCGTGTTCCGTATCGAAGATACAGACTCCCATCGTTTTGTTCCAGGAGCAGAGGAATACATTATAGAGTCATTCAAGTGGCTCGGTATCAAGTTTGACGAGGGCGTCAGCTTCGGTGGTGACCATGGTCCCTACCGCCAGAGTGAGCGTCGCGACATCTACAAGAAGTATGTAGACCAGCTCTTGGCCGACGGCAAGGCTTATTATGCCTTCGACACGCCCGAGGAGCTTGACGCCAAGCGCGCCGAGATACAGAATTTCCAATATGATGCACGCACCCGCATGCAGATGCGCAACTCGCTGTCTCTCCCCGAGGCAGAGTGGCGCCAGATGATAGCCGACGGCGAGCAGTATGTGGTGCGCTTCCTCATCACCCCCGGTATCGAGGTGCATGTCAACGATATGATACGCGGCGATGTGGTCATCAAGAGCGACATCCTCGACGACAAGGTGCTCTATAAGAGTGCTGACGAGCTGCCCACTTACCATCTTGCCAACATCGTAGACGACCATCTGATGGAGATAAGCCACGTTATCCGTGGCGAGGAGTGGTTGCCATCGGCACCGCTGCACGTGTTGCTCTACCGCGCGTTTGGTTGGGAAGACACCATGCCCCGCTTTGCCCACCTGCCATTGCTCCTCAAGCCCGAGGGCAAGGGCAAACTGTCCAAGCGCGATGGCGACCGTCTGGGCTTCCCCGTATTCCCGCTCGAATGGCATGACCCCAAGACCGGCGAAGTGTCAAGCGGATACCGCGAGAGCGGCTATTTCCCCGAGGCAGTGGTCAACTTCCTGGCGCTGCTGGGCTGGAACCCAGGCACCGAGCAGGAGCTCTTCAGTCTCGAAGAGCTGGTTGAGGCCTTCGACATCAGCAAATGCTCGAAGAGCGGTGCCAAGTTCGACTACCAGAAGGGCATCTGGTTCAACCATGAGTACATTCTGCGCAAGAGCAACGAAGAGATAGCCGACCTCTTTGCACCCATCGTGGCCAACAATGGCGTGGATGAGTCGATGGAGCGTATCCGCACGGTAGTCAGCCTGATGAAAGACCGCGTCAGCTTTGTACGCGAGCTCTGGGATTTGTGCTCTTTCTTCTTCCTGCCACCCACGGAGTACGACGAGAAGACAGTGCGCAAGCGCTGGAAGGAATATTCAGCCCAGCAGATGACCGAGTTGGCCGAGGTGCTCGAGGGCATCGACGACTTCAGCATCGAGGGCCAGGAGCCTGTGGTCATGAAGTGGGTCGAGGACAAGGGCTACAAGCTGGGCGACATCATGAACGCCTTCCGTCTGGCCCTCGTGGGCATAGGCAAGGGTCCCGGCATGTTCGACATCTCTGCCTTCCTGGGCAAGGAGGAGACTCTGCGCCGTCTGCGCCGTGCCGTTGAGGTTCTGAAATAACTATATATATAATAAGGTGTCGTGCCCACGGGGGCGGCACCCTTTTTTCGTTAGATTATGTACAATGTCATTATCTACCTGATACAGGTGGGCGTAGCCATAGCCAGCCTGTTTTCAGACAAGGTGCGCAAGATGTGGCGCGGAGAGCAGGAGTCGTTCCGTATATTGCGTGAGAAGATTAACCCAGCCGACCGCTACATCTGGTTTCATGCTGCGTCGTTGGGCGAGTTTGAACAGGGCCGCCCGCTGATGGAAGAGGTGCGCCGCCAGCACCCCAAGTACAAGATACTGCTTACCTTCTTCTCGCCCTCGGGCTATGAGGTGCGCAAGGACTACAAGGGAGCCGACGTCATCTGCTATCTGCCCATCGACACCATAGGCAATGCGCGCAAGTTTCTGCGCATCGTGCGCCCCGTGATGGCATTCTTCATCAAGTACGAGTTCTGGTACAACTTCCTGCATGTGCTCAAGCACCGCGGCATACCCACTTACAGCGTGTCGAGCATCTTCCGTCCCGAGCAAATCTTCTTCAAGTGGTACGGATGGCGCTACAGCCGTGTGCTTACTTGCTTCACCCGCTTCTTCGTGCAGAACGAGGAGTCGCAGCGCCTGCTTGCCTCTATCGGCATCACCGATGTCGACGTGGTGGGCGACACCCGCTTCGACCGCGTGCTCCAGATTAAGGAGGCAGCCCGTCGTCTGCCCATTATCGACGCCTTTGTGGGTGGCGATGCCGATGTCAAGGCGCCCGTCTTTGTGGCTGGCTCTTCCTGGCAGCCCGACGAGGAGATTTTCATTCCCTATTTCAACGAGCATAGACAGTGGAAACTCATCATCGCGCCCCACGTGATAGGCGAGGACCATCTGCGCCAGATTACCGACATGCTCCAGATGAAGACCGTGCGCTACACCCAGACCAACGAGCAGGAAGCCGCAGAGGCCGACTGTCTCATCATCGACTGTTTCGGTCTGCTGTCGAGCGCCTACCACTACGGCGACGTGGCCTATGTCGGTGGCGGCTTCGGCGTGGGCATCCACAATGTGCTCGAGGCAGCCGTGTGGGATATGCCCGTCATCTTCGGTCCCAACAACCAGCGCTTCAGTGAGGCGCAGGGCTTGAAGCGTGCCGAGGGAGGCTTTGAGATACACACCCCGGAAGACTTTGAAGAACTGATAACCCGCTTTACCGACGACGCCGAATACCGCAAGTGCTGCGGCGATAGGGCTGGCGCATTTGTGGCCCAGATGACTGGCGCCACCACCAAGATACTCGGCAAGGTGAAGTTCTGAGCAGCGCTTTCCATCCCGCTTGGCTCGCTGCTCGACCTTCAAGGCTCCACCGTCTGGCGCCATAGGCCGACAACCATGACCATAGTAATAGAAAATCAGTATATTCCCCTGTTTCCCGTCATCGTGGAGGCAGGGGAGTTTTGTTTGGCGGCGGGCTGGGGGAGCGTGGGCATGGCTGTGGGGGCAGCGACGGCCGGGCTGTTGCTGATAATGAGGCGGCTGGCCACGTATGATGGGGCGGCTGATGACCTTGGGCGGCTCGTATCGTAAGTCACGAGCCTACGTATCGTAAGTCACGAGCTTTCGTATCATATGTTACGTGGCCTCGTGCCTTACGATACGAGCCAGCCAGGTTGGTCAGCAGCTTCGCAGAGTTGGTCAGCAGCTTCGCAGAGTTGGTCAGCAGCTTCGCAGAGTCGGTCAGCAGCTTCGCAGAGTTGGTCAGCAGCTTCGCAGAGTTGGTCAGCAGAGTTGTGGAGATGGTCACGGTGGCTCGCTCGTGGGTCAGGGTGCTTGAAAAAAGGATAAAAGTGACGGGATAGGGGGATAAATTGGCAGAAAAAGTTTACCTTTGCAGTGGCCTTCGTGGCTATATGTGCGAGCATACGAGGCTATAAATATAATGTACGAGGCTATAAATATAATAAGGTGTAAGATGAACAACGTGACAGAATGGTTGCAGACCGTGGGAGTATGGCTTAGCCGCATCGCCTATTGCAGGGGATTTGGCATCCAGTCGCCGTCGGCTTACCGCTTTGTGCGCTATGTCATCAACGAGCATTACCCCTATTATGCCTACGCCGACCTGCAGAAGCGGGTGCCCGTGGAGAGCCGTGTGGCGCTGCGCCTGCTGCGTCTCTGTCTGCGCGTGGCCAACGAGGTCCAGCCCCGCTATATCCTCGACTTCATAGACGGCTTGAGCGCTGAGCGCTGGGAGTATTTCTCTGCCGGCGCGCGCCGTGCCTGCATCCTCCCGGTGGCTGAAGGCGACGAGGTGCCCGCTGTCATCGACGGCGAGCGCGTGGTGATACGCACCGATGTGCAGCATGTGGATGCTCTGCTCAGCCTGTTGCCGCGCATAGACAGCGCCAGCTTGGTCATGGTCCACGGCATACACCGCGACGCCCGCTCGCGCGAGACTTGGCAACGCATCGTCGGCAACAGCCATGCCGCCGTCTGTTATGATTTATACTACACCGGCATCGTGATGCTGGACCAGAGCAAGCACAAGCGTTGCTACACAATCAATTTTTAATCCAATCGTCCCTATATTTTTGCTTTTTTTTATTATTAATGATTATTTAACAGCAAAAATGGTCGTAAACAGTCGTATAATTGAATATAAAGTGCTACTTTTGCATCCAATAAAATTAACGACCAAAACTAAAGACTATGTATTGGACTCTTGAATTAGCTTCAAAATTGGAAGATGCACCTTGGCCCGCAACCAAGGACGAACTTATAGACTATGCCACCCGTTCAGGTGCTCCTCTCGAGGTGCTCGAGAACTTGCAGGAAATAGAGGATGAAGGTGAAGTGTATGAAAGCATTGAAGACATTTGGCCCGACTATCCCTCCAAGGAAGATTTCCTCTGGAACGATGATGAATACTAATCGCTGACGGACTGACTTTCTCAGCCGTAGGCGTAGAATATAAGCGGTATAGGAATTCCACAACAGGGTTCCTATGCCGCTTTTTTCCGTCTTTTCCCGCCAGTGGGCCAAAATAACCCTCCGAAAACTTGTTCCTTTCCTCTTTATATCGTATATTTGCACACGACAAGTTCGGAAAAATGTCAAAAATGACACAAATCGGAAGTTGTTAGTGTAATTATGAAGATAAAAAGAGACATAGTCAACAAATTCAAGGAGTGGAAAGATGCGGCAAAGCACAAGCCAATCCTATTGAAAGGCGCCCGCCAGATTGGCAAGACGTGGGCCATGGAAGAGTTTGGAAAGGAATGCTTTGACTACACGGCGAAATTTGACTTTGACCGCCAGAAGGAGTTATTGTCAGCCTTCACGGTGTCAAAGGACCCCGCCCGCATCATAAAGGAACTGTCTCTTTATAGCCCAGTTCCCCTTGTGCCGGGCAAGACGCTGCTCATATTTGATGAGATACAGGAGTGCGAGGAAGCGCTCAACTCGTTAAAGTATTTTTGTGAGGAAGCCCCCGAATGGCACATCATAGCGGCTGGCTCGCTGTTGGGTGTGGCTGTTAAGAGGCGGAGGATGACCGTACCTGTTGGTAAGGTACAGGTTATGCGCATGTATCCTATTACGTTCAAGGAGTATCTGCGGGCCAGCGACATCCAGATCTTCAATTATGTTGAGCAGATAGAGGAACCGGAGAAGCTACCGCTTATTATTCTTGACAAGTTGAAGTCGGAGTATCGCAGATATATGGTCTCTGGCGGTATGCCTGAAGCCGCTGTCAGCATGCTTGAAAACCAGGGAATGCAGGCAGTCGACGACATACTGCAAGGCATATTGGACTTGTATGAACTTGACTTCGCCAAGTATGCAGACCCTCGCGAGATACCTCGCATACATGCCCTTTGGCGCTCACTTCCGTCCCAGCTTGCCAAGGAGAACAGGAAGTTCATCTATAAGGTTGTAAAAAAGGGCGCAAGGAGCCGTGACTACGAGGATGCTTTGCTCTGGCTTGAAGATGTAGGCATGATATATTGTGTGAACGCCGTCTCGAAACCTGGAATGCCATTGAGCGCCTACGAAGAACCAGACATATTCAAGGTATATGCCAGTGACTGTGGCCTGTTGAGGCGCTTGGCCGACCTGCCGGGAAGCATAGTCATTGACCCGACAGCCAACTACACCGAATTCAAAGGCGCCATGGCAGAGAATGCGGTGTTGCAAAGTCTGTTGCCATCCTATGGCTCTGTGCCTTACTATTGGTCTTCGGAGGGGAAAGCAGAAATAGAGTTCCTGTTGCAGCGGGAGGACGAGATAATACCTGTAGAGGTAAAGGCAGAGAACTGCATCAGTGGCAGAAGTATCGTTGTGTACAACGAACGTTACCACCCCAAGAACCGCATACGTTTCTCTTTCCTCAACTTGCAGCGTAACAGTGGTATGCTCGCGTGCCCTTCGCCTCTGACTGAATGGGCTATGAAATGGCTGGACAAGTAAATGTCCTATAGCGATGGTGTGCCGCGCTCTTTTCGGATAGGGCAAGTAGCAGACAGGCATAGACAAAACAATTATTAACCATACAACATGACAATGAAACAAAAACATCTAATTTGGGGAGCTGCGGCAGCGTTGACCTTTCTTTTCAGCGCATCGGCTCTGGCTCACCCCCGTCCCGCCAAGAAGAAAAAGGTGGTGGAGACGAAGGCCGACGTATGCCCCTTTATGGATAAATGGGTAGAAGACGAGACCAAGTTTGAGGACCGCAAGGAGAAGGCCCACGCCACGTTTGTGCCCTATGCCTCTACAACCTCGATGCAGCAGGACGACTGCTACAAGTATCCATGGCTCACGCCTAAGCGTGCCAACTACCTGCTGCTCAACGGCAAATGGAAGTTCCGCTACACCGCCGACTGGAAGCAGGGCAAGCCCGAGAAAGACGATTTCTGGGCCGATAATGCCGATGTTTCTTCTTGGAAAGAGCTCCAGGTCCCCCTCAACTGGGAGATGGCCGGATATGATGTGCCCGTATATAATAATGTGGGCTATCCCTTCGAGAACAAGCCCCCTTTCATCACGGCGTTCAACGACAATTTCGACAAGAACCCCGTAGGTTCCTATCGCCGCAATTTCAATCTGCCTGACGGTTGGGACCAGGACAAGCGCGTCTTTCTCCACTTCGACGGAGCCTGCAGCGCCATTGTGGTGTGGGTAAACGGCAAGTATGCTGGCTATTCGCAAGGCGCCAATACCGACGCCGAATTTGATGTGACCCACTTTGTGCGCAAGGGCGACAATAACGTGTCGGTGCGCGTCTACCGCTGGTGCGACGGTTCTTACCTTGAGGGTCAGGACATGTGGCACCTCGGAGGCATCCACCGCGATGTCTATCTCGTGGCTACGCCCAAGACCTTCGTGGCCGACCATTACATCACATCGGCCCTCAAGGACGACTATGCTTCGGGTAACCTCAATGTAGACCTCACCCTCGACAACGCCGCCAAGGAGCGCTCGGAGAAGACGCTCGAAATAGAGCTCCTCGACCCCCAGGGCAAACTGGTGGGCAAGCAGGAGGCGCAGGTGGCTATGACCGCCAACGACGCGCAGAAGCACATTCGCCTCACTCTCGACAACCTCACCGGCCTGAAGGCCTGGTCGGCCGAGCAGCCCAATCTCTATACCGTCATCGTGCGCCAGAAGGTAGGTGGCAAGGAGGAGATGGTGTTCTCTACCAAATACGGTTTCAGAGATGTGGCCATCAAGGGCCACCTGGTGTATGTAAACGGCAAGCGCGTGTTCTTCAAGGGTGTCAACACACAGGATATCCACCCGCTCTATGGCCACGCCATCGATGTGGAGACCATGCTCCGCGATGTGGTGCTGATGAAGCAGGCCAATGTAAACACTGTCCGCACCAGCCACTATCCCCGTCAGGCCAAGATGTATGCCATGTTCGACTATTACGGACTCTACTGCATGAACGAGGCCGATGTGGAGTGCCACAACAACCATTCGCTCTCCAACAACCCCACCTGGCGCGACGCCTACGTAGACCGCACGGAGCGCATGGTGCTGAGAGACCGCAACCATCCCAGCGTAGTGTTCTGGTCGCTCGGCAACGAGTCGGGCGGTGGCGACAACTTCCAGGCTACCTATGACAAGGTGAAGGAACTGCTCCCCGGCCGCGACGCATGGGTGCACTATGAGGGCTATAAGAACGGCGCCAAATACTCCGACTTCGGCTCCGACATGTATCCTAAAGTCGAGGTGATGAAAACGCATATGGACGGTCTCAACAACAAGCCCTACTTCATCTGCGAGTATGCGCACGCCATGGGTCAGGCTGTGGGAAATCTGCAAGAATACTGGAATCTCATCGAGACAAGCACTGGCATTATTGGCGGCTGCATCTGGGACTGGGTAGACCAGGGCATCTACGACACGCGCCGCATACGCGAGGGTCTTCCGCTGACGGATGCCAAGACCGGGCTCCACTATTACACATCGGGTTACGACTACACCAAGATGAACCGTGGCGACAGAGGCTTCCAGGGCGACTTCATGAGCAACGGCATCATCACCCCGGGCCGTGAGTGGACCGCCAAGCTCACCGAGGTGAAGTATGTTTATAGAGACGTCGACTTCGAGTCGTTCGCCAACCACGTGCTCACCCTGAAGAACAAGCGCGCATTCACCGACCTGGCCGACAGCTACGACCTCAGCTATGAGGTGCTCCGCAATGGCGTTTCGGTGGAGAAGAACCAGGTGGCCGTCCCATCGGTGCAGCCCGGAAACACCTGCCAAATCAACATTCCTTACACCACCGTAGTGGACACCAAGGCCGAGTATGTCATTACCTTCAACCTCGTACTGAAGAAAGCCACCTCTTGGGGTAAGCAGGGCTACGCCATGGCCCAGCAGCAGTTTAAGCTCTCCGCCGACAACGCTGCTGGCGTATCGGTTGCCGACCCCACCTTCGTGCAGCAAAGCCACGGTCAGCTGCCCGCCATCCAGGAGAAGGGTAAGCTCAAGGTGAAGGGCAACACCGTCACCGGCAACAATTTCAGTATTGCTTTCGCAGAGGATGGAACCATCGCCCAGTGGACCTATGGCGACACGCAGCTCGTGCAGCCCAACGCCGGACCTGACTTCAACGGCTTCCGCCGCATAGCCAACGACAACATTAACCTCGGCGCCCCAGGTGGTGTGGCCGAGAACGAGAACAAGGAGGAAGGTGTCCTCACTGGCAAGAAGACAATGGTGAGTGCGCCCAAGAAGCAGGATAAGAACGTGATGGTGGAAACGGCCGTAACCAATGGTACCGACACCCACCAGATAGTTTACACCATCTATCCCAACGGAACCTTGGACATGAAGGTCACCACCAACAACTCGTCGGCAGAAACCCGACGCATCGGCATCACCATGCAGTTTGCGCCCGGCTTCGAGAACGTAGAATATTATGCCAAGGGTCCGTGGAGCAACTACATAGACCGCCAGCGCGGTTCGCTCCTCGGCCGCTACACCACCACCGTGGATGGCATGTTTGAAGAGCAGAGCGCGCCACAAACTATGGGCGACCGCCAGGGCCTGCGCCAGCTCACGCTCGACAACGACGCCACCCAGTTGCAAATCACCACTGAGGGCATGGTGGCCTTCTCGCTGTCGCATTTCGACGACGCCCAGTTCAACTACGACGTGTTCTATGGCGGCAAGCACCCCTACGACCTGGTGCGCTCCCCCCAGATTTTCGCCCACTTCGACTTCTGGCAGCGAGGCATCGGAAACCATAGTTGCGGAGGCGACTCGTGTCTGCCACAATACATGGCGCCAACGGGAAGCCATGAGTTTACCTTGCGCTTTACGCCAATGGCCAAATAAAGATGGAATAACCCTATACCGGAGGGTGGATATTACGCACGTTTGTCGTAATATCCACCCTTTTCCTTTGCCGCCCACCATTCTTACTTATAAATCCAAAACGGGCTAATGACCATTTTTGGGGTTTATGGCATAAAAAAAGCATCCCATGACCGTCGTTTATGAGCAGGAGATAACGAAAAAAGAACTATTGATGAGAAAAATGCAACTTATAAGTTGTGTGCTTCGTCCCAAATCTATATCTTTGCATCAAGGAGATACTGTAAATGAGATGCAAGATAGACTGCATGCTCAGATAGAGTAGGATAAACTCAATGTCTGTCGCAACTGTTTGCCGCAGAAGTATCTTGGAATTTTATGAAGATGATGGATGATGAATGTCTTACCTCTAACACTTGATATGATGAAAGCTATACGGACTATCTTAGTGCTGGCGCTGCTGCTCATGGTGACTACGGCGCAGGCACAGCGCGGCTCGTGGAAGGGCGAGCTCGACGTGCAGGGCATCAAGCTGCCCCTTGTGTTTCACTTCACCGACAAGGGATGCACCATGGACTCTCCGGCGCAGAACGTCAGGGGAATACCTACGCAGACTGTGGTCAAAGGCGACAGCGTGACGGTGGAAATCGCCATGATTGGCGCCCGCTTTGAGGGCGTGAACAAGGGCACGGAGATAGTAGGCACCTTCACCCAGCAGGGCATAGCCTTCCCGCTCACGCTCACGCCGGGCGAGGTCACCCTTAACCGTCCGCAGACGCCCAAGCCCCCCTTCGATTATCTCACCGAGGAGGTGTCGTTTACCAACGGCAGCTTCACCCTGCGCGGCACCCTCACCAAGCCCCGTGGCTGTAGCCGCCAGACTCCTGTGGTGCTGATGGTGAGTGGCAGCGGACAGCAGAACCGCGATGAAGAGCTATTCGGACACAAGCCCTTTGCCGTTCTTGCCGACGCCTTGGCACGCCAGGGCATCGCCTCGTTGCGCTACGACGACCGAGGATGGGGCGACGCCTCTGTGAGGTTCTATGAATTTACCACCGCCGACTTCTACGCCGACGCACTCAGCGGCCTTGCCCACCTGCGCAAGCAGTTTGACCGCGTGGGTATGCTCGGCCACAGCGAGGGTGGCACCATAGCCCTGATGGCGGCTGCCGAGGGCAAGACAGACTTCATCGTGACGCTGGCAGCCATGGCTGTGTCGGGCAAGGAGACGATGATAGCGCAAAACCGCTCGGTACTTACCGCCGCCGGAACGACTCCCGAGATGACCGAAGCCTACTGTATGGCCATCGGATGCGCTCTGGACCAGTTGGCTCAGGGCAAGAAGACCGCTGACATCAAGCCCACGGGCGTCCCCGTGCTCTTCCGCAGCGTCTTCGACAAAGCCCTGAAGCAGGGCGACAGTCCCTATATCCGCCATCTGCTCAATGTCGATGTGAGAGGCGTGCTCGGCGAAATCGTCTGTCCCGTGCTGGCACTCAACGGCAACCGCGACACCCAGGTGGACTGTGTCGCCAATCTCGGAGCGCTGGAGAAGGGGCTCGTCAACAGTCGCCATACCCTCAAAACCTTCGACGGACTGAACCATCTCTTCCAGACTTGCCACACAGGACTGGTCGTGGAGTATCAGCAGATAGAGGAGACCATCGACCCGACGGTGATGGAAACCATAACGTCGTGGATAAAAAACCTGTAGAAAGACAATAAAAGCTACGCTTATCCGTTATGTAAGTGTGTTGAAAAGATATTTATTTACCCTCGTCATCTCTGTCGTCGGGGCGCTGGCCGCCTCTGCGCAATATGATATGTCGCTCAGCCACTACTTTGCCCAGGAGCCGGTGTTCAACCCCGCCGCCGTGGGCAAAGAGTCCAAGCTGAATGTCACAGGCAGTTACGCCCTCGACTTTGCCGGTTTCGAGCACAACCCCCGTACCATGATTGTCGCTGCCGATATGCCCCTGTTCATGCTCAAGCATTACCATGGTGTGGGCGTGCAAATGACGAGCGACAAACTGGGTCTCTTTGACCACCAGCGTTTTGCCGTGCAGTATGCACTCAAAACCAAGCTGCTGGGAGGTATGCTCGGCATCGGCGTCCAAGTGGGTATGCTGAGTGAGAAGTTCAATGGCTCGCAGACCGATACCGAGGAAGGCAACGACCCCGCCATCCCCACGACCGATGTGAGCGGCTCGGGTCTCGATGTGGGCGTCGGTCTCTACTACGTCCACGGCGACTGGTATGCCGGCGCGTCGGTAGCCCACGCCACCGCACCCCAAGTTACGCTGGGCGACAGTTACCTGCTCGACATCGACCGTACATATTATTTGACCGGTGGATACAATATTAAACTAAGAAATCCGTTTATTACAATAAAGCCCACGGTGTTGCTGCGCTCGGATGGCTCGGCGTTCAGGGCCGACATCACATCGCGCGTGGTCTATACCCACGACAAGCGCATGCTCTATGGCGGCGTGACCTACAGTCCGTCCAACTCGGTGACCGTCCTCATCGGCGGCAGTTTCCATGGCGTCGTGCTGGGCTATAGTTACGAGCTGTATACCTCGGCCTCCATCCCAGGCAACGGCAGTCATGGTCTCTTTGTGGGATACCAGCACGATATCAACCTGACCAAGAAAGGTAGAAACCTGCATAAAAGCGTGAGAATATTATAACATAAAGATGAAGAATAAAAGCATTATAACCCTCGGCCTTGTAGCGTTCTCTGTGGCGCTGACAGGCTGTTTCGGTAGCAAGAGTGCCATCTCGGGCGGCCGCGGCGGCGAGGTGGTTGGCGTTGGTGGCCGCTCCTTTGCCGAGCCCACGCCTTACGGTATGACCAAGGTAGAGCGTGGCTCGCTGCACATGGGCCTCGACCGTCAGGACTCGCTCTGGGGTATGAAGACTCCCGTCAAGGATATCTCTGTCGACGGGTTCTGGATGGACGAAACCGAGGTTACCAACTCCAAGTACAAGCAGTTTGTGCAGTATGTCAAGGACTCTATCCTCCGTACGCGTCTTGCCGACCCCGCCTATGCCGGCGACGAGACCTACATGATTACCGAGGACAAGTATGGCGAGCCTGTCACTCCCCATATCAACTGGCGCAAGCCTCTGCCGCGCAAGCCCAATGAGGACGAGCAGCGCGCCATCGAGAGCATGTACGTCACCAACCCCGTGACCGGCGAGAAGCTGCTCGACTACCGCCAGCTCAACTATAAGTATGAGATTTACGACTATACCACTGCCGCCCTGCGCCGTAACCGCCTCATGCCCAACGAGCGCAACCTGAACACCGATGTCACCGTCAATCCCGACGAGGTGGTGATGATTTCCAAGGACACGGCGTATATCGACGACAACGGCAATATCGTGCGCGAGACCATCAACCGCCCGCTCAGCGGTCCTTGGGATTTCCTCAATACCTATATCGTCAACGTCTATCCCGACACCACCGTCTGGGTCAACGACTTCCAGAACTCTGACAACGAGATGTATCTCCGCAACTACTTCAGTAATCCCGCCTACAACGATTACCCCGTCGTTGGTGTCACCTGGGAGCAGGCCAACGCCTTCTGTGCCTGGCGCACCGACTATCTGCTCAAGGGCCTGGGCGGTGAAGCCCGCTTCATCCAGCGTTACCGCCTGCCCACCGAAGCCGAGTGGGAGTATGCCGCACGCGGCAAGGCCGGCAACGAATTCCCCTGGGAGAACAAGGATGTCAAGAACGGCGATGGCTGTTTCTATGCCAACTTCAAGCCCGACCGTGGCAACTATACCAAGGATGGCAACCTCATCACCAGCCGTGTGGGTATCTATACCGCCAACAGCAATGGCCTCTACGACATGGCTGGTAATGTAGCCGAGTGGACCAGTACCATCTACACCGAAGCAGGTGTTGAGGCCATGAACGACCTTAACCCCCAGCTCGAGTACAAGGCTGCCAAGGAAGACCCTTACCGTCTTAAGAAGAAGAGTGTGCGTGGCGGTTCGTGGAAAGACCCCGAATCCTTTGTCCGTTCGGCGTGGCGTACATGGGAATATCAAAACCAGCCACGCTCCTATATCGGTTTCCGATGCGTGAGAAGCCTCGCCAACTCGACCAGCACCAAACAGAAAAAGAACAAGAAATAACACACATTCATTATGGCTGAATATAGCAAATACAATATCGTCTACCGTCTGCAGAAGTGGATGGATAGCGTTCCCGGACAGACCTTCCTCAACTATGCCTATAGCTGGGGAGCGTCTATCGTTATCTTTGGTACCCTCTGTAAGCTCACCCACCTTCCTGGAGCCAACTTCTGGCTGTTCTTGGGTATGGGTACCGAGGTGTTCGTGTTCTTCATCTCTGCTTTCGACCGGCCCTTTGACAAGACCGCCGATGGCCGCGACCTTCCCACCCATGTCGAAGACGCCGAGGAGGATGAGGATGGTGCTGAGGCGACCGACCATGTGACGATGCAGGCTCCCCAGGCCGTGATTATCGGTGGCTCGGGAGTGATTCATGCGGGTGGAGACGTGGCTGTGGGTCAACCCGGTGGCGCTGCCAACCAACCCGCAGCTGCTGCTGACGGTCTGCAACCCTCAGGCAGCGTACAGATAGTGGGCGGCTCGGCTGCAGGCGTAGTAGGGCAGGGCGTGGTGACACCGGTAGTCACCGGCACCGCCGAAAACGAAGAGATGGTTCAGGCCCAGAGCGACTACGTAGACGAGCTCAAGCGTCTCGTTGAGACCCTGGGCAAGGTCAACGAGCAGAGTTCCCGCCTTGCCACCGACAGCCTGGAGATGGAGAACCTCAACCGCACCCTCACTGGCATCAGCCGAGTCTATGAGATGCAGCTCAAGAGCGCCAGCCAGCAGATTAGCACCATCGACCAGATTAACGAGCAAAGCAAGAAGATGGCCCAGCAGATAAAGCAGCTCAACCAGATTTACAGCCGCATGATAGAGGCCATGACCCTAAATATGCAGACCCGCAACCCCGGTCAGTAATCTAACGATACACCACTGATGGCAATCAAGAAGAAACAGATAACCCCGCGCCAGAAGATGATCAATCTGATGTATGTCATCCTCATGGCCATGCTGGCACTCAATATCTCCACCGAGGTGCTCAACGGTTTCTCCATCGTCGAGGAGAGCATCAACCGCACCACCGCCAATTCGGCCGAGGAAAACAGTGCCCTCTATGCGCGCTTTGAGCAGCAGATGAAGACCAACCCGGAGAAGGTGAGCCAGTGGTTTGCCAAAGCCATGGCGGTCAAGCAGATGAGCGACTCGCTCTATGCTTTCTCCCAGCAGCTCAAGGAGCAGATTGTGACCGAGGCCGACGGCAAGGACGCCGACCTGGCCAACATCAAGAACAAGGACAATCTCGAGGCTGCAAGCCATGTGATGCTTGCGCCCATCACCGGTAAGGGCGGCGCCCTGTTTGCTGCCATCAACCATTACCGGGAGCGCATCCTTACGATGGTGACCGACGAGCGCCAGCGCAAGATTATCAGCAGCAACCTTACCACCCAGCTCCCCCGTGGCGCCCACGCTATGGGCAAGAACTGGCAGCAGTATATGTTTGAGAATATGCCCGTGGCGGCAGCCGTCACCATGCTCTCCAAGTTGCAGAGCGACGTGCGCTACGCCGAGGGCGAGGTGCTCCATACGCTCGTTTCCAACATCGACCTCAAGGATATCCGCGTCAACAGGCTTGAGGCTTTTGTCATCCCCGAGTCCAAGACCGTCATCAGCGGCGACGCCTTCAATGCCCGCATCGTGATGGCGGCGGTAGATACCACCATGACACCCGAGATATATGTGGGCGGCCGCCGCATTACTGGCAACAACTACCGCTTCACAGCCAGTGGCGTGGGCGAGCACTCCTTCGCCGGATACATCACCATGCGCAATGGCAACGGCGGCCTTATCCGCCGCGACTTTACGCAGAAGTACAACGTGGTGGCGCCCAGTGCCACCGTCTCTGCCGACCTCATGAACGTGCTCTATGCCGGCTATGAAAACCCCATCAGTATCAGCATCCCCGGCGTAGCCCTCAACGAGGTCCAGGCATCCATGACTGGCGGCGCCTTCCATTCCGTGGGCATGGGTCGATATATCGCCAAACCCTCAGCCGTGGGCAGCGATGTGACCATCACCGTCAGTGCGCGCAAGGGCAATGCCATCCGCCAGATGGGCAAGTTCACCTTCCACGTGCGCAAGCTCCCCGACCCGATGGCCTACCTCGTCATCGGCACCGACCGCTACAAGGGTGGCGGCCTGTCCAAGTCTGCGCTGATGGGCATCGACCGCATCCATGCCGCCATCGACGACGGACTGCTCGACATCCCCTTCCGCGTGGTAAGTTTCGAGACCGTCTTCTTCGACAATATGGGCAACGCCGTGCCAATAGCCCCCAACGGAGCCCGGTTCTCCGAGCGTCAGCGCGAAACCTTCCGCCGCCTCCCCCGCAACCGCCGCTTCTACATCCGAGGCGTCAAGGCCGTGGGCCCCGATGGCATCACGCGCACGCTGTCTTACCCCATGGAGGTCATCGTCAAATAAGAAAACAATGCAACAATGAAGAAAATATTATTTATCCTTCTCGTCGGAATGATGGCTGTCCATGCGACCGCCCAGCCCGCCAAACGCAAAGCCGAGCAGAAGGCTGCTGCCACCACAAGCGGCGCCATCTCTACCCGAGCCCAGATTTCCTTCCCTGTGCAGACTCGCATGGCAGAAGATGTCGTGTGGCGCCGCGATATCTATCGCGAGCTCGACCTCCACGACGACGCCAACGCCAGCCTCTACTACCCTGTAGAGCCTATGGGCAACCAGGTCAACCTCTTCACCTACATCTTCAAGCTCATGATGACCGGCAACATCAAGGCCTACGAGTACCGGCTTGACGGAAACGAGGTCTTCAACGAGGCTGCCCAGGTCAAGCTCAAGGCATTCCTCGACAATTACCATATATTCTACGAGAAGACCAACCGGGGCATCTATATCGACAACAGCGATATCCCCTCGCGCGAGGTCACCGCTTACTATCTCAAGGAGTGCGTCTACTACGACCAGACCACAGCCTCCTTCCACACCCAAGTGCTGGCGCTGTGCCCCATCATGAAGCGTGAAGACGATTTCGGCGACAATGCCACGTCCTATCCCCTCTTCTGGGTCAAGTACGACGACCTGGCACCTTTCCTGGTCAAGCAGACCGTGATGACGAGCAATCTCAACAACGCCGCCGTGATGAGCATGGACGATTACTTTGCCAAAAACATGTACCGCGGCAAGATTTACAAGACCAACAATATGCTCGGCAAGACTCTGGCTCAGTACTGTCCCACCGACTCAGCCCTCTCCAAGGAGCAGAAGCGTATAGAGAAGGAGATCGTGGACTTCGAGCAGAACCTCTGGGGCGACAAGGCCCGCAAAGACTCGCTCGACAGCATCGCCAAGGCCAACAAGGATGTCAAGCCCGTCAAGAAGGGCCGCCGCGCATCGTCTTCGACTTCCGTGCGCAACAAGACCGTAAAGTCCAAGACCCGCTCCACCTCTTCGCGTTCGTCATCCTCGGCAGCGCGTGTCACCGTGCGTCGTCAGCGTCACTGATTGTAGCCAGCACTTGTTATTGGACGAAGAAGGACATTCGTCCCTCTCTGCTCCGATAATGATAGCCACGCCATCTATTTGTGCGCAATTGGAACGTGATTAAATATCATCCCGATTGCAGTCACTACGGAAACGGTATATATAATAAGTTGTAAGCCCCAGGCGCATAAAACGGCAGAACAGATGACTGCCGAAGATAGGGAAGTGATAGGTTCGCGCCGCAAGGGATATTCCTTTCGTGATGTGGCGAAACAGGGTTGTACATACAGTGCAGCGAGCGAAGCGATTACTACACGGGCAATTACCGCAATAGACTTGACTTTACGTTCTTTTCAAAGTAAAGGTTTTGTGATAGTCGTTTAAGGGGTAAAAGCTATGCTTGCACTATTAAGCACTACGTTTGAGATCACAAATTGTGATTTTGAAGATATGACAGATATAAAAGAAAAGATAGAGGACGGCGAACTGGTCACAAATTGTGACCAGATGGTTGTCGTGGATAATATAGAGTCTCTAATAAAGGTGATTAGAGGACAACAGGTTATGCTTGACAAAGATATAGCAATGCTATATGGTGTGGAGACAAGAACTTTGAACCAAGCAGTCAAACGTAATATTCAGAGGTTCCCTTCTGATTTTAGGTTTCAGTTGTCAATGGAGGAATGTTCAAAATCACAAATTGTGACTTTGAACGCTGGACGAGGACAGAATATAAAGAAATTACCTTTTGCCTTTACAGAGCAGGGCGTGGCGATGCTTAGCAGTGTTCTCCGTTCCAAAACAGCCATTGAGGTCAATATCCAAATCATGCGGGCCTTTGTCTCCATGCGCCATTTCATGACAACCAACGCTTCTGTGTTCAGTCGCTTGGAAACGATTGAGTACCATCAATTGGAAATGCAGCAACATCAGCAAGAAGCGGACAAACGCATAGACGAGGTATTTCGCCGATTGGATGAGGGCAATGCGAAGCCGAAGCAAGGAGTGTTCTACAACGGACAGATTTATGATGCCTATACATTCGTGTCCGACTTGATTAAGAGTGCGAAGAAGCGTATAGTCCTTGTCGACAACTATGTTGACGAGACTGTACTTACATTGCTCGATAAAAGAGATGAAGGTGTATCTGCGGTCATCTATACCCAGCAGATTAGTCGTCAGTTCCAGCTTGACATAGACCGTCATAATGCTCAATATGTACCGATTGATGTTGAAGTGTTCCGTTTATCGCACGACCGCTTCCTTTGTATAGACGATGATGTATATCATATAGGAGCCTCTATCAAGGACTTGGGCAAAAAGTGGTTTGGTTTCTCTAAAATGGAGATACTTACACCAGATGAATTGGTAGAAAAAATCAATAGAGAGTAAGACTCTGCTATGTGTAAAGCCAAATCTATGATATGATAGATTTGAGGATTAAAAGTTTATTGCTTGCGTGGTTGTACACTTGAGTTATCCGTAATGCAGTTTAATAAGAGATACAATAACCAATTAAATACAAACGACAATGAAAAAGAAACTATTTGCAACCCTGATGCTCTTGGCCTTTGTGGCTATAGGCAGCGCCAATGCACAGATTAAGTTCGGTGTCAAGGGCGGTATCAATATGTCCGAGTTCTCCGTCAAGGGCAATGTACTCGACAAGTCCAACAATATCGGCTTCTATCTTGGCCCCACCGCTAAGGTCTCTCTGCCCCTCACGGGCCTCGGCATCGACGTCTCAGCCCTCTACAACCAGTATTCTGCCGATGTTACCGTAGAACGTGGCAACGAGCAGATTGTCCGCGACCAGGCTACGCTCACTGTCAAGCAGATTGCCATCCCTATCAACCTGCGTTATGGAATAGGCTTGGGCAGTCTGGCCAGCATCTATGCCTTTGCAGGTCCACAGTTTGCCTTCAATATGGCCGACGACATCCAGAGTATCGACTGGAAGTGGAAGAATACGTACATGAGCTTCAACATCGGAGCCGGCGTGTCGCTGATGAGCCATCTCGCGTTCAACCTCAACTACAACTTCGGTTGCGGCAAGTCGGGTGAGACCGGTGCCGGCGATGTGGTGCGCAGCGCCTTCAACGCCAAGAGCAGCGCCTGGCAGCTGGGCATGACTTATTACTTCTAAGTCCACGCCCGCACGACAGCCCCATAACCCTCTGCTCCTGCCGAGGTTTGCCTCGGGGCGTCCGCGCCGTCGGTTACGACAAATGATATAGCCCGAAGTCCGTCATCTACGGTCTTCGGGCTTTCTGTTTCTATCTCTGCGCGATTAGTCTATCGCCGCCGTAGCCTCTGCGAGCCACTGGCGCTCGTCGTCGGCCAGATGTGGTGCCAGCTCTTCATACACGCGGCGGTGGTAGTCGTTGAGCCATTCCACCTCATAGTCGTCGAGCAGCCAACGGTCTATCACCGTGGTGTCGATGGGGCAGAGCGTGAGCGGCTTCATACGCAGGAAATTGCCACACTCGGTGCTGTCTCCACCGACGATGAGCAGCACGTTCTCGATGCGCACTCCAAAGCGGCCGGCGAGATAGACGCCCGGCTCGTCGGTGATGGTCATGCCCGCCTTGAGCGCCGTGGGCACATATTCCATACGTATCTGCTGCGGGCCTTCATGCACACAGAGATGCGCACCCACGCCGTGGCCCGTACCATGCAGGTAGTTGTAGCCGCGGCTCCACAGCACGCTGCGCGCTATGGCGTCTATCTGCGTGCCGTTGGCACCTGCCGGAAACTGAGCCATCTCCAGTCGTATGTGAGCCTTGAGTACCAGCGTGTATACCAGTCTCTGCTCCTCGCTCACGGGTCCCAGCGGTATGGTGCGGGTAATGTCGGTGGTACCGCAGTCGTATTGGGCGCCACAGTCGAGCAGCAGCAACCCCTCGGGACGTAGTTCGACGTCGCTGTCGGCTGTCGGCTCATAGTGTACGATGGCGCCGTGACTCTCATAGGCAGCTATGGTCTCAAAGCTCTTCTCCACATACGCAGGGTCTTCGCTGCGCAGCGCCGTGAGCTTGTCGTCCACGCCCATTTCGGTCACTCCGCCCTTTGCTACTGCCGGCTTTATCCACTTGAGCAGCCTCACCATCGCCACGCCGTCGCTCACCATAGCCTGGCGGAAGCCCGCTGTCTCAGCCTCGTTCTTCACCGCCTTCATCAGCGGAATGGGCGATGGCGCATAGATTACCTGTGTGCGGCTGGGCACGTAGCGCGGCATGAGCGCAGCCGTCTCGTTGCCGTCCATCAGTATCGAGTATTCGAAGTAGTGTGCCAGTCCTTCACCTATCTTATTATATGGGCGCAGCTCCACGCCATTGTCGTTGAGATACTCCTTGACCTCGTCGCTCACGCGGCTGCACTCCGTAAACAGGGTGGCGCCCCTCGATGCGATGAGCAGATAGGCTATGAACACCGGGTTGCACTCTATATCGGCCCCGCGCAGATTGAGCGTCCAGGCTATGTCGTCGAGCGCCGATACCAGCATGCCGTCGGCGTGTACCGCTGCCAGCCTGCGCCTTATCGCCGTCAACTTGTCAGCAGCCGTTGTCCCTGCCCATTCCATAGGGTGCTTCCTTATCGGTTTCTGCGGCAGCGCGGGTCGGTCTGTCCATATCCGGCTCATCGGGTCGAGGTTGGTGCGCAGTGTGATGCCACCCTGCTTGCGCAGCGCCATCGTCATCGCCTGCACCGTGTTGTATGTGCTTGTCGAGCCGTCTATGGCCACCGTGGCACCGCTCTTCTCAGCCAGTTCGGCGCCCAGCCACTCGGTTATCGACGGAGTTCCCTCCATGCGCAGCCGCATCAACTGGTACTCGGTGCCATCGAGCTGCTCTTCGGCTTGCAGGAAGTAGCGCGAGTCGGTCCATAGCGCGGCACTCTTCATGGTGACCACGGCGGTGCCCGCCGACCCCGTAAACCCGCTTATCCACTCGCGGCTCTTCCAGTGGTCTGCTATATATTCTCCGTTGTGCGCGTCGCTGCTCGGGATGATGAATGCGTCTATCTTTTCTCGCTCCATCAGCTCGCGCAGCCGCTCTATTCTGTTTTCTATCATCTCTTTCATCTCTATTTTGCTAATTGGACATGACAAAGGTAAAAGTTTTAAGAATTAATCACAAAAGAAATTGCGATTAAATGACATTTGTCATTCTTTTTTTCGTAATTTTGCAGATGATAGCAGCCCGAGGCGACCGCTGCCCTTACTCCGATGCATCTCCAGGTTGCATTTGGGTAGCCGGGAGTGACGATTGGCTCCGTCAAGCTGCAGGATAAAAGACAGAACGAATCACTTATAATTAATATTATAGTTATGGAATTTTTAACTAATGACAAACTCGTCATCGTCGGCGCAGCCGGCATGATTGGCTCCAACATGGTGCAGACAGCACTCATGCTCAGACTTACTCCCAACATTTGTCTTTACGACGTATTCTCAGCTGAAGGCGTAGCCGAGGAAATGCGTCAGTGCGGATTTGACGATGCCAACATCGTATCTACCACTGACCCCAAGGAAGCCTTCACTGGCGCTAAGTATATCATCTCTTCAGGTGGCGCACCCCGTAAGGAGGGCATGACACGTGAAGACCTGCTCGTAGGCAACTCTAAGGCTGCCGAGGAGCTTGGCCAGAACATCAAGAAGTTCTGCCCCGACGCCAAGTTCTGCGTGGTTATCTTCAACCCCGCCGACATCACCGGCCTCGTAACTCTCGTTCACTCTGGTCTGAAGCCCAACCAGGTTGCTACACTTGCTGCCCTCGACTCTACTCGTCTCAAGGGTGCGCTGGCCAAGCACTTCGGCGTAAGCCAGGCTGTCATCGAGAACGCCTACACCTATGGTGGCCACGGCGAGAAGATGGCTGTCTTCGCTTCTCCTACCACTATCGACGGCGTCAAGCTGCTCGACGTGATTGCTGGCAAGGCTACTGTCAACGGTAAGGGTCTTACCGCTGAGGAGTGGGCTACCATGCAGAAGGAAGTTACCCAGGGTGGTGCCAAGATTATCGAGCTCCGTCGCCGCAGCTCATTCCAGAGCCCCTCTTACCTCGCTGTCAAGATGATCGAGGCTGCTATGGGTGGCGAAGAGTTCACTTATCCCGCCGGTACTTATGCCGACACAGCCCGTTACAACCACGTGATGATGGCTATGCCTACCCGCATCACAAGCGACGGTGTCTACACCAAGCCAGTTATGGGTACAGCCGACGAGATTGCTGCTCTCGACGCTTCTTACAACCACCTCGCCGGTATGCGCGACCAGGTGATTGCTCTCGGTGCTCTGCCTCCAGTAGAGAAGTGGTCTGAGATCAACCCCAACCTTTAATACGGTTTTATAGTTATTAATACATGGCTCCAGTCCGGGTTTGTTCCCGAGGCTGGAGCCTTTATTTTGCCCCTGCGTGCGGTCGCCACGGTGGCTGTCTGCCCGAGCGCCCGCCAGAGGCTAATCGGCATCGGCGTGAGCGCTGTGAAGAGTATGGCGATGACCTCCTGTGCCGAGGCTGCGCGCGCTGGTGGTGTGGAGCGTATCGATAGCTGTTGTGTATCAGGTGTCTGTGGCGGTAGAGAACGCCCTTGCTGGCTCGTATCAATAGTTACGAGCCCTCGTGCCTATTGATACGAAGGCTCGTTTCGTAAGTCACGAGCCCACGTGCCTGTTGATACGAGCCGGCAGAGGTGGTCAGGGGCACCGCGGCAGCTATTTCGGGAGTAGCGGTAACAAGTTCCGTATTCGGGGTAGGGCACAGGACGATGATTGTGCGTACCTTTGTCGCTGTCCGACAGGTCGGTGCCAGCGTCTGGCCGATGCCTGTCCGCGCGAGAGTGGCGGGCGTGGCTCCGCCGCTGAAGGCGGTGCCACCGGGGTGTCTTCTCTAATATTTATTAAAACCGATGAAGAAACTCCCGACAATCGTGGCATAAGTGTACGAAAGTTAGTATTTTTGTAGGTAAATAATAATATCCACTATGAATCTGATTAAGGATAAAGAATTTGGCGGCGAGCGTCCGCTGTTTGGTCTGAGCGACACGCGGCTCGAGCATATCACCATCACCGATGGCGAGTCGGGCATCAAGTTCTGTCGCAATATCGAGTGCGATGACTCCCGCTTCTATGGCAAATACCCCTGGTGGCACGTCGACGGCAGCCATATCACCAACTGCTATTTCGCGCCCGAGAGCCGCAGTGCCATCTGGTACTCCGACAACATGGTGATGGAAGACACGGTCATCGACGCGCCCAAGTTCTTCCGCGAGATGAACAACCTCACCCTGCGCAACGTCATCCTCACCGATGCCGACGAGACCTTTTGGCGCGTGCGCGGTCTGAAGCTCTACAATGTCGAGCTCCACGATGGTACCTATCCCTTCATGTTCTCCGAAGACATCTACGTCGACGGTCTGAAGAGCGACTCCAAGTATGTCTTCCAGTACTGCCACAACGTGGAGATACACCATGCCCGCATTACGACCAAGGACAGTTTCTGGGAGTGCGACAATGTGACCGTCTACGACTCCGAGCTCGACGGCGAGTATCTGGGTTGGCACAGCAGCAATGTGCGTCTGGTGCGCTGCCACATCAGTGGCGAGCAGCCCCTCTGCTACATGGACCACGTGACCCTCGAAGACTGTACCTTCGATGCCGCCTGCGACCGTGCCTTTGAAGACAGCTCCCACATCGACGCCCGCATCAGCGGCGCCATCACCGAGGTCAAGAACCCCGTGAGCGGACACATCGTCGCCGACCGCATAGACCGCATCACCTACGACGACTATGCCCGTGGCCACGACTGCCGTATAGAAACAACCAAACAATAAAGATACAATGGCAACATTTGATTTTGACCATGCCCCCGAGCGTCTCGGTACCCGCTGTGTGAAGTGGGACAGCATAGGCGAGGGCGAGCTGCCCATGTGGGTGGCCGATATGGACTTCGAGGTGGCTCCCGCCATACGCCAGGCTGTGGAGCGCCGCGCCGCCCATCCCGTCTATGGCTACACCTTCACCGATGACAGCTACTACGACGCCGTCATCAACTGGTTTGACCGCCGCCACCAGTGGCACATCGACCGTAGCTGGATACTCCACACCCCCGGTGTGGTGGCAGCTATGAGCTGTGCTATCAAGGCGCTCACCCTGCCCGGTCAGCAGGTGGTTATCCTCACCCCCGTCTACAACTGCTTCTTCTCGTCGATACGCAACTGCGGTTGCGAGGCCTCCGAGTGTGAGCTCAAGCGCGAGGCCGACAGCTATGTTATCGACTACGACGACCTGGAGCGTCGCTGTGCCGACGAGCGCGCCGCCGTGCTGCTCTTCTGCAACCCCCACAACCCCGCCGGCCGCGTGTGGCGCCGCGACGAGCTTGAGCGCGTGAGCGACATCTGTCGCCGCCATCATGTGCGCGTCATCGCCGACGAGATACACTGCGAGCTCGTGATGCCCGGCTATGAGTATACGCCCTTTGCGTCGCTCTCTGACGAGACATCGGCCATCACCGTGACCCTCAACTCGCCCTCCAAGTCGTTCAACACCGCCGGACTGATGCAGTCCAACGTCATCTGCAGCGACACGGAGATGCGCCGCCGCGTAGACCGCGTCATCAACATCTTCGAGGTGTGCGAGGTCAACCCCTTCGGTCCCGACGCGCTCGTGGCAGCCTACAACGAGAGCGAGGAGTGGCTCGACGAGCTCAACCGCTACCTCTACGACAACTACCTGGAGCTGAAGCGCTTCTTTGCCGAGTATATGCCCAAGATAGAAGTGCTCAAGCTCGAAGGCACCTACCTCGTGTGGGTAGATATCTCTGCCCTCGAGTTTACTTCAGATGAACTCGAAGCCAAACTCCGCGACGAGGGCAAGGTCTATCTCAACAGCGGCACCATGTACGGCCGTCGCGCCGGTCAGGGCTATATGCGTATCAACATTGCCTGTCCGCGCAGCCGCATGATAGACGGTCTCACGCGTATGGCCAAGGTGCTCGCGCCCTATATGGAAGACGACTGCGACATGGGGTGCCCCTCCTGAGCCGCGGCGCACGCCCTCTCTGGGGTGCGGCAGTCGTCATAGGCTGCCGCAACCTATACCTTATTATATATAGTACAATAAACAATCTGCAACACTATTATGAACATAAGCAAAACTGCTAAGGCGGCAGCGGCAGTGATAGCCGCCCTCATCGCCTTGCCCGCCACCGCCCAGAAGAACGTGGCTTACCAGGACAGCCATGTACGCATATCGCTCGTCACCGACGGCATGGCACGTATGGAGTACTCGCCCGACGGCCGATTTGAGGACGGACAGTCGCTCATGGCCATCAACCGCGACTACCCCGCCGTAGACTATACCACCCGCGACCGTGGCAAGACCGTCGAGATAACCACCCGCTGCATGGTCATCAAGTATACCAAGAGCCAGGGCCCGCTCGGCAATGGCAACCTGCTCATAACCTCGCCCAAACGCAAGGGAGTCAAGCCCTTTGCCTGGCGCCCCGGGCAGAAAGACACCCTCAATCTCAAGGGTACCTATCGCACCCTCGACGGATATGACGGCAATATGCGCGGCGACCAGCCCATGCCCATCGAGGACGGTCTGCTCTCGCGCAGCGGATGGACCTTCATCGACGACTCGCAGAACTATCTCTTCGACCATAGCGACTGGCAGTGGGTAAGCCACCGCCGCGAGGAAGGCAAAGCCCAGGACTGGTACTTCATGGCCTATGGCCACGACTATCGCAAGGCTCTGCGCGACTTTACCGTGGTCTCGGGAAAGATGGCGCTGCCTCCGCGCTATGCCTTCGGTTACTGGTGGTCGCGCTACTGGTGCTACACCGACAACGAACTGCGCCAGCTGGTAGACAACTTTGACACCTACAGCATTCCCCTCGATGTGCTGGTGGTCGACATGGACTGGCACTACACCGAGAAGGGCAAGGGCGCATGGACAGGCTATACCTGGAACCGCCGCCTCTTCCCCGACCCCAAGGGCTTCCTGCAGTGGGCTGGCTCGAAGCAGCTCAACGTGACTATCAACCTGCATCCCGCCGACGGCATCAAACCCTACGAGGAACAATATCCCGCTATGGCGCGCTGGATGGGCATGAACCCCGACGAGAAGAAGGACATAGACTGGGCAGCGTCGGATAAACGGTTTATGGAGGGATGGTACAACACCGTGTTGCGCCCTATGGAGCGCGACGGAGTGAGCTTCTGGTGGTTAGACTGGCAGCAGGGACTCAACGACAAGGAGTTCCCACGGCTCGGCAACACCTGGTGGATAAACTATACCACCTTCACCGACATGGAGCGCCATCGCCAGGAGCGCCCGATGCTCTACCACCGCTGGGGCGGGCTGGGTAACCACCGCTACCAGATAGGCTTCTCGGGCGACGCCGTCATCAGCTGGAAATCGCTCGACTTCCAGCCCTACTTCAACGCCACCGCCTCCAACGTGCTCTATGGCTACTGGAGCCACGACATCGGCGGCCACATGAACGCCAACCGCATAGACCCCGAACTCTATATACGCTGGCTCCAGTTTGGTGCGCTGAGTCCCATCCTGCGTACCCACTCGACCAAGAGCTCCGCGCTCGACAAGGAACCGTGGGCCTTTGACCACCAGCACTTCAGCATCATCCGCAACACCATCCTCGAGCGCTATCGCATGGCTCCCTACATCTACACCATGGCACGCCGTGCCTACGACGAGGGTCTCTCGCTCTGCCGTCCGCTCTACTATGAGTGGCCCGAGAACGAGGAAGCCTACCAGGAGCGCAACAGCTATATGTTTGGCGACCAAATCCTGGTCAGCCCCATCACCCAGCCTATGGCAGACGGTGTGTCCCGCCACAAGGTGTGGCTCCCCGGCGGCAACGACTGGTATGAGGTGGCTACGGGCACGCTGCTCAAGGGCGGACAGCGCGTGGAGCGCAACTTCCACCTCGACGAGTACCCCATGTATGTCAAGGCGGGCGCCGTCATCCCCATGTATGACAAGGTGAAGAACCTGAAATCCAACGACGAGCCCATCGTGGTGACCGTCTACCCCGGCGGCAACGGCGAGTTCTCGATGTATGAGGACAACGGCAACGACAAGGCTTATGCCACCGCCTTTGCCCGCACCCGCATGACCCAGGAGGTCGAGGGCAACAAGCTCACCGTGAAGATAGGTCGTCGCGAGGGCAGCTATGAGGGCATGCCCGAGGCACGCAAGTACAGTGTGAAGATAGTGGCACGGGCTGTGCCAGAGCTGGTTGTGGTCAACGGCAAGCCCGCGGCGTTCGACTATGACGGCAACACGCTTACCGCCACCATAGCCATAGCCGACAGCGACCCCAACATCGAGAAGACAGTAGAGGTGACCTATGCCCCCGACGCCATCGATGTGGCCGACGGACTGATGGGCCAGATGCGCCGTATAGGGCAGAACAACTACAGGCTGAAGCGCCAGAAGGCCGGCATCGTCTTCGGCGAGGGACTCGGCACGATGGAGTCGACCGGTCGAGCCATCAGTTACTATCCCGACAGGATGAAAGAACTCGTGGCTGCCTTCCGTGCCAACTATCAGCGGCTGCCCCAGCTGCTCGACGCCAATGGTGTGACTGAGAAACAACGTGAAATCTATCTTCGCGCCACTTATTAGGAGTGAGCGTTTGATTTATCATAATTTTCAAGGTGGAAACTACAATTTCCACCTTGTTTATTTAAGTAATAGAGGATATTTTCGTAATTTTGCACGTAGTATCTAAAGCAACAAACAATTATGGCAGAAACAAGACAAATCAAGACAGCCCTCATCTCAGTGTTCCACAAAGACGGCCTGGATGAACTGTTGAAGAAACTCAATGAAGAAGGTGTGAAATTCTTGTCGACTGGCGGCACTCAGCAGTTCATCGAATCGCTGGGTTACGAGTGTGAGAAGGTAGAGAACGTGACCTCCTATCCCTCTATCCTCGGTGGCCGTGTGAAGACCCTCCATCCCAAGGTGTTCGGAGGTATACTGGCCCGTCGCGCCAATGAGGGCGACCAGGCACAGATGAAGGAATATGACATCCCCGCCATAGACCTGGTTGTAGTAGACCTCTATCCCTTTGAGCAGACCGTGGCAAGCGGCGCATCGGATGCCGACATCATCGAGAAGATAGACATCGGCGGCATCTCGCTCATCCGTGCCGGAGCCAAGAACTTCAATGACGTGGTCATCGTGCCCAGCAAGGCCGAGTATAGCGTGCTGCTCGATATCCTCAACAAGAAGGGTGCCCAGACCGACATCGAAGACCGCAAGATGCTGGCAGCCCGCGCCTTCGGCGTAAGCAGCCACTACGACACCGCCATCCATGAGTGGTTTGTCAAGTAACAACAACGATTATTTATAGCTATAAACGATTTTTATAAATGGGATTTTTTTCATTCATTCAGGAGATTGCGATGGACCTGGGAACGGCCAACACCATCATTATCAGTGATGATAAGATTGTGGTGGACGAACCATCGGTAGTCGCTCTCAACCGCATTGACGGCAAGATGATTGCCGTGGGCCAGAAGGCCAAGATGATGTACGAGAAGACTCACGACAACATCCGTACGGTGCGCCCCCTGCGCGACGGTGTGATTGCCGACTTCTCTGCCTGTGAGCAGATGATGCGTGGTCTTATCAAGATGGTACACTCTGGCAGCCGCCTCTTCTCGCCCTCACTGCGTATGGTAATCGGTGTGCCTTCGGGCTCTACCGAGGTTGAACTCCGTGCTGTCCGCGACAGTGCCGAGCATGCCGATGGCCGCGATGTCTATCTTATCTTTGAGCCTATGGCAGCCGCCATCGGTATCGGTATCGACGTTGAGGCTCCCGAGGGCAACATGATTGTCGACATCGGCGGTGGTAGCACCGAGATTGCCGTTATCTCTCTCGGTGGCATCGTCTCCAACAACTCTATCCGCGTGGCTGGCGATGACCTTACTTCCGACATTCAGGAGTACATGAGCCGTCAGCACAATGTGAAGGTGTCGGAACGTATGGCAGAGCGCATCAAGATACATGTGGGCTCGGCATTGACCGACCTGGGCGACGAGGCTCCGGAAGACTATGTGGTACATGGTCCTAACCGCATCACCGCACTGCCTATGGAGGTGCCTGTATGCTATCAGGAGATTGCCCACTGTCTCGACAAGACCGTGGCAAAGATTGAGAACGCCGTGCTCTCGGCTCTTGAGAACACTCCCCCCGAGCTCTATGCCGATATCGTGAAGAACGGTATCTATCTGAGCGGTGGCGGCGCCCTGCTGCGTGGTCTCGACCGTCGTCTTCAGGAGAAAATCAACATTCCTTTCCATATCGCCGAAGACCCGTTGCACAGTGTGGCACGCGGAGCTGGCATCGCGCTGAAGAATGTTGACAAGTTCTCGTTCCTGATGAGATAGTGCCAATGCGAAACCTGTTAGAGTTTCTCGGCAAGCATAACCATTGGTTTCTCTTCGTCCTATTCGAGATTATCGGACTGGTATGGCTTTTCCGCGGTCACACTTACCAGGGGAGCGTGTGGTTCTCCTCGGCCAATGTGGTGGCGGGAAAGCTCTATGAATGGGACTCTAAGGTGACGGCTTATTTCTCCCTGGGGGATATCAATGAGCAGCTCACTGCCCGCAACGTATATCTGGAGAGCCAGGTCAAGGTGCTCTCCGACCGGCTGGAACAGACTTCGGCCGACAGTACGCTGTTGGCTCAGGTCAAGGCTCAGTCGCTGGAGGGCTACAGACTCATTCCGGCCAAGGTAATCTCGAACACCATCTCAGAGAAAGACAATCTCATCACCATCGACAAGGGTGAGGCCGACGGGGTGAAGAAGGATATGGGCGTGGTAAGCGGCCACGGCGTGGTAGGCATCGTCTATCTCGCATCGGCCCACTACGCCGTCATCATCCCCGTGCTCAACCGCCAGTCAAACATCAGTTGTACCATCAAGGACCGCGGCTACTTCGGCTACCTCCACTGGGATGGCGGCTATACCGATATGGCGTATGTCGACGACGTGCCTCGCCACGCCCGTTTCCGCAAGGGCGACTACGTGGTAACCAGCGGTTACTCAGAGGTATTCCCTGCCGGTATCATGGTGGGGCAGGTCAAGTACGTGTTCAACTCGGCCGACGGACTTTCCTTCCGCTTGAAGGTAAAGCTCGCCACCGACTTTGGCAAGCTGCGCGACGTGTGTGTGGTCGACAACACTGAGCTTAGTGAGCGCATGCAGCTGCTCAACGCAGCCAAAGACTCCATCTTGCTCAAACAGAAAGATTAAAATGAAATACGGGATAGTCAAAGACATAATCTTATACGCGGTGATACTGCTGGTGCAGATATTGATACTTAATCATATCCATCTCTTCGGTGTCGCCACGCCCTTGCTCTATGTCTATCTTATCATGCTCCTTAAGCGTAACTGCCCCCGATGGGCACTGCTGCTCATTGCTTTTGTCATGGGCGTCATCGTAGACATATTCTCCGACACGTCGGGAATAGCCACCGTCAGCATGACGCTGATTGGCTTTGTCCGCCCCTACATCCTCATGCCGCTGTTGAGCCGTGAGGCTGAGGAGGATATGGCTCCGACGATGGAAAACCTGGGCACGGCGCGCTTCTTCTATTACACTCTGATAGTGGTGACCATCTACTGCCTCGTATTCTTTACTCTGGAGGCGTTCTGCTTCTACAACTGGCCCCAATGGCTGGCCTGCGCGTTGTCGAGCACCATCCTCACCACAATGCTGATACTGGTAATCGAAAACGCAAGGAAGCTGTAAATGAAAGACTTCAACCTGGAGAACCGGCGCTTCGTCATCGGAGGCGTGGCCGTCGTCATTGTCGTGGTTTACATCATCCGCCTATTCACGCTGCAGCTGATGAGCGATGACTACAAGCGCAATGCCGACAGTAACGCTTTCCTCAAGAAGATAGACTATCCCTCGCGTGGTGTCATCTACGACCGCAACGGCAATCTGCTGGTCTACAACCAGCCTGCCTATGACATCATGGTGGTGATGAACGAAGAGAAGGGCCATATCGATACCCTCGAGTTCTGTCAGGCGCTGGGTATTACCAAGGAGTTTTTCATCCGTCGTATGAACGATATCAAGGACCGCAGCAAGAACCCCGGCTATTCGCGGTTTACCCAGCAACTGTTCTTGTCGCAGCTCTCTGACCAGGAGTTCAGTATGTTCCGGGAGAAGATGTTCCGCTTCCCCGGTTTCTATGTGCAGAAGCGCAGCATCCGTCAGTACCAGTATCCCAATGCAGCCCACGTCTTGGGCGATGTGGCCGAGGTCTCTGAGGCCAATATTGAGGACGATGACTACTATCAGGCTGGCGACTACATCGGCAAGCAGGGTGTGGAGAAATCGTATGAGAAACAGCTGCGTGGCGAGAAGGGTATACAGATTCTCCTGCGCGATGCCCACGGCCGCATCCAGGGTAGCTATCAGCATGGCCAGCTCGACCGCCGGCCTGTGGCTGGTAAAGACCTTACGCTCAGTATCGATATCAAGCTCCAAGCCTTGGGCGAGCGGTTGCTCGAGGGCAAGATAGGCTCTATCGTGGCCATCGAGCCTTCCACAGGCGAGGTGCTGTGCATGGTCTCTTCCCCCACTTACGACCCGCGCATCATGGTGGGTCGCCAGCGTGGCAAGAATCATCTCGCGCTGGCCCGCAACCCGTGGAAACCTCTGCTCAACCGTTCTACGATGGGCCAGTATCCTCCCGGCTCTACCTTCAAGACATCCCAGGCTCTTACCTATATGTCTGAGGGTATCATCACTCCCGCCACCTCTTTCCCCTGCCATCGCGGCTTCTATTACCGAGGTCTCCACGTTGGCTGCCACTCCCATGCGTCGCCCATCGCCATGATTAATGCTATCGGTACCTCCTGCAATGCTTACTTCTGCTGGGGCCTCTACCACATGGTGGGCAACCGGCGTAAGTACGCCAACAGTGCTGCTGCCCTCGACGTGTGGCGCGATTACATGAAGAGTATGGGATTTGGTTACCGGCTCGGTATTGACTTGCCCGGCGAGAAGCGAGGGTTCATCCCCAACGGTATGTTCTATGACAAGGCTTACCATGGTGCATGGAACGGCCTTACTGTTATCAGTATTTCCATTGGGCAGGGTGAAGTCAACCTTACTCCGCTCCAAATCGCCAACCTCGGTGCCACTATCGCCAACAGAGGTTATTACTATACCCCCCACGTGGTGCGCAAGGTGGCTGGAGAGCCCCTCGACACCGCCTTCACTCGTCGCCATTACACCAAAGCAAGTCGCCGCGCTTACGAATATGTCGTTGCCGGCATGCGAGCTTCGGTCCTCCGAGGTACGAGCCGTTCGATGAACCGTGCCGACTATGAAGCCTGCGGTAAGACGGGTACTGCGCAGAACAGAGGTCATGACCACTCCGTTTTCATGGGCTTCGCGCCGATGAACGACCCGCGTATAGCCATTGCCGTGTATGTCGAGAACGGTGGATGGGGTGCCGACTATGGTGTGCCCATTGGCGACCTGATGATGGAACAATATATTAAGGGAAAACTGTCGCCTGCGTCGGAAGCCAAGGCCGCAGTATTCCAGAAGAAACGTATAGCTTATGGTTCAAGCAATAGATAACAATCAGGGCGTGTTTCGCTCTCTGGACAAGTGGACGGTGTTCATCTACGTGGCGCTGCTCGTCTTCGGATGGATAAGTGTCTGCGGAGCCAGCTATACCTATGGCTCGACCGATATATTCAGCATGGGCTCGCGCTCGGGTATGCAGATCGTGTGGATAGGTACCTCCTTAGCGTTGGGATTTGTCATCCTGATGACCGACTCGCGCATGTACGACACCTTTGCCTACGTCATCTATGGTGTGCTGCTCTTGCTGCTGTTTGTGACTATCTTCAACCCTCACGAAATCAAGGGCTCGCGCTCGTGGCTTGTCCTTGGACCGCTGCGATTGCAGCCGGCCGAGTTTGCCAAGTTCGCCACGGCGCTCGCGGTGTCCAAGCTCATGAGCAGTTATGGCTTTGACATCCACCGATGGCGCCACTTCGCGATGGCGATTGGCGTGGTGGTGCTACCGATGCTCTTCATCGTCGGGCAGAAGGAGACTGGCTCGGCGCTGGTTTACCTCTCGTTTTTCCTGATGTTCTACCGCGAAGGCATGCAGGGCAGCATCCTCTTTTCGGGTGTGGCGATGGTCATCTATTTTGTCGTCGGCATCAAGTACGAGAACGTGATGCTCATGGACACCCCCACCTCGGTGGGCAAGTATGTCGTCCTGCTGTTGGCGCAGATTTTCACTACCGGCATGGTCGCCTCCTACTGCAAGTCGCCCAAGACCGTGCGCATCATGGCCATAGCCGTGGCTTCCACCACCCTCATAGCCACCCTCGCAGCCCGCTTCATCGTAGCCTTCGACATCGTGTGGATACAGCTTGCCACCATCGTCGCCATGGCGATTTTCCTCATCTATCAGGGGCTTTCCACCCGCATCCGCAGCTTCTTCTACATCTCGCTGTTCTGTATCGGCTCGGTGCTTTTCTTCTACTCTGCCGACTATATGCTCAACGATGTGATGAAGCCCCACCAGCGTGTGCGCATCAATGTGCTCTTGGGACTCGAGGAAGACCTCTCCGGAGCCGGTTACAATGTCCATCAGAGTGAGATAGCGATAGGTTCAGGCGGACTCAAGGGCAAAGGCTTCCTCAACGGAACCCAGACCAAGCTCAAGTACGTGCCCGAGCAAGACACCGACTTCATCTTCTGCACCGTGGGCGAGGAAGAGGGCTTTGTAGGGTCGGCAGGTGTGCTGCTGCTCTTTCTCGCGCTCATCCTGCGGCTTATCCACTTGGCCGAGCGGCAGACCTTCAAGTTCGGGCGCATCTATGGCTACTGTGTGCTGAGTGTCTTCCTCTTCCATGTGTTTATCAATGTGGGCATGGTGCTTGGCCTTACCCCCGTCATCGGCATCCCCTTGCCCTTCTTCAGTTACGGCGGTTCGTCGTTGTGGGGCTTTACCATCCTCCTGTTTATCTTCCTCCGCATCGATGCCGCCCGCAACCAGCGTGTTTAGGCTTACAAAATAAAAACCAACGGTCCCCCTCTCCGGTTACCGTTGGTTTTGTCTTATCTGTTGTCGGCTTTCTTTCCGCCGCTTTGGTCTTCCCGAGCCGGGGACTCATGCCCCAGCCAACCGGCACTCACTCCCGTCCCCTATATATATAATAAGGTGTAGCCCCGATTGCCTATCCATCCGGCAGAATTGCCCAACCGTCCTGACGGAACTGCTTCCGCCGCCAGAGGATTTACTTCATCCGTCTGACGGAGATACCCACGTCGCTCACACCCGGCAGGATGTCGCGCTTCATGTCGTGGCGCACGGTGATGTGCATGCTGTCGTTGGCGTTGAGCCTCAGGCGGCGCACCTCGGTGTTGTATTCAAAGCAACTTATGCCGCCCGTTTTCTGCGTGCTGTTGGTCTTCACCAGTCGGCAGTCGAGTGTATCTCTCAGCGTGGTGCCTTCGGGCAGAATGGTCTGGTCTACGATGAGCGTGATGGCGACGAAGGGGAAGTCGTAGTCGGTGCGCAGCCCCAGTTCTACGAGGTAGTCGCCCGCCTGAGCCATCTTTGCCACGTCGTAGCACAGGGTGTCGTTGCGCTCCCATCCCTCCAGCGACGTGTGGCGGTAGGTGTCATACACCTTGCCGTCGCATGCCGTGAGTATCATCATCACGATGCCTGTCAGCAGCCCCAGATTTCTCATTCCTCCTTATTGTTCTTAGGCGCGTTCTGCTGTCTGTCCCTGTTGCCTTGACGACGCTGACCCTGTTGGCGGCGATTGTCCTGGCGGTTGCGCTTCTGGCCGTCGCGACCTTGCTTCTGGCCGTCGCGGTTCTGGTTCTGGCCCTCACGCCCCTTGTTGTGCTCGTCGCGGTTCTGGTTCTGGGCGTCCCCCTGTTTGGGTTCCTGACCCTGCTGTTGCTTTCCGCCCTGCTGCTGTTTCTGGTTGCCGTTGCCCTTGGGCTTGTTGCCGCCTTTGCGCTTGCGCTTGCTGCGGTCAAATCGGCTGATGTCGGCGTCTTCGAGCAGGTCGAGCGACTTCTTTTCCACCTTGGCGGTGCCGTCTTCGAGCAGACTCAGCGGCTTTTCGCCCTGCTTGTTCATCTCGATGATGGCGTGAGCCCTCTCGGCGCTGATGGTCTCCAGATTGGCTGCCAGGTTCTTGTCGGTCGAGTAGGTGATGAGCCCCGCCAGCACGTCGGTCTTGAACTGATAGTAGTCGTTGTCCTTGGTCTGCAGCACAGCGTCCTTGGCGGGCATCTTGCGGTTGGCCTCTACATAGTCGTCTATCTCGTAGTTCATGCAGCACTTGAGCTTGGCACACATACCCGCCAGCTTCTGCGGGTTGAGCGAGATGCCTTGGTATCTGGCGGCGTTGGTGCTCACGCTTACGAAGTTCTTCATCCATGTGGCGCAGCAGAGCTCCCTTCCGCAGGGACCCGTTCCGCCGATGCGTCCAGCCTCCTGACGCGCACCTATCTGCTTCATCTCGATGCGCACGTGGAAGGTCTCTGCCAGCACCTTGATGAGCTGGCGGAAGTCTACGCGCTCGTCGGCGATGTAGTAGAATATGGCCTTGTTGCCGTCGCCTTGATATTCCACGTCGCCTATCTTCATCTGGAGCCCCAGGTCTTTGGCTATCTGTCGGCTCTGTATCATGGTGCCGTGCTCGCGGCTCTTTGCCTCGCGATACTTGTCCATGTCGATGGGCTTGGCTATACGGTAGATGCGGCGTATGTCGTCTGCCGACTTCAGGTTGGCCTTCTTCAGCTGCAGCTTTACCAGTCTGCCGGTGAGGGTCACCACTCCGATGTCGTGGCCGGGGTTTGCCTCTACCGCCACGGTGTCGCCCTTCTTCAGTTCCAGGTTGTTCACGTTGTGGTAGTAGCCCTTGCGGGTGTTCTTGAACTGTACTTCCACCAGGTCGGTCTCCTCGTCGTTGCCGGGGATGTCTGCCAGCCAGTCATAGGTATTGAGCTGGTTGTCCTGGCGGCCGCAGCCACAGCAGCTCAGACCTCTATCGGTGTCGCAGCAGAGTTTATATTTGTTACTCATTGTCTCGTTTTTGCTTTTTATGGGTTTATATATGGTGTCACTTACGACTTATTTCTGTTTCAACAGCATAATCATGTTGAGGGCCAGGTCAAACATCACGATTTTAGGTGTGACGTTCTGGCCTATCTCTTTCATCGATTTCTCCAGCTCTTCGGCTATCCCTATCACGTTGTGCTCGTTGACGAAGGGCGCGAAGTTGCGGGCGAACGCCTCTTCCTGCGCCGTCATATAGCAGAGGTCGGCGTTGTGGAAGTTGTACATGAAGTTCTCTCTCGTCATGCGGCTGAAGTATGCCAGCATGCGGCGCTGCTTTTCGCGTCCCAGCTGCGCCACATCCTCGCTCCAGGTCTTCAGGTCCTTGATGTTGCGCATATAGGCCAGTCGCATGAGCGTCTTGAAGAGTTCCAGCATCTCGGTGTTCTCGTTGTCGGCGTCCAGCGCCTCGAGGGCTCTGAGCCAGCTGCCACTGGCCAAGTGGGCTATGCGCTTGGCGTCGTCGGCGGCTATGCCCCTCTTCTCGGTGAGCGCCTGCTCGATGTCGTGGTCTTCGATGCGCTTCATGTCTATGCGCTGCACGCGGCTGCGGATGGTCTCGAGCAGCTTGTCGGGCTCGTCGCTCACGAGCAGGAACACCGTCTGCATGGGCGGTTCCTCGAGCAGCTTGAGTATCTTGTTGGCGCAGACCACGTTCATGCGTTCGGGCAGCCAGATGATGACCACCTTGTAGCCGCCTTGGCTCGACTTGAGGCTCAGCTTGCGTATCAGCGCCTCGCTCTCTGCCTCAAATATCACCGCCTGCTGGTTGGCCACCTTGATGCGCTTCAGCCAGCGGTCCATGGTGAAGTAGGGGCTCGCCAGGAGCATGTCGCGCCATTCCCTCACAAAGTCGTCGCACACCACCTTGGTCTCGCTGGTGGCGCCGGCGGGCTTGACGATGGGGAAGCTGAAGTGCAGGTCGGGGTGCTCCCACTTCTTGAGCATGGCGCTTTCGCCCAGCAGATAGGAGGCCAGCGCCAGCGCCATAGCCATCTTGCCGCAGCCGTCGGGGCCGCAGAACATGAGCGCGTGGGGCAGCCTGTGCTCCTCTGCCATCTGCATGAGACGCTTCTTGGTCTCCTTCTGTCCTATTACCTCGTCAAATGTCATATCAGTCGTCTCGTTACCTCAGCCACGCTGTCCACTGCCGACACCGTGTAGAAGTGTATATTGTTGATACCATGGGCGTAGAGCTCCTGGCACTGGTGTGTGGCCCACTCTATGCCCAGCTGCTTGGCGTCGTCGTCGGTCTTGCAGCGCTTCACTTCGGCTGCCAGCTCCTGGGGCAGGTCACAGTGGAAGGTCTTGGGCACCACGGTGAGCTGCGAGAGCTTAGCGAGGGGCTTGATGCCGGGGATGATGGGGATGGTGATGCCCATGGCGCGCGCCTTGTCTACGTAGTCGAAGTACTTGCTGTTGTCGTAGAAGAGCTGGGTCACGGCATACTCGGCACCCATGTCCTGCTTCATCTTCAGATAGCCCATGTCCATCTCCATATTGGGCGCCTCGTCGTGCTTCTCGGGGTAGCACGCCACGCCATAGCCGAAGGGCGTGCCCGGCACCTTGATGGCGCTGCCGTCGGCAAAGTAGCCGCTGTTGAAGCGGTTTACCTGCTCTATCAGGTCGGTGGTGTGGGCGTGGCCGCCAGCCACGGGGGTAAACACGCGGTCGTCCTTGGCCTTGTCGCCACGCAGCAACAGCAGGTTTTCGATGCCCAGAAACTGGAGGTCCAGCAGCTCATACTCGATGTGCTCGATGGTGGCGCCGCTGCATATCACGTGGGGGATGACGGGGATGCCATACTTCTGCTGGATGGCGGCGGCTATCGCCACGGTACCGGGGCGGCGGCGTATGCGCATGCGCTCAAACTGGCCATTGTCCAGCTCGCGATACATATACTCGCTGTGGTGGGTGGTGATGTTGATATAGAGAGGGTCAAACTCTTTCAGCTTGTCGATAGTGGCAAAGAGCTTGCCCGTTCCCGTGCCCTTGAGTGGGGGCAGCACCTCGAACGAGAAGTTCTTCTTGTCTTTATGGATGTTGATGAGTTCTACAACTTTCATGATGATTTCTTGCAGTTAGATGGGGCGTGGTTATATATTTTGCAAAGTTAGTAAAAAAAAACAGCATACTCTTCGTTTTTAGCGGTTTTTCTCATACACTTCTTCCAATGATTTCCCTGCTCTCTGCCACTGCCGCCGCCTCCATCGCCGCTGCCGGTGGGGTAGGGCCCGTCGCCAGTGGCTCACCCGTGGCGTCGCCGGGGGACTCTGCTGCCGCCCTTGTCGCCGCCGGAGCCGCATTGGCTGGCTCGTATCATACGTTACGTGGGCTCGTGCCTATTGTTACGTGCCCTCGTGTCATACGATACGTGCGCTCGTGTCTTCCGTTACGAGCCGGCAGCGTTGGTCTCCACGTGGCAGCACGTGGTGGCGGCGCCAGCATCTGTCTCCGCTCCTTTTCTTGTGTGCCCTTGGCTTCTTCGTGAGCGACATAATTGCCTCTGCCGGGGCAAAAAGTCGGCGTTTTGTTTGGTGCTTTCTCCGACTTGGACTACCTTTGCACCATACTAATATCATCAACGACAATGAAGAAACTCGCTATTATCAGTTTGTGCATGCTCCTGGCGCTAAGCGTCAAGGCAGGCAAGGTAGATACGGTGCTGGTACACAGCACGGTGATGAACAAGGATGTCAAGACGGTGGTCATCACACCCACCGAGACCAAGAAAAACCGCGACCAGCGCTATCCGGTGCTCTATCTGCTCCACGGCGCCACGGGCAACTGCAAGTATTATCTCGAGAAGGTCAAGGCCACGCTCCCCGAGATAGCCGACGAGAAGGGTATGATATTCGTCACCCCCGACGCGCTCAACTCGTGGTATATAGACAGCCCCATCAACAAGAACCTGCAGTACGAAACCTTCACCTCCAAGGAACTGGTCGAGTATATCGACAGCCACTATCGCACCATCGCCGACCGCAAGGGTCGCGCAGTGACGGGGCTGAGCATGGGTGGTCATGGCGCGCTCTATCTGGCGTTCCGCCACAAGGATGTCTATGGCGCCTGTGGCAGCATGAGTGGTGGTGTAGACTTCCGTGGCTTCCCGCAGAACTGGGAAATCAAGCGGTCGCTCGGCGAGATGGCTCACAACCGCAAGCGCTGGGATGCCCATGTGGTGGTCAACCAGATTGGCCGCATCCAGAACCATGACCTCGACATCATCATCGACTGTGGCGAGGGCGACTTCTTCCTCGAGTGCAACAAGTCGCTCCACGAGCGTCTGCTCGGCCGTGGCATCGACCACGATTTCATCCTGCGTCCCGGTGCCCACAATGCGCAGTATTGGCACAACAGCATAGACTATCAGCTCCTCTTCTTCCAGAAGTTCTTTGCGAAGAAGTAGGGGGATGAGAGGCTTTTCTGCCTTGGCACTCCTACAGAGTTGCCGCTGCTTGTGGGCATACCACTATGGGCTTTTATCTGCTCAACCCACACGGGGCTCAAATAAACACAAAAAGCCGTGGTCACTGCTGGCGGCTTCGCCTTGGTGATGCCGGTGGTGCCGACCGTCGGAAAACAAGTTTTCCTTCGTGTCGTCACCGCCATCCCCACCGTCATGCGGTGCATGACGCCAGCAGTGACCACGGTAAAAAAAGCCGCCGTTGGCGGTAAAAAAAGTCCGGCTGGCGCCGGTACAAAAACAGCTGCTTGGGAGAAGCCCCTCCCCAGCCCTCCTAA
>NZ_NPJM01000045.1:0-452 GCF_002251455.1 Prevotella sp. P4-51
ATCGTAGATAGGACAAATAAATATATTCGCCTGTCTTTCGCTCATACTTTCAGCTTTCTGTTTGTTGTTAGAAGTCTTGAACTTCTGTTCTACAGTCTTGCTTGTGTCAATATGTCAAAGATCTTTTGGGGACTTGCCCCGGAGTGGAGAATATCGGGTTCGAACCGATGACCTCTTGCATGCCATGCAAGCGCTCTAGCCAACTGAGCTAATCCCCCTCGTAGAGAGTAGTTGTGCAGATTTTTCACCTGAATCACATTGACCTTGCGGCCGATGTGTAGTCCCAGGCAGACTTTGCCTAAACCACATTGACCTTGCGGTCGAAGTGTAGTCCCAGGCAGACTTGAACTGCCGACCTCCACATTATCAGTGTGGCGCTCTAACCAACTGAGCTATAGGACTGTCTGACTCGGCGTTCAATTAACCTGTGGGCTTAACTGCGCCCAGTTTCT
>NZ_NPJM01000046.1:0-12675 GCF_002251455.1 Prevotella sp. P4-51
TGCGCCCCTACAACCCTGTATGGCTATCCCATTGTGGACGGTGCGCACCCCTGGCAACTCTGTAGGAGTTGCGTTTCCCCAGCCCAGGGTTGCGGGCGAAGCACGCTACCCTGGGTAAGCGACCAACTAATATAGCTACTCTGTAAGAGTTGCGCTTAGCCGTAGGCGTTACTTGTAATGTGTGTTCCTTAATCCTTAAATATACCACCACAAAAAACTACAAAAAGATTTGTGGCTTTTCAGGGCTTCGCCCTATGCGTCCGTGTGTGTCGGTAAATATCTCGAGAGCATGCTCTCGGATATTCCCCGCCACCCCCATCCGCGCCTGCCTTGTGGCAGGCTGAAAAACCGCAAATACAAAAAGTCCGCCGTTGGCGGTAAAAAAGTCCGGCTGCGCCGGTACAAAAAAATGATTACCTTATTATCTATCGGTAGCGTCATATAGTTGGGATAACACAAGCTGCTATTCCTGCCGTGGTAACGCCTTCGGCTAATCGCAACTCTTACAGAGTAGCTAAGTAGGGTGGTGTTCTTACCCAGGGTAGAGGCGCTGCGCACCTCAACCCTGGGCTATGAAATCGCAACTCCTACAGAGTTGCTGCTGCTTGCGGGCCATAATTCATCGTTGATGATGCGCCCCCCAGGGCTATGCATGATTAGTCCGTTGACGATGATGTGCGCCTTTACCACCACGTATCGTTATCCCATAGTGGATGAAGTTCTCCCCAAGAGTTATACATAATTAGTTTGTTGTCGTTGATGTGCGCCCCTACAACCCTGTATGGCTATCCCATTGTGGACGGTGCGCACCCCTGGCAACTCTGTAGGAGTTGCGTTTCCCCAGCCCAGGGTTGCGGGCGAAGCACGCTACCCTGGGTAAGCGACCAACGAACCTTGCAACTCTGACGGAGTTGCGCTTAGCCGTAGGCGTTACTTGTCGTGTGTATTTCCTTAAACCTTGAATTTACCATCCCAAGAAGACACAAAAAGATTTGTGGCTTTTCAGGGCTTCGCCCTATACCATCCGCAAGGTGATGGAGATAATGACAAAGCACATAATATATAATTGGTCTGCGTTCTCTCCTCTTGAGGAGAGCCAGAGAGGGGCCTCTTATGATGGTCGTTGCGCCTCCATGCTTGCCTATAATTGTGCGCGATGTCATTATTTCGGCGGTTTTAACAACTATTACACGAGTAATGTTGGTGGAGTCCCGTTTTTTCACGAATTTTGTAGTTGTTACAACCATTACAGACAGCAGAATTTCAACTCTACGCACCGGTGCCACGCCCGTTGCCACTCTAACTTTATACACGCGCACTATGAAATGCGTCATTATTGCCACCCCTGCCCACCGCCCTGCTGCGGCGCACAGCCACACCGCTACAGCGTTGCTGGCAGTCATCACCCGTAGACTCTTGCCCATAGTCATGCTGCTCCTGACAGTCATGACAGCCTCGGCGCAAACCGTCAAGGACGAAGACGCCTTGCATGTGGACTTCGACGGCTGGTTCAGCACCCTGGTCAACAACCGCAAGTTGTACAACCGCTATAACGACAGCATCTTCCTCATACACGACCACGACCGCTGGGTGGAGTTTTTTCATACCCGCGCTGCCCTGAACCACGATATCTATCAGAGCAACAAGCTCTGCCTGGACAGTCTGCGTCAGGTCATCACCCTGCCACAAGCCAAGAACGACGCGAGGCTCTATTCGGAATTTATCAAGAGCTTCTTCAGCAAGTATATCAACCAGAACCGCTCCGACCCCTTTCTCATGCTCGAACTCTGTGACCTCATCGACACCCTGCAGGTCAACCGCCCCGACTCGCTGAGGTTTACCAACTATCTGAACACATGGCGTGGCTCTGCCTACTACCATATCTGGAACATGACCCATGACGACGAACTCCTGCAGAAGTCGTATGCTTGCTACCAGCGATGCGTCACCGACGACGCCAAGCGCTATCCCGCCTATCAGTCAAACTATCTCAACGCGATGCTGCAACTGTGTGCGTATGTATGGGCACAGAAGAAGGTGGAGACGGTCGACGATCTGCGCGGGCGCATCAAACTGGCAAGACGATATGTCGCCAAGCACGGCGACGAGCTCAGCCGCAAGGGCTACAGGATGACCGAGCTCAAGAGGCGACTCAACAATGCCGACGAGTCCATGGTGCGCAACATTTTCCTGGTGGACCGCACCACCATCAAGAAGAAAAGCATCGACAAACTCATGTATAACCTCGTGCAAAGAAACCTGCGGAAGCCCTCACTGGACAACTCCTCGTATCTGCGCACGCTGATCATGCAGACAAACCTGAAGCAGATAACTGCCAAAGAGGCACTCAATAGATACCGCCCGCGCTACAGGGCGTCTATGGAGAGTCTGCGCAATCGTAGGCTCGACCCTCAAGAGTTCTCGTTGCATCTTATGCCCTACTATTCGTTGTTCTATCTCAACGACTTGGCCGACATCCCCTACAGCGCCAAGCGCCGCAACGTGCTCCGCATGTGCCGCGACATCGAGATGGCTTTCCGCCATCGCAGCGACCGCCAGTCGGTGACCACCTTTGTCAACAACCTCAATGTCTTCGTCACCTACGACCGCATACTGTCGTATCTGAAGCCCCGCGAGCGCCTTGCCTTCCTCAACAAGCTGTCGGTATCGACCCATGTGACCACCTACGCCCACTCCGTACACGTGAGCGAGATAGTCATGGTGCTCATGGAGAGTCTTGTAGACAATCATCCCCAGTTGCTGGTGGGCTATTTGGGTTGCAAGACCGAAGGCAGCGTAAAGCATCACAAGCGTAGGTTTGTCGAGTTTGTGCGCGAAGCCGCCCTCTACCACGATCTGGGCAAGAACACCATCATCCCCGTGGTAGACAACGACTACCGTCCGCTCACCGATCAGGAGTTCAAGATCGTGAAGCGCCACCCGGAGATGGGACTCAAATACCTCGCCCTCGACCCCAAGCTGGCGAAGTATCACGACACCACCCTGGGTCACCACAAGTGGTACAACGGCAAGGGAGGCTATCCCGCCGACTTTGACAATACCCGCTCGCCTTACCGCATCATGATAGACATCATCACCCTGAGCGACTGCATGCAGGCCGCTACCGAGCGCGTGGGCCGCAACTACAAGGACGGCAAGACCTTTGATGCCGTGATGGGCGAGATGCGTCGCGACGCCGGCACCCGCTACAATCCTGACCTCGTGAGCCATATCGACGCCCATCCCGGGCTGGCACAGAAACTCAACCACCTGCTCGACGAGGGCTGGATGGACATCTATTATAACATCTACAGCCAGTATTTTGTCAACCAACGATAGCACCGTCGCCATCATCGCGATGCCCCTGTCGACTATGGACGCTGTCATCTCGTCAGAGATGGTGATAGGGATGGTATGCGCCCTGAAAATATTAAAAATGACGGGCGTGGTGAAAAATAATTGCATATTTTGGCAGAAAGAAGCCGAGAAATGATGTATCTTTGCATGTTGGAGAATTATCCCATAGTTGCATCACACTTAAACAATCGTCAAATGAACAGAAACAGTACCCCAGGGTTCAACCCCACCGTTGCCCGACAGATAGTCTGGGCTCTCGTCGCCATCTTTGTCTTTGTGATAGGCATGGCATTCATCCGTCCCTGGTATAACGTATGGTCGCAGGAGATGGAAGGCAAGGCTGAGTTTGCCAAAGCCGAACAGAACCGCAAGATTAAGATAGAGGAAGCCCGTGCCAACCTCGAGGCCGAGAAGCTCAACGCCCAGGCCGAAGTGGCACGCGCCAAGGGTGCCGCCGAAGCCATCAAGATAGAGAACGGCAGCATCACCCCCACCTATATCCAGTATCTCTGGGTGCGCCAGCAGAGCGACCTGAGCGACAAGACCGTCATCTATATCCCCACAGAGACCAATCTGCCCATCCTCGAGTCGACGCGGATGAACAAAATCAAGTCGCAGCACGCTCCAACGGCTACACACGAATAACCAAGTAAACAATTATAATCAAGTATGAAGAAAAGAATTACTCTCTTGACATTGTTCCTGCTCGCAGTGATGACAATGTCAGCCATCCCCGCACGCCCTAATCTGTGGCGCATGATTACCCTTGCCGACGGCAGTCAAGTCAAGGCCCGCCTTGTGGGCGACGAACACGGCCACTGGTATCGTGATGCCGACGGAAAGAGCTATGTATCAGCAGGCAATGGTATGTACAAGCAGGAAGATGCCACCAAGGTGGCTGCCCGTGCCAAGCAGCGTCGTGCCCGTGCCAACCAGCATTACGCCAGCCGTCGCAAGGCCGACATCTCGGGCAACCGCGGCAACTATCGGGGCACCAAGAAGGGACTCATCATCCTCGCCAACTTCAAGGACAAGAAGTTTTCTGCCAGCCATACCCTCGACCTGTACAAGAAGATAGCCAATGCCGAGAACTACAAGGACGATGGTTTCAACGGCAGTATCAAGGATTACTTCAGCGCGCAGAGCGATGGCAAGTTTACCATCGACTTTGACGTGGTAGGGCCTGTAACCCTGTCGCAGAATATGGCTTACTATGGTGGTAATGACTCCAATGATAACGACCTGCGTCCCGAGCAGATGATTAAGGAAGCCTGTGAGCTTGCCGATGGTTGGGTAGACTTCTCTGACTACGACTGGACCGGTAACGGCGAGGTGGATCAGGTCTATGTCATCTACGCCGGTCAGGGCGAGGCCAACGGTGGTAGCGATGACACTATCTGGCCCCACGCTTATGAACTGGCTGCCGCCAAAATAACACTCTCCCTCGATGGTGTCAAAATCAATTCTTACGCCTGCTCAGCCGAGCTGGGCTATTCGGGCATCGACGGTATCGGTACCATCTGCCACGAGTTCTCTCACTGTCTGGGCTATCCCGACCTCTATGACATCTTCTATGAGGGACATTTCGGTATGTCGAGCTTTGACCTCATGGACTCTGCCGGCTACAACGACGACGGCTTCTGCCCCGCCGGCTATACTGCCTATGAGAAATGGATTGCCGGATGGATAGACTACGAGGTGCTCGAAGACGAGAACGTGACGGTCACTGACCTCAAGCCCACCAGCGAGGGTGGCAAGGCATACGTAATATATAATAAAGGCAACCGCAACGAATACTTCATCCTCGAAAACCGTCAGCAGACCAAGTGGGACAAATATATCGAGGCTACAGGTCTGCAGGTTATCCATGTAGACTATGACCCCACCTGCTGGATTAACAATGTGGTCAACTCTACGGGTGAATTCCGTCAGAAAGATGGCTGGACAGCTGACTTCAAGAACGACCACCAGCGCCTCACGCTCGTACATGCCGACAACATTGACGACAGCAAGTACTGGGACAAATACGAGCAGTATTATACCAAAACTACACTCACAGGTGACCTGTATCCCTACAAGGCAAACAACGAGTTGAGCGACGAGACGGTACCTTCGTTCGGTCTCTACAACGACAACGAGGACGGTACACGCAACATGGGCCGTCAGGTCAAGGACATTACCGAGAATGACAACGGTACTGTGAACTTCCAGTACAATGCAGCTATCGTGGTAGAACCCACTCCAGAGGGTCAGGTGTTCTATGAGAGCTTTGACAAGTGTGCTGGAACGGGCGGAAACGACGGTACATGGAGTTCTGGCAGCAATGCGCTGGTAACAGACAACGCAGGTTGGGAGTCAGTCTCCCGTGCTGGTGGCTTCAAGTGCGGCAAGTTTGGCTCCTCCAAGAAGAGCGGTTCTGCCACCACACCTTCCTTTGCCCTCAACGGCAAGGCCAAGCTCACCTTCAAGGCTGCGCCTTACGGCAGTGACGGCACCTCGCTCAAAGTGACTTACAACGGCGCCGAGGTAGCTACCCTCACCATGAAGAATGAGGAATGGACCGAGTACAGCATCGACATTACCGGCACTGGTACTGGCAAGATTACCTTCACCCCTGCCAAACGTATGTTCCTCGATGAGGTGCGCATCGTGGCAGATGGCGTAGGCACCGGCATCGATACTGTCGAGACCACTGGCAAGCCCGTAGACAACCGCGTCTACAACATCCAGGGTCAGTATCTGGGCACCAGCCTCGACAATCTCCCTGCAGGCATCTACATCGTAGGTGGAAAGAAAGTGGTGAAGTAACCACGACACATACAGACATAAAAAAATCCCTTCCGTCACTTATGGCGGAAGGGATTTTTTTAATGGTAAATTAGTTGCTGAACACGATGTGGTCGTCGGCAACATCGACCGTGATGGGCTTGTCCTTGCTTACGCGCTCAGCCAGCAGCATACGGCTCAGGTCGTTGAGCACGTAGTCCTGGATGGCACGCTTGACGGGGCGGGCGCCAAAGGTGGGGTCGAAGCCTACACGCGACAGATAGTCTATTGCCGCCTTGGTCCAGGTGAGTGTCACGCCCTGCTCGGCAGTCATCTTCTGCAACTTCTGCATCTGCAGTTCCACAATCTTGGAGATTTCCTCCTGCGTGAGCGGATGGAAGGTGATGATGTCGTCGATACGGTTGAGGAACTCAGGACGCATAATCTTGCCCAGCATCTCACGCGTGGCGTTGGAGGTCATGATGATGATGGTATTCTTGAAGTTGACCACGCGGCCCTTGTTATCCGTGAGTCGGCCGTCGTCCAATACCTGCAAGAGGGTGTTGAACACGTCGGGATGGGCCTTCTCTATCTCGTCGAAGAGGACCACGGAATAAGGCTTGCGTCTTACTGCCTCGGTCAGCTGGCCACCCTCGTCGTAGCCCACATATCCTGGAGGCGCGCCGATGAGCCTTGTCACGCTGAACTTCTCCTGATACTCGCTCATATCGATACGCGTCATCATGTTCTCGTCGTTGAAGAGATACTCGGCGAGCGCCTTGGCAAGTTCGGTCTTACCCACACCGGTCGTGCCGAGGAAGATAAACGAGGCGATAGGTCTCTTGGGGTCCTGCAGTCCGGCTCGTGAGCGGCGCACGGCATCGGCGACAGCCTTGATGGCCTCGTCCTGACCCACCACTCTGTGATGGAGCTCGTCTTCGAGATGCAGCAACTTCTCGCGCTCACTCTGCATCATCTTCGACACGGGGATGCCCGTCCAGCGGCTAACCACCTCGGCGATATCGTCGGCAGTGACCTCTTCGCGCACCATAGCGTCGCCGCCCTGGGTACCCCGCAGCTGTTGCTGGATATGGTCTATGTCGTCCTGGATGCTCTTCAGGCGACCGTAGCGTATCTCAGCCACACGGCCATAATTGCCCTCGCGCTCAGCCTTGTCGGCCTCAAACTTCAGGTTCTCCATCTCCTGCTTGTCCTGCTGGATCTTGTTGACCAGAGCCTTCTCGGACTCCCACTTAGCCCTGTACTGGCGCTCCTGCTCACCCAGCTGGGCAATCTCCTTGTCCAGTTTGTCGAGCGAGTCGTGCAGATTGGCAGCCGCATCGTCCTCGGCGCCGCTGCCTTGGCGGTGCTTGATCTCGCTGCGTATTGCCTCGCGCTCTATCTCAAGCTGTTTCAGATGGCGGTCAATCTCGTCGAGCTCCTCGGGCACCGAGTCGCGCTCCATGCGCAACTTGGCGGCAGCCTCGTCCATGAGGTCTATCGCCTTGTCGGGCAGGAACCGGTCAGAGATATATCTCTCGGAGAGCTTGACGGCTGCGATGCACGCATCGTCCTGGATACGCACCTTGTGGTGGTTCTCATAGCGCTCCTTCAGGCCACGCAGGATGCTGATGGCATCTATCTCGTCGGGCTCGTCGACCATAACCGTCTGGAAACGGCGTTCGAGCGCCTTGTCCTTCTCAAAGTACTTCTGATACTCATTGAGCGTGGTGGCACCGATAGCCCGCAGTTCGCCACGTGCCAAGGCAGGCTTGAGGATGTTGGCGGCATCCATGGCACCTTCGCCACCGCCGGCACCCACGAGCGTGTGGATTTCGTCGATGAAAAGGATGATGTTGCCGTCGGCCTGGGTGACCTCCTTGATGACGCTCTTGAGTCGCTCCTCAAACTCACCCTTGTACTTGGCACCAGCCACGAGCGCGCCCATGTCGAGCGAGAAGAGCTGCTTGTTCTTCAGGTTCTCCGGCACGTCGCCACGCACGATACGCTGGGCGAGTCCCTCGACGATGGCGGTCTTGCCCGTACCCGGCTCACCTATCAGGATAGGGTTGTTCTTGGTTCGGCGCGAGAGAATCTGCAGCACGCGGCGTATTTCTTCATCTCGGCCTATCACAGGGTCGAGCTTGCCGTTGCGCGCCTTGTCTATGAGGTTCTGCGCATACTTGGCGAGCGCCTGGTAGTTTTCGTCGGCCTGGGCATCGTCGACCTTCTTGCCCTGTCTGAGGGCAGCGATGGCCTTCTCTACCTCGTCCTTGGTCATGCCGGCATCGCGGAGTATGCGTCCTGCCGTGTTCTGGGTCTGCATGATAGCCATGAGTATGGGTTCGATGGCCACATACTCGTCGCCCATGCGCGCAGCCTCGGCCATAGCCTTCTGCAGTATCTCGTTGGTGGCATTGGTGAAGTAGGGTTCGCCTCCCTGCACCTTGGGCAGATGGGCTATCTCGCTCTCGACGAGCGTTTCAATCTGCTGTGGGTTGACGCCCAGCTTCTGGAAGATGAACTGGGTCACATCCTTACCCTTGTCCATGATACCTGCCAGCAGGTGTACCGGCTCTATGGCTTGATTCTGCGCCATCTGCGCCTTGTTGACCGCGCTCTGCACGGCCTCCTGCGCCTTGATAGTAAATTTGTCAAATGTCATATCGCTTGTTGTTTTAATTATTATCTTTGTTATTGTCACTCATCATGATACAAACTATGTACCTATGCCCGAAAACTGACAAAATGTCAGTCTTGGTCTGCCTTTTTGTCATTTTGGCGACAAAAATCGTGGGGTAGGGCAAAATTTTCGATGATTTGTTGGGCGATACACCTTATTATTATTATCTTTGTAAGGAATAAAACTTATATCACAACAATAATGAGACGCAATCTACTTATCATCGTTATCATCATGACCGCCATGACCCTGCTGCCAGGCTTCACCGCCACAGCCGGAGCCAAGGCCAAGCATACCTTCAAGATAGAGGGCGGCAACTTTGTCTACGACGGCAAACCCATACAGATCCACTCGGGCGAGATGCACTATTCGCGCGTGCCCGCAGCCTACTGGCATCACCGTCTGCGCATGATGAAAGCCCTCGGACTCAACGCCGTAGCTACCTACGTCTTCTGGAACTATCACGAGACCGCACCCGGAGTGTGGGACTGGACCACTGGCAACCGCAACATACGCGCCTTCCTCAAGGCTGCTGCCGACGAGGGCATGATGGTCATCCTGCGTCCCGGTCCCTATGCCTGTGGCGAGTGGGAGTACGGCGGCTATCCCTGGTGGCTCAGCACCGTGCCCGAGATGAAGATACGCACACAGAACAAGGCTTTCCTCGACTCGTGCCGCACCTACATCGGACAGCTCGCAGCCCAGGTGCGCGACTTCCAGCTAACCAAGGGCGGTCCCATCGTCATGGTACAGGCTGAAAACGAGTTTGGCTCGTATGTCAGCCAGCGCAAGGACATCCCCCTCGATGTACACAGACAGTATAGTGCCGCCATCCGTCAGCAGCTCATCGACGCCGGCTTCGACATCCCCATGTTCACCAGCGATGGCAGCTGGCTCTTTGAGGGCGGATCCATCGAGGGCGCACTGCCCACATGCAACGGCGAGAACAATGTCAACACCATCAAGAAAAAGGTAGACGCCTATCACGGCGGAGTGGGCCCCTACATGGTGGCAGAGTTCTATACCGGATGGCTCGACCACTGGAACGAGCCTTTCCAGAAGGTCAGCTCCGATGCCTTTACCAAGCAGATGCAGAAGTATCTCGATGCCGGCATCAGCTTCAACTTCTACATGGTGCATGGTGGCACCAACTTCGGCTTCACCTCGGGTGCCAACTATACCAAGGACATCCGTCTGCAGCCCGACCTCACCAGCTACGACTACGATGCCCCCATCAGTGAGGCAGGATGGGCTACACCCAAGTATGAGGCCATCAGAAAGATACTGATGCAGTATAACAAGGATGTGCCGGCAGTGCCCGAGCGCATACCTGTCATCACGCTGCCCCAAATACGTCTCACCCAGACCCAGAACCTCTTTGACCGCATCGAGGGGATGACGCCTGTGGAGTGTGACACCATGCCCACATTCGAGGCGCTCGGCCAGGGCCACGGATACGTGCTCTACCGCCGCCACTTCAACCAGCCTATCGCCGGAGTGCTCAAGGCCGACGGCATTGCCGACTATGGCATCGTCTATGTCAATGGCGAGAAGGTGGGCGAGCTCAACGCCGTCACCGGCGTAGACAGCCTGGAGGTCGAGGTACCCTTCAACAGCACCCTCGACATTCTGGTCGAGAATATGGGACGCATCAATTATGGTGCCCGCATCTCCGAGAGTTTCAAGGGCTTTGTGCGCCCCATCACCATCAACGACAACCCCATCGAGGGTGAGTGGAAGATGTATTGTCTGCCCATGAGCGAGGCTCCCGTGCTGGCTGCTGGCGACCACGGCTATGCCAAGGGGCTGCCGGTAATCTATCAGGGGCAGTTTGATGTAGCCAGCCCCGGCGACACCTTCCTCGATATGGAAGAGTGGGGCAAGGGTATCGTCTTTGTCAACGGTGTCAATCTGGGCCGTTACTGGAAGGTGGGTCCCCAGCAGACCCTCTATCTGCCAGGTTGCTTCCTGAAGAAGGGCAAGAACGATATTGTAATCTTTGAGCAACAGAACGACGTGCGCCACGACCATGTGAGCGGCATCGATACTCCCAAGCTCAATATTCTCAAGAAATAGAAGATATTCGGATAGATTAAAGTTTTCATAATTTGTGCCTTCTCCCGTTGTGAAACGTGAGAGGGCTTTTTTGTGTACGCTCGGCAGGAGGGTGGATAGGATTGTGCGCACGGCCACGTATAGATTAGCCCCGCGATTGCCCCCATGTTTCCTGCTGCGGGTAACGCCTTCGGCTAATCGCAACTCTTACAGAGTAGCTACACCTTATTATATATATACCCAGGGTAGAGGTGCTGCACCCCTCAACCCTGGGCTATGAAATCGCAACTCCTACAGAGTTGCCAGGGGTGCGTCCCGTCCACCATAAGCCCCATCCTAACCTTCCCCACGGGGAAGGAAAAAAGCCCAAATGATGTCCATATTCCAATCTTTTTCAAGGAACGGAGCGCAATCATAACCCCCTAAAGCACAGCGAGAATGAATTCCCGCCCCTTGGGGAGGGTTGGGGAGGGGCTTACAATCAGCTGTTTTTTTACCGCCAACGGCGGCCTTTTTTTACGGCCGCCGGCCGCTTTTTGAACCATGCCGGCTGTTGTCGTCATGCAAAGCATGGCGTTGGGGGTGGTGGCGACGACAAAGAGGAAAACTTGTTTTCCGACTGGCGTCACCGACAGTCCCCAAAAAGGCGAAGCCGACAACAGCCGCCATGGCTTTTTGTGTTTATATCAACTTATTACATAAGTCGGTAATAATGTATTAACCCCGCAATTGGCCTCCCGCAAGCAGCGGCAACTCTGTAGGAGTTGCGATTCCTCAGCCCAGGGTTGCGGGCGAAGCACGCTACCCTGGGTAAGCGACCAACTAATATAGCTACTCTGTAAGAGTTGCGCTTAGCAGTAGGCGTTACTTGTAATGTATATGCCCATATACCTTGAATATGCTATCACAAGAAGCTACAAAAAGTTTTGTGGCTTTTCAGGGTTTCGCCCTATGCGTCCGTGTGTGTCGGGAGATATCTCGAGAGCGAGCTCTCGGATATTTCCCGACACCCCCATCCGCGCCTGCCTGGTGGCAGGCTGAAAAGCCGCAAATACAAAAAGTCCGCCTTTGGCGGTAAAAAAAGTCCGGCTGCGCCGGTACAAAAAAATGATTACCTTATTTCCTATCCGTAGCGTCATATAGATGAAAGAACACAAGCTGCTATTCCTGCCGTGGTAACGCCTTCGGCTAATCGCAACTCTTACAGAGTAGCTATACCTTATTATATATATACCCAGGGTAGAGGTGCTGCGCCCCTCAACCCTGGGCTATGAAATCGCAACTCCTACAGAGTTGCCAAGGGTGCGCCCCGTCCACCATAGGCCCCATCCTAACCTTCCCCACGGGGAAGGAAAAAAGCCCAAATGATCTCCATATTCCAATCTTTTTCAAGGAACGGAGCGCAATCATAACCCCCTAAAGCACAGCGAGAATGAATTCCCGCCCCTTGGGGAGGGTTAGGGAGGGGCTTACAATCAGCTGTTTTTTTACCGCCAAAGGCGGACTTTTTTTACGGGCACCGGCCGCTTTTTGAACCATGCCGGCTGTTGTCGTCATGCAAAGCATGGCGTTGGGGATGGTGGCGACGACAAGGAGGAAAACGAGTTTCCCGACTGGTGTCACCGACAGCCACAAAAAGGCGAAGCCGACAACAGCCGCCATGGCTTTTTGTGTTTATATCAACTTATAGGGTGTCCAGTTTGTCGTACTAAAAACGCACTGGATTAGCCCTGTTTGAAATGTTAATTTAAAGCTCTGATATTTAACGTTTTAGTAATAGAATTAGTTCTTTGAAAATTTGTGTATCTCATTGA
>NZ_NPJM01000047.1:0-1326 GCF_002251455.1 Prevotella sp. P4-51
ATTGCCTTGCAGTCATGATCCACTTGGCAGGTACGGAGATGAATCTGAAGACAAAAGCCTTTATGCGACTCGTTTTCTTGAGCCCAAAAGCCTTGGTGTCAAGCCTGCTCATGATGGTCTTGTAGAAATTGTGTATCAATGCAGTAAGCAGAAGAAAGACAGTATTCTCCGCCATGAATGACTTGGGGAGCCTGCTCCAACCGAATCCGTTGTTCATGTCGTCAAAGATACGTTCCTTGCCGCCACGCAGATTGTAGAATTCAACAATGTCCCTTGTCGATGACTTGTAATCGTTGGTCAGAATACAACGGTAAGTGTATTCGCCTTCCCACAGGTCAAGGTCGCCACTGTTGCGTCTTTGTCTCTGGATGACAAGACGATAGCACTTGCCTTCCCATTTCTCAACGAGAATGGAATTGAGTTCGAACTGGATGCCGTTAATCTCCTCCGTCTTCCATCCTCTCAGAGCAAAGATGTCATTGTAGAGCGAACTGCATCGGTTGGCACGGATGTAGAAATGTTTGCAATGCTTCTCTATCTCACTGACGATTTCCTTCGAGCAGGAACCGCAGTCTGCCCTGAAGCGATTTACACGGATGTTCTGGGATTCCAGAAGAGCGAAGAATCTCTTATGGGTGTCTGCCTGATGAAAACGCACATTCGTGTTACCATCGCTGTTCTCGATATAGACTATCTTGTCACCGATAACATATACGCCAGGCCTGTAGCCGAGGAACTTTTTGTAGGTCGGTTTTGCATCATACTTCTCCGTTTCAAGGAACTGATGGTCAAAGTCAACATCGTATTCCTCAATTTCCTTCAACTCGCCTGTAGAAACCAAAGCGTTTATAAGCAATGTGTTGAGTTTGTCTGCAGTATTGAAATCATAGGTCTTGCCTTGGTCGGAAGTATAGGAGATGTTTTCCTGTGTCAGTTCCTTGATGGCTCTGAGGATGGTATCAGAGCTGCATGTACGAAGGGTAGGATGATACGAGAGATGGCGCATCAGTTGTGACGTTACATCTTCCACGCATGAGCCGCCACAGAAATAAACGCTCATCAGCGAACGGACTATCTCGCTGAACTGATATCCGAAGATACTGCTGCATCTCTGACCCAGTGTTGAGTCGATAACGGGTGAAAGCATGGAGTCAAATTTCTCCATGATTGAAAAAATTCCTCCAAAAGGTGTGAGTTTTTCGAATTTTATTTGTTCCTTTGCAGCGCCTTGTTACGATTTTCGCTTGTTTTCTAATTGCAACACTAAGATAAGTGAAAAATCTGACACGGCAAAATCCTAGGCAACTTATTGTTGCTCAGGAACTT
>NZ_NPJM01000048.1:0-3967 GCF_002251455.1 Prevotella sp. P4-51
ATGCGTGCCGCGTATGATGGCAGTAGAGTCAGGAACGATATCAATCAGGCGGTTATTGCGGTGGGGTCCCACCTCTTCCCATTCCGAACAGAGAAGTTAAGCCCACTTGCGCCGATGGTACTGCAATGCAATGCGGGAGAGTAGGTAGCCGCCCTTTTTCACGAAGAGCCTTGGTCACGACAGTGACTGAGGCTTTTTTCGTTGGTACATGTGCCATATTTTGGGCAATGAAGAAGATGATTATTGGTAATCATCCGAAACAAGCGTAACCATTCGAAACAAGCGTAACCATTCGAAACAAGCGTAACCATTCGAAACTATTGCTGTCCGCTAAAACTTTTTTTGAGCATATAAAAATTAGGGCTGGATTCCTCGCTTGGAATTCAGCCCTTTTAGTTACCTTTGTTTCTTGTTGTAAATTTCAATTCAAGTAACTATGAACAAAGGTACACATTTTAGCGGACAGCCGATGTATGGTCAGCTAATAAATTTGCTCAACAAGGAAGAAATTCTCAAATTCAGCCGCGAGCATAATGGTGAACGCTACGTAAAGCGCTTTGATGCCTACCAGCATATGGCCATAATGCTTTACGCTGTCATCAGAAAATTCGACACATTGCGCGAGATTACTGATTCTATGTTTCCTGAAGCGCGCAAGCTCGCCCATTTGGGCATAAGGACGATGCCAAGGCGCAGCACTTTGTCTGATGCCAACGCCCGCAGGCCTGAGGCCGTGTTTGAGGCCACGTACCGCAGCCTGTACGCCCGATACAAGGACGAACTTTCCTCGGACAGCCGAAAACGGCGGATGCCCGCATGGTTCAACCGCCTGCAGATTATCGACTCCACGACTATAAGCCTTTTTTCCAACCTCATTTTCAAAGGCGTAGGCAGGCATCCCAAGACCGGGAAAAAGAAGGGTGGCATAAAAGTGCACACCAATATCTACGCTAACGAGTTCGTTCCGTCTGACATCAAGTTCACATCAGCCGCAACCAATGACAGCTTTATGCTGATGCCCTCGAATTATAACGATGGAGATATCATTGTCATGGACAGTGCCTACATAGACTATGCCAGGTTTGAGGAACTGACCAATCGTGGCGTCACATACGTGACAAAGATGAAGAAGAATCTTGTATATGATACTCTTTCAGACACAATGTACATGTTGCCGTGTGGCCTCATGGAGTGTAGAGTCCAGGTCGTGGAGTTCAGGAAACATATAAAGGGCGGAGAGAATATCAAACACAAGGCCCGTATTGTCACCTATGTCGATCCTGCGAAGAAAAAGGCGAAAGTCATATCGTTGCTCACCAACGACATGACCATGGAGGTGGAAGACATCATCGACATATACCGCCAAAGATGGGAAATAGAGTTGCTGTTAAAGCAGTTGAAACAAAATTTCCCGCTTAAATACTTCTATGGGGAGAGCGCCAACGCCATCAAGATACAGATTTGGGTCACCCTAATAGCCAATCTCCTTCTGATGGTCATAAAAAAGCGCATCAAACGCTCTTGGAGCTTTTCTGGATAGGCATCAATGGTAAGAATCATGCTCATGTATTATGTGAACTGCTATACTTTCCTTGAGGAACCAGAAAAAGACTGGGCAAAAATGGTTCAGGAGGCTCAGGAAACACCCCCTGAACCAAGCCTTTGATTAGAGAGGGGCTTACTTTTTGAAAAACAATCCCGAAGTCCCATTTCTGAAGGACTTCGGGCGAGGGATTTGTGCTCTTTAGAGTTTTAGCGGACAGCAATAATATAGAATGAAGAGTTGACGTTTGACTTATCTCCTAAAAACCAAGGGACAACCTCTGCCTCCGTAGAGTTGGCTGGTAGAAGAATGAGCGCTTCTGGTTTCAGACACTGTTCTTTGGATGAATAAAGTGCACTATATCGTTCATTTGGTCGGGCGTTTTTTACCCATTGCTTTGCGTTTTTTAGGCAATTATAGACATGTTGGCTTTATATGTATAACCAACTTGCTTTCGTGGGCTTTTGGGTGTAATTTTGCAATGTTTCAATAAGGCCTGGTATTATGATAGATTTCTGCAAATTCAAGTTGTTCATTTCTCTCGTCAACTACTTCGCTACTAGGGATTTTACTATATGTTCTTTCAGTCAATAGGTGCGATTGACTATAGAGCTGCAAAATTGGAATGGCAGCATAAGATATATATGAAATTCTCTTGTTACAAGAAAACTGCTGTGTTTTTGAATATTTTAAAGGGATACTAATGATAGTAAGTCATTTCGAACACGGATGGTAGCGTGAATTACTCTTTTTGAAGGCTGAAATAATGGTTGCTGGTATGTATTTTCATAATTCACGATTTGAATTCAGGAAATACGCGTTTCTGGAGAATGACAGTGTATGCCATCGAAAGATATGTTCTATGTAGTGTTATATAACCGTTATTATTGAGGTCGGTCCTTTGCGATGTGTTATGGCTTAAGTAGCGGTTAGACAAAAGGGACCAACCTCTTGGTAAACCTTGTTAGTTTAGAATTTTGGCACTGTATTGCCTTTTTTCGAAACAATCGGAAACGTAGTTCTAAGTACCATTAGAAAGATGATGAATGCGGCTTCTTTTTACAGGATTTCAGTTGCTTTCGAACGGACAAGGACAAAAGATAGGGCTGAATCCCAAGCGCGGAATCCAGCCCTATCATTAATGTATATGAACTTTAATCAGTAACTTATAGTCTAAAGCGATGATATTGGTGTGTTAGTAGCAGTTTGTTATATCAGTTATATTGCTACTATTGATGGGGATATGGATATCTGGTTTAACGTTTATGTTATCGTCGTTTCCCCCTCCAGTATTATCTCCTTTGAACAGTGTGGAGTTTATTATTATGCACGTGTTTTTGGAAATAGGTACGTCTTCGTATTGGATGCTTTTGACGGTTGATTTGTCTTTATCCAGAGCTTTAATGGTTAGTTTTACCTCTCCATTCTCGTCTCGTGGGAATGTGTATATATTAAATTCTGAATTTTTGCCAATCATATCATCGGTTACATTGCGGTATTCCGTCTGTCGAGAGTTGACTGACCCATATCCGGATAAACTGCTATAGGTTGAGCTTCCACCCGTGTAATAGAATTCCATCTGCTTCACCTCTTTGGGCATGGGATCGGGTATGGTAACACGTATGTTGGCCACAATACGTTCAAGTTCAACAGAAATAGTCTTATCTGATTCTACATCAATGTTGGTAGAATAGGCAAATGTGTCTGTAATTTTGTTGTCTTTGAACTTGATTTTTTCTTCTGACTCAACGCTGATATTGCCCAGTCCATTATGTGCAATAATCACTAAATGATATTGTCCATCTTCTATAGTAAGCGTAGGGGAGCCAAAGTCTTTGTCGGTGATACCTTGGTGCCTTATGGAATATAGTTTACCATTATTACTGAAAACACAATAGCTGATGCGTGTGCAAACTTGCTTCAGGTCAGTCAAATCATCAATTGTTGTGATATTGACTTTGACCTTTCGGCCATTTTGGATTTCTGTTCCAGGAGAGTCCTCTCCATTATTGGGGATATTTGCTTTTTCGCATCCAGCTAAAAAGAGCAACGAACATACAATCAGTATTTTTTGTGTTACCCAAGCATATATAAAAGAGGGTGGCTTGTTCATTTCGGCGGTTTTATAGTTGATAAACTGGTAGTAATGGTAGATAAGATAGTAGAAAAATAGGATAATGAACAAAAAAACCGCTTAGAACAATGTTCCAAGCGGCCATTTCCTTTAGTTCGTGCTAATTACTCAGCAACTACACTATCAGCAACTGCTGTATCAGCAACAACTGAGTCAACTACTGCAGTGTCAGAGTCTGCGTTAGCAACGGGCTCAGCAGTTTTGTTACCACAAGATGCGAAAGAGATAGCAGCGATAGCTACGAACATCAAAACTAATTTCTTCATTTTCTTTGCTTTTTAAATCTGTAA
>NZ_NPJM01000049.1:0-273798 GCF_002251455.1 Prevotella sp. P4-51
TATATATGTGCAATAATATTGGTACAATCGTGCGATTTTCAGTCCTTGAGAGAGAAAGTTATCGTAGTGACAACTCTCACTTTTTTAATCCAAGGAGTGTTCTGGTCCCTGTCCTCGATGCTGAACTGCCCCTGGTCGGCACTGATTATCTTGTTCAGATTGGAATGGCTGTTTTCAGCAAATTGCTGTGCCGTTTTCTCCGCATTGTGTATAGCCTCTTCCATCATTTTCGGCTTCATCGACGTGAAGGAGACGTACTCGTATACCGTCGGATTTTCATAATCGCCCCCGACGATGGCTATCCCCTGCTTCAGGAGCACACTTTGCTTGGCTATAATGCCCCTTACCAGTTTGACATTGCGTGAAGTCACGGTCATAATGGCTGTGATGACGTAGCGGTAAGGCTTGTTGTTAGACGAATATTGGTCTGCATTGAGGTCCACCACCTTGGATGCATTTATTGTAATGTCCTTGTCATTCAGTCCCGACTCATGCAGAAACTTGATTATCCGTGCCTGTTTGTTGGCAATATCATCATACAAAGCCGGCAGGTCATTACCGGTTTCCTTAAACAGGATTGGCCATGTCACCTTGTCTGCTTCCACTTCCTTCTCTGCCAGTCCCTTAACCGTAACCTTACGGTCTTTGTTGGCGAAGTCATCTATACCACACTTCAGGCAAAGCCCCAGCACGATAATGGAAAACGCCAAAATCGCCGATGAATAAATCCACTTTTTCATAATACCTTATATTATATTGTTAATCATCTGCAAATATAGGGAAAACTCATATATGTTCCAAATAAAAGCTGATGAAAACACACTAATTGCCACGAATTTTGAAACGTACTATCAGAGGCAGATGGTCACTGTAGCCATTCTGATACTTCATTCCTATGTAATTGCGACGAGGTTGCACGCCACCATATTTCTTGTCTTCAGTGAGCAGGAACTTGAAGGCACCCAGCTCAGCACCTATCCAGTCGTCCCACATAGGACGCGTACCGAAAATATGGTCAAGATTCTGCCATCTCCCGCGAAACCTATAAGTTCCCTTTGCACCATTGGCTGTGTGCAGTTGGGTCGAGAGCTCCACCAAGCCATGCTCCACGATTTTCTTGACCGACCTGTCTTTCTCGGTATCATTGAAATCGCCGGCTATCAATATCCTGGCCGATGGCGAGATGGCCAGCACCGAGTCTGTCGATTCCAACAGCTTGTCAGCCACGCACATTCGATGAGGCAGAGTTTCCTTCTCACCTCCCGAGCGGCTTGGCGCATGCACCAAAAAGACATGCAGCGTGTCATCCGCTATCGTTAAACCCTTGGCATACAGTATATCGCGCGTGGGCTTCATCCCTTTCATCGGTTCTATGCGTATGGCATAACTGTCCAATAGCTTGAACGTAAACGGAGAATACAGCAGTGCCACATCGATGCCACGCACGTCGGGCGAAGAGGTCATTACATATTCGTAACGAGCCTGACGCAGTATGGAGCGACGGGTGAGGTCAAAAAGCACACTGTCGTTTTCGACCTCGGTCAAAGCCACCAAGTCGGGGATTTCAAACCTGCCGCGATACTCTCCACATGCGATAATTTCCTGGCCTATGTGGTTCAGCTTGGTCCAATATCTGTAAGGAGTCCAGTGACGATAACTCGTAGGCAGATACTCAGTATCTTCCTTCAAACTGTCATGACGACAATCAAAGAGATTTTCGCAATTCAGTTCGACCATCGTGAAAATGCCCATCAGCAGAGCCAGCAGACTACACATACCCCTCCCGTGTCTTTTAGTCCTTTACATTCTTCCTGATTTTGGTGAGATATTCCTTCATCCCATCCGCATCACGATTGTCAATGATTTCGAGCAGTTCCTTCAACTCGCTGCGTATTTGCGACACCTGGTCATGGGTGTAGGGATTGAACAGAATTTCCTGGAGCAGGTAGTCGTCCTCGCTTAATACGCCTTTGGCGATGCGCATATGCCGCTTGAACGTGGTGCCGGGAGCGTCTTGATGCTTCATGACCGCCGCAAACACAAACGTACTGACGAAAGGTATACTCAGTGAATATGCCACTGTCTTGTCATGTTCTTCAAAGGTATATTCGTATATGTTCAGTCCCAACCGAGCATAGATGTCTTTATAGAAGATACGTCCCATATAGTCGCCTTCGCTGATGATGATGGCATTCTCTTCCGACAGTTGGTTCAGATTGGCAAAGGTCGGACCAAACATCGGGTGAGTAGATACGTAGCGGTGATGCGTACTCTCATAGAATTCCTTCAACCCGGTCTTGACCGAGCTGATATCGCTCAGAATGCAGTCTTCCGGCAGATATGGAATGACCTCTCTGAATGCAGGTATGGTATACTTCACCGTCACCGCATTGATAACCAGTTCTGGGGCAAAACCTTTTATTTCATCAAGAGACGTAAACCGCTGGCAATTATATGTAAACCGCATGCGTTTGGCGTCCTTCTCATATACCGCAACCTCGTGCTCAAAGCTGAGCAGGTCGATGAAGAAACTCCCCATCTTCCCTGCTCCCATAATCAATATCTTCATAGATGCTGTTATTCTCTTTCTTGCCGTTTTAGTGGTTGATGATTTCTACCTGTTGGCGCACGCTCTCTTCGTGTACGTGTTCAAAAACCTGCGCGATAAACTCTGGCGACATACCCAGCAGCGCACCTTGCGCGCCACGCTTGTCCAAAATTTCCGAATAGCGGTTGGCCTGGAATACAGTCATGTTGTGCTCCTTTTTGTACTGACCTATCTCGCGGCATACACGCATTCGCTTCGACAGAAGGTTCATTAACTCGTTGTCCAGTTCATCCACCTGCTTGCGCAAGAGCGTTATGCCTTCGGTGGTTACATGTTCGTCTCTCACTATCAATAAACTTAATATATAATCCAATACTTCTGGCGTCACTTGTTGCTTGGCATCGCTCCATGCTTCATCAGGAGAGCAGTGACTTTCGACCAGCAGACCATCAAAGCCCAGATCCATAGCCTGTTGGCACAAGGGGGCAATCAGTTCGCGACGACCGCCGATGTGGCTGGGGTCACAGATGATGGGAAGCGTGGGGATGCGACGATGCAACTCCATAGGTATCTGCCACATAGGCAGGTTTCGGTAAATCTTTTTATCAAAGCTGGAGAAGCCGCGATGAATGGCAGCCATACGCTTGATGCCTGCCTGATTGATACGCTCCATGGCGCCAATCCAGAGTTCCAGGTCAGGGTTGACGGGGTTCTTGACAAACACGGGCACATCCACTCCTTTGAGTGCGTCTGCCAAGTCCTGCATGGCAAAGGGATTGGCTGCTGTGCGTGCGCCTACCCACAGGATATCTATGCCATACTTCAGACAGAGTTCCACATGCTCGGGCTTTGCCACTTCGGTAGACACGAGCATGCCGGTCTCTTTCTTGACACGTTGCAACCAGGGCAACGCCTCTTCACCTTTACCTTCAAAACCACCTGGCTTGGTTCGGGGTTTCCACACACCGGCGCGGAAGTTATGACATCCTTTAGCAGCCAGCTGTCGGGCTGTTTCCATTACCTGTTCTTCACTTTCAGCCGAACAAGGACCGGCTATGACCAACGGGCGTTCGTTATCGCTCGGCAGATTAAGAGGGAGAAGATCCAATTCCATAATATTCGTATTTTAATGTGTTGTTTTATCGTTATTTATCATCACCATGCCAGACCGCCGATGCGTCTCAGCGCTTCCTGCATCTTATCGTCCTGGGCACAGAGCGAAATTCTCACATAGCGTTCGCCATTGCTGCCAAATATGAAGCCAGGGGTAATGAAGACCCGGGCCTCGTGCAGCACCCTTTCGGTGAGTTGCTCGGCATTGGCATACTTGTCAGCGATTTTTCCCCAAAGAAACATACCCACCTGACTGTCATCATAAGTGCAGCCCAAAGCCTGCATGATGCGCTCGGCTATTTCGCGGCGACGGCGATACACGTTGATATTATATTCTCTGTGCCACTCTTCGGTATTGGTTGTCAGGGCCTCCGCCGCAGCAAGTTGCAGTCCGCGGAAGGTACCGCTGTCTATATTGCTCTTGATTTTCAGTATCCAACTGATGAACAGTGGGTTTGACACACACATTCCCACACGCCATCCTGGCATGTTGTAGCCCTTCGACATCGAGTTGAGCTCTATACAACAGTCCTTGGCGCCTTCCACTTGGAGCAGAGATAGGGGATGCTCGTTGAGGATGAACGAGTAGGGATTGTCGTTGACCACTACGATGTCATGGCGGCGGGCAAAGTCGACCAGCTTGCTGTACGTTTCCATGCGGGCATCGCCGCCGGTGGGCATGTTGGGATAATTGGTCCACATCAGCTTCACGCGCGACAGGTCTCTGTGCTCCAGTTCTTCGAAATCGGGCTGCCAGCCATTGTCTTCGTCCAGATTATAGTTGACCACCTTAGCACCGAGTATCTTGCTGAGCGAGGTATAGGTAGGATAGCCAGGATTAGGCACCAGCACCTCGTCTCCAGGATTGACAAAGGCGAGAGTGATATGCAGTATACCTTCCTTGCTGCCTATCAGGGGCTGCACCTCACTGGCGGCGTCTACCTCCACGCCGTACCATCTGTGGTAGAAGTCTGCCATAGCCTTCCTCAGTTCCATCGTACCCATCGTGGGCTGGTAGCCGTGGGCCGACGGGTCGTGAGCCACCTCGCAGAGTTTGTCGATGGTCTGGGGCGAAGGCGGCTGGTCCGGACTGCCTATAGCAAGACTTATGATATCCTGTCCTTCAGCATTGAGTCGTGCCACTTCCTTGAGTTTCCGACTGAAGTAATATTCCTGTACCGCGTCCAGGCGGCTGGCTGGTTTAATGTTGTTCATATTCTCCGATTATTTGTAGTTCTTTAGTCAGTGGTATAATGGCGTCTATCGACTGGCGGTAACGCGTGAGATTGTCGAAGGTCACATCGACATAGAAGAGATATTCCCACTCATGCCCGATGATGGGCAGAGACTGTATCTTGGTCAAGTTGATGTCGTAGAAGGAGAGAATGGTAAGCACCTTGGACAGACTTCCTTCCTCGTGGGGCAACGAGAATACGAGACTCGACTTGTTGGTATGCTCTATCTGCCTCATGAAATCGGCCTTGTTGGGATGGCATACCACCAGGAAGCGGGTAAAGTTGTGCTTGTTGTCCTCGATATGGTCTTCCAGCACCTTCATGCCATAGAGCCTGGCGGCATCGGCATGGCAGATGGCCGCCCAACCCTTGCAGCGGTTGCGGCTGATGTATTCGGCACTCCCCGCGGTGTCCTCGCCTTCCACTGCCTTGATACCGGGATGGTTGGAGAGAAAGTTGCGGCACTGCATCAGCGCCACGGGGTGCGAGTGGACCTCGGTCACGCTGGTCCAGTCGTCGTCGGGCAGACAGCAGATGGCATGCTGGATGTGCAGACGGTGTTCGCCCACGATGGTAGTACCCGACGAGCGCAGCAGTTCATAATTATGCAGCAACGAGCCGGCTATCGTGTTCTCAATGGCGAGAAAGCCAATCACGGTGGGGTCACGTCTGATATTCTCGAATATCTGTTCGAAGGTCGAGCAGCAGATGATTTGCAACTGTTCTCCTTCGAAATACTGATGTGCCGCTATATCATGAAACGACCCGATTACTCCCTGTATTGCTACTCTCTTCATTCGTATCTTTTATTTATGCAAAAATCCCGCTCCAATAGGCTTGAAGCGGGATTACTGTTATGTTAATATCCTAAGTTGATTTTATACGCAACTTCCCGCTTCACAATTGCTTGCAAAGTAAAAGTAAAAGCCATAAAAGTATGCGTTCATTGCTATCATATTATCGTTATTATTGCGTTTACGATACAAAAGTATAACTTTCCAGTGAACCATGCAAACATTTCGATAGTTTTTTTTTCAATTATCTACAATTGTCGCCACGCTGGCCATCACCTTCGCGGTCATCGCTGTCGCAGCCGTCCTCCGTTCCGGGCACCCGGCGAGTGCACTGCGTCCGTTCGTCGGCAGGGCCATCATCCCGGTTTACCTGGTGGGCACGTTCACTGAGTCTACTGGCTTATACACCGAATGGATTGCTGTTGCGATAGGCTTCTTCGACCTTGCGCTGTATGTCCTCGGTACCGCGAGCGGTATAGTCGCCATTGACATCGGCCACCTGTTCGGGTTCCAGCTCCAGCGCAGCACGGGCGTCAGCCTCGGCACCTTCCTTGTCGCCCTTGGCATACTTCACCGCTCCGCGCTCCTTCATGGCAGCGGCGCTGAAAGGATTGGCGTCAATCACGCGATCATAGTAAGCCAAAGCGCCATCGAGGTCATCCTTGGCCTTGGCCACTCTGGCAGCCAGAAGCAGCGCATCCTCGTTTTCCGGCACCTTTTCCATGAGCAATTTCACATCAGCCTCGGCGCCGGCGAGGTCGTCCATCTTCAGGAGGGTCTCTCCACGCAGCAGATTGGCACTGAGGAAAGCCTCGTTGATGGCTATTGCCTTGGTAAGCATGGCTATTGCCAGTATGGGGTTGCCCTGTCCTACATACGATTGGGCCAACAAGTAATGGGCTTCGGCACTTTCAGGATTAACTTCCAAAGCCTTGTTGCTCATCTGTTGCTGGGCGTCGTAGTCTTCACGCATATAGGCCACATTGGCCATACGCAGCCATATCTGCTCGTTATCGGGCTGGGCTTCGGCGAGACGACCGAGATACTGGTAGGAATTCTCGAGGTCGCCGAGTCGCAGATAGGCCTGGGAGAGATAGTCACAGGTCTCAAGGTCATCATGTATCTGGAGCGCATGTTCAAAGCACTTTACCGCATACTCGTTCTGACCCATACGGAGGGCGCGCACGCCGTCGTACTTGAGCACATCAAATTCCTTACTCTTGTTATCGTCGTTCTTGGCGGCGTCATCGTCGCCACCCAAGCCTAATAATGACTTCAAAAAACCCATTTCTATCGTTATATTAGTGATTAATAAAAGCTCTATAATTTACAAAGGTAACATAAATTAGGTTAACAAGGCAAACAAAACCAACTTTTTTTGCCTCGAAGTTGCCGATAAGTTATCCGAAACTATTAATTTTGCCGTTATGAAACGAATTATGCTTTTAATATGGCTCTTCAGCATGAGCCACGCCATATTTGCACAGCGTATAGCACGTGGTCCGCTCCACAGTGCAGACAATATGCGCAACGAATGGTTGCTTCCCGGCGACACCTTATATTATATAGGACAGGCGCCACGCATCTACAATGGCGAGCCACGGCTTCTGAATACCGAGCTTGCCCACCCCGAGCCCAATGTCGATACCTACGTCGGCGGCATGCATGAGGGGCTCAACCTCGCGCTCGACTTCAGCGCCTTTGCCACACTGGGCAAACACGCCCCTCATCGTGGCGGCTTCGGCCAGAACATCAATGCTGCCTATCTCGCGCCCCTTACGCGCGACGGCAAGTTATGGGGTGCGGCCGGCATTTACTTCAACAACACCACTTGGGGCGGCGACGCCTACCGTGATGCCGGTCTCTATGGCATTCTGGGTTACAAAATCAATGAGAAGTGGGAGCTCTATGCCTATGGCCAGCTCTCGATAGCCAACAACTATAACTCCTTCTTCAATCGTTATGGTATGCCCGGATATGGCTATTGGGGCTACAGCGCCCTACCCTTCTCCATGCGTACGGGTTATGGCTTTGCCACTCCCGGTGCCAATGTCATCGGTATCGGTGCCAAATACAACTTCAGCCCGTCGTTTTCTATCCAGGTCGATGTACAACAGGCGTGGTATGACAACAACCGCCCGTTCTATGGCGACCACCACCTCTACCCTAACCAGCGCCCCTGACCCCGCAGAGACGCCATTTCAGTTGGAGATAAGATACAAGTTGATTGCAAAGCGCGAAACCATAAAATCATGGCGTGAAAAGACGGTATCAAAGTGTGAAAACCCTAAATCAAACCACGGAATTATCTTTAATAAGACCTCGGATATTTTTGTTTTTTACGGATATATATTGCGTTGCTCTCACAACAAGACTATGATATGCAGCAAACGCACATCCCGACTCTCGCTGCCGTCATCTACTATCAAGAACAGGGCAAATGACAATGCCGCCATGCCAAAAGATAAAAAGGGCTTGCAACATAATGCTGCAAGCCCTCTCTGTTTATCTTCGGTCTGGACGGTATCAATAGAATCTGAAATATCTGCGCGCATTGTTGTAGGAGATGTCCTCCACCATGCGTGCCAAGGGTTCCTCGTCATTGGGTATAAGTCCTCGCTCCACGTCTGTACCTAACAGATTGCACAGCAGACGACGGAAGTACTCATGACGGGGATAGCTCAGGAACGAGCGAGAGTCGGTCAGCATGCCCACAAACCTTGACAGGAGACCCAGGTTGGACAAAGCGTTCATCTGGCGGGTCATTCCGTCGAGCTGGTCGTTGAACCACCAGCCAGCACCAAACTGCATCTTGCCCGGCTCGCTGCCATCCTGGAAGTTGCCTATCATCGCGGCTATCATCTCATTGGCGCAGGGGTTGAGGGTGTAGATGATGGTGCGGGTAAGTTTGCCCTCGCTATTGAGATGGTCAAAGAAATGAGACATAGCCGTAGCGGTATTGAACTCACCGATGGAGTCGAATCCCGTATCTGGGCCTATGGCGTTGAACATACGCGTATTGTTGTTGCGGATAGGGCCATAATGGAACTGCTGTGTCCAGTCGTCGGCAGCGTCCATTTCAGCACTAAGGGTAAGGAAACAATGCTTGAACTGGCGAATCTCCAATGCCGACAGGCTCATGCCACGCATGGCCTTGGAGAAGATGGTCTCAATCTGTGACGCGGTGTATGGCTCGTCGTAGAACTCATCAATGCCGTGGTCGGAAAGACGGCATCCGCAGGCGTTGAAATAGTCATGACGATTCTGGAGGGCATCAACCATATCCTTGAAGTGGACGATGTTCACGCCGGCCTTCTCTCCCAGAGTCTGCACATAATCGGCAAAGCCCGCCTTGTCAATATTCATGGCCTTGTCGGGGCGCCAAGCGGGCAGCATGTGAATCTGGAAACCGCTTTCCTTGACTTGCTTGTGATAAGTCAGGTCATCTATGGGGTCGTCGGTTGTGCAGACGCACTCAACATTGAAGCGGGCCATCAGTCCGCGTGCCGAAAACTCGGGGAGCTTGAGTTTCTCATTACATTCGTCATAGATTTCGCGCGCAGTGGCTGGGCTGAGCACCTTGTCTATGCCAAAACCCGAACGAAGTTCAAGGTGAGTCCAGTGATACAACGGATTGCGGTAGCAGTAGGAAATGGTATCAGCCCATTTCTCAAACTTCTCCCAATCGGAAGCATCACCGGTAATATATTTTTCATCAACGCCATTGGTACGCATAGCGCGCCACTTGTAATGGTCCTCTCCAAGCCACAATTCGGTAATGCTTGAAAACTGATGATCGTCGGCCACCATTTTAGGGTCAAGATGACAATGATAATCGATAATTGGCATCTTGGCAGCGTGGTCATGGTAAAGATGTTTGGCCGTCTCCGTGTCGAGAAGGAAATCGGCATCCATAAATTGTTTCATACAATAAATCAATTAATATGTTATTTTGGTTGCAAATGTACTGATTTTTTTTGTGCAAGAACCAAAAAAAATGTAAATTTGCATGGAATATATGATTTTGACAAATCATCTTTACATTCTTAATGATGAGAAAAAAAGGAAAAGTACTGCTCATTTACACCGGTGGCACCATTGGAATGGGTGTAAACCCCGCTACCGGCGCCCTGGAGCCATTGGATTTTAAGCATCTTAAAGAGCATTTGCCGGAATTCCAATATATCAAGACTGATATAGACATCTATCAGTTCAATCCGCCAATAGATTCGAGCGACATGAGCACTGACTCATGGATAAGGCTGGTCTCTATCATCGGTGAACAGTATGATATGTATGACGGCTTTGTCATCCTGCATGGTACAGACACCATGGCCTACACCGCTTCGGCCCTATCTTTCCTCTTAGAGAACCTCACCAAGCCGGTAATCCTAACCGGAAGCCAGCTGCCATTGGGCCAGTTGCGCACCGACGGCAAGGAGAATATCCTGACGAGTATAGAACTGGCGTCGACCTATCGTCCAGACGGCACCCCGATGGTGCCCGAGGTGTGTATCTACTTCAACGGCCATCTGCTGCGAGGCAACCGTGCCACCAAGCAGAATGCCGACGGGTTCAACGCTTTTGACTCGTTCAACTACCCGCACCTCTGCGATGCGGGAGTCGATTTCACCTTCCACACCCATCACATCCTTAGCCCCGACTACAGCAAACCGCTTATCGTGCACAAGGAGATGGACCGCAATGTCATCATCTTCTCCCTCTTCCCGGGTATAGACGAGAATATAGTGAAGCACGTGCTTGAGGCTCCCGAGCTCCGGGGTATCATCATGCGCAGTTATGGCAGCGGAAATGCACCTCACTACCCATGGATTATCAAAGAACTGCGCGAGGCGAGCAATCGCGGCGTGGTGGTGGTCAACATTAGCCAATGTATATCGGGCAAGGTTGAAATGGGAAGGTATGATACGGGACGGCAACTGCTCCAGGCGGGCATCATCTCTGGCAGAGACAGCACCGTAGAGGCTGCCGCCACCAAGTTGATGTATCTGCAAGGGAGATACGATGACTCCGAGAAAATCAGAGAGCTGATGGCTCACTCTATAGCCGGTGAACTTACTGAAGTGTAAGCCAAATAGAGATACGAAAGAGGGATATGCTGACAGCATATCCCTCTTTCGTATCTTATAATGAAGTCTCGTCCTATATGCGAAGCTCCTTGAGAATGTTGGCCATCTTCTCCTTGGTCGCAATGGTAGTGGGGACCAAAGGCAGACGCAATACATTTTCGATATATCCCATGTCGTTGAGCAGAGCCTTGACTCCAGCAGGGTTGCCATCAACAAAGAGCAGTTTGTAAAGTTCGGTAAAACGATGGTGGATGGTTCTGGCGGGGTCGTATTCGCCCTTGAACTCAAGTCTAATCATACGCGAGAACTCCTTGGGCAGTGCATTGCCTATCACAGAGATGACTCCGATGGCGCCACTTGCAACCATAGAGAACGTAAGTGCATCGTCGCCGCTGATGACCTCAAAGCCATCTGGTTTGTTCTTGATGATTTCATCCACCTGCTCAAGCGAGCCGCTCGCCTCCTTGACTCCCACGATGTTGTGGCACTCTCGCGCCAAGCGCACGATAGTCTCAGGCTTCATGTTGACGCCGGTACGTCCTGGCACGTTATACAAAACGATGGGTAGAGGGCTTGCCTGGCTTATTGCCTTGAAATGCTGGTAAAGCCCCTCTTGTGAGGGCTTGTTGTAATACGGGCAGATACTGAGAATACCATCAATTCCAGACCAGTCGGTTTCCTGTATTTCGGCAACAACCTCACGAGTATTATTGCCACCACAATATTTAAGGATAGGCACTCTGCCATTTGTAATCTCTTTAACGACCTCCGTTATCTTGTCTTTTTCATCACGAGAGAGACAAGGTGCCTCTCCAGTGGTTGCAAGAATACAGAAAAAATCGGCACCGTTATCCAATTGATATCGTATCAGGCGCTGTAACGCAGCATAATCTACTTCACCGTCTTGTGTAAAGGGAGTTATCAGGGCAATACCCAAGCCTTTGAATATGTTTCGTGACATAATAATGTGGTTATTTATGTACAAAGTTACAAGAAATATGGCAAAAGCCAAAGTGGATGCATGTTTTTTTGATTTTTTAATGACCTCCTATCCACAAAAAGACCATGCCCACAAGCACCAACAGCAAGTCTATGGCTTTAGACTTCAGGTTCTTCTCGTGGAAAAGCAAGGCTCCACACATGAAACTGACGATAACCGAACTGCGGCGTACCATGGAAACGATGGAAATCATGGCGGCAGGAAGGCTCAAGGCATAAAAATAGACAAAGTCGGCGGCGCAGAGAAATACGGAGATGAACACGATGTACCAACTCCATCTGAAGCGCTCGGTCTTCCCCCTCTTCCACCACCAGATGAGAAGGACGATACCCATCATGGCCATCTGGTAGAGATTGTACCAGCTCTGTACGGTCATACTGTTAAGCGCGAGGCCGCCATTATCGGCAGGCGCCATAAGATACTTGTCGTACAGTCCGCTGGCGGCACCCAACAGTGCTGCTCCGACAAGAAAGATTATCCAGATGTTGTGCTTGAAGTCGATGCCTTCCTTCTTGCTGCTGCGGCTCAGCATAAAGAAAGAGATGATGGCAAAGACCACACCCACCCATTGCCACGCATTGAGTCGCTCGCCAAAAAGTAGCAGCGCACCTATCAACGTCATCACGGGGCGGGTGGCATTGATGGGGCCAACGATGGTAAGCGGCAGATGCTTCATGGCAAAATAGCCAAGCGTCCATGACGACAGGACGATACAACTCTTGAGCAGGATATACTTGTGTACCTCCCAACCCTGGGACTGTACGTAAAACATACTCCCCTCTAACAGATGGGAGTTTGCGGACAAAAGAATAAAGGGCAAGAAGATAACAGAAGAAAACAGGGTGTTAAGGAAAAGAACGGGGATGACAGCATTGCCATCGAGAGATTTCTTCTTACATGTGTCATAAAAACCTAACAGCAGCGCTGAAAGGAAAGCAAGACTTAACCAGACCATCACTTATATATTTAATAAACTATATCCCAGAGGAAAAGGGCATGAGCAGGCATGCTCTCACCTGCATTTTTACGGCTACCGGAAGCTACAACCGCACGGAACTCATCAAGAGTCATACGACCACGACCTACCTCGACCAATGTGCCAACCACGGCACGCACCATATTACGCAAGAATCGGTTGGCGATAATCTCGAAATACCAGCAGCCAGGCTCCTCCATCTTAATCCATTCGGCCTTGGTCAGGTCGCACAACGTAGTCTTGACATCTGCGCCTACCTTGCAGAAGGAGCCGAAGTCCTTGACATCGAGCAGCAGCCGGGCTGCCTCATTCATAGCTTCGAAATCAAGCTGATAAGGCATCTCCAAGGAATAAAAACGATGGAAAGGATTGCGATGGGTATGTATATAATAATGATAGGTGCGCTTGACGGCAGAGAAACGTGCATGCAAATCGTCTGCGACTTTCCTCACGTCGTGTATGGCTATGTCGCGTGGCATCATCCGGTTCAACTTATAAGCCAATTGGGCTCCATCGAGCTCGCCGTCATAATCAAAATGTGCAACCATCAAATGGGCATGGACACCAGCGTCGGTGCGACCGGCTCCCACCACCTCGATGGTGCCTCTCAACAGTGTGGACAATCGTTCTTGAAGAACCTGCTGGACAGATATTCCATTGGGCTGTATCTGCCAACCATGATAGGCGGTTCCGTCAAAACTAAGATAAATAAAATATCGACTCATCATTTGGAATGCAAAGTTAGACAAAATATGCGATACACACAAATGATTAACACATAAAGAGCAACGACCTGAACGCCATCAAAATGAATATTTTCGATAGAAGCGCCGGGCAGCATGGCAATTCCCCTCACGCTGCTGTCCATGATATGGGCGGCAGAAGTGAGAATGGCCACCATCCACCGTTGGATTAGGGCGACGGGGGTAAGGAGCAATACGGCAAATGCGGAATATACTATAATGTACGCGCAAGGCACCACCACAATGTTGGCAAGAAGGAAATAACAGGACAACCGGCCGAAATGGTATAACAGCAATGGTGCCACCGCCAGCTGGGCTGACAAGGAGAGCCACAACAGTGACAGAAACCAGTTGAGGCGGCGCTTGGGTTGAAAGAAGAAGATACCCAAAACGGCCATGAAAGACAACTGAAAACCCACATCCCACAAGGATAAGGGATTGAAGAGAAGAATTACCAGGGCTGTAAACGCCAATGTATTGAATGGCTGATGTGGTCTGTTGTCTAAATCGACAACTGCATACAGGCTAATCATGGTCGCGGCTCTCGTAATGCTGGGCGAAAGTCCGACAAGGATAGTAAATCCCCATATCAACCCAAACAATAAAAGGGCCTTAATGAATTTGATAGTGAGTCTTCCTTTGCCTCCGGTGTAAGCAATCAGAAACTTGGCGATGCCATTCATAATGTAATTGACTATCGCAAACAACACCATCAGATGCAAACCGCTCAAAGCCAGGATGTGACTTGCACCGGAAATAGAGTATTCGTCACGCATTTGGTCGTCAAGGAGACTCTTGTCGCCAATAGTCATGGCGCTAATGAGTGCCAATGTCCTGTCTTCAAGACCCAGACGCCTGTAATTCTCCTGCAAGTTGCCACGCCACATCGTTGCACGCATGCGTATTTTCTCCATGGTTGGCAAATTGCTTATTTTGATTTGCTCGCGTTGCCAGTCTTGCCATACATAAGCGGTCGCATCATAGTGATTGACACGCAGCCAGCGCTGATAATCGAAATGTCCGTCACTGTAGTCTACATCGGCTACAGCTTTCAAGGCGGTGCTGACAACAAGTCCGTCGCCAGGCCTAAGCGTATCGCCATAGAGTTGGGCTTCGCGCAACAGCGTGGCCTTCACCTTTATAGGCTCTGGAGTATTGACAATCCACAAGTCGCACTTGAAAGACTTGTCGGTAATGACGGGTTGGCTGACGACAACAGCCTCATAATAATGTCGCCCGACGGGAATGGCCTTGTTGTACTCTTTCGCGATGGTGACAAGCCAAGCTCCAGCGATGATGGCGCCGACATGGACACTCAGACTTGAAACAATCGGGAAGCGCATGAACCAGCTGCCGATAGCTATAGCGGAAATCAGGAGGACGGCATAGACTGCAAACGGCAACATAAGAATATCGCCCAAAGCTATGCCTAAAATGAACATAACCGCTATCACGAACAGCGGATTGTTACGATAGAAATCTACGCTATATCTCAAGCCTGACTGAATTAGATTTGTTGCAGATAAGCAGCACACTGCTCGGCACAACGCTCACCATCTACGCCGGCAGACACAATTCCGCCTGCATACCCAGCTCCTTCTCCACAAGGGAAAAGGCCCTGGAGTCTCACATGCATAAGCGTTTCCCGGTTGCGAAGTATTCTCACCGGCGAGCTGGTACGTGTTTCCATAGCTATGAGCACCGCTTCATTGGTAAGAAAACCATGAGCCTGGCGACCAAAGGTCTTGAAACCTTCCTGAAGGCGTGATGCAATCGGCTTGGGCATCCAGAAATGCAATGGGCTCGAAATCAATCCGGGCGCATAGCTGCTTGCGGGTAGGTCATAGCTCAATCTGTTGTTCACGAAGTCAGCCATTCGCTGGGCTGGAGCTGTCTGCTGACGGTTTCCTTGTTGCCAACACATCTTCTCAACTTCCTCCTGGTAGTGCATAACGGCCAATGGATTGTCTGCATCGATATCCTCGGGACGCAACTCGACAACCATACCCGAATTGCTCCACTTGGTTCCACGGTTGGCGGGGCTCATACCATTGACAACGATTTGCTCGGGTCCTGTTGCAGCGGGTATTACAAAACCGCCGGGACACATGCAAAAGCTATAAACGCCCCTTCCGTCAACCTGAGTGACCATGCTATACTCTGCAGCAGGAAGGTATTTGCCGCGACCTTGCTTACTGTGATATTGTATCTGGTCTATAAGCATGGCGGGATGCTCGAGTCTTACACCGACGGCAATGCCTTTGGCCTCAATCTCAATATTGTCACGATAAAGATAACGATAAACGTCGCGAGCACTATGACCCGTGGCAAGAATGACAGGACCATTCCAGCAACGTTGCTCACCTGTATTCAGATCTACCGCTTCTACACCGACCACGGTATCACCCTTGGTGATGAGGCTGGTCATTTTGGTCTGGAAATGCACCTGACCGCCACATCCAAGGATAGTGTTGCGCATGTTTTCTATAACTCGGGGCAACTTGTCTGTACCTATATGAGGGTGGGCGTCAACCAGAATGGATGTGGAGGCACCGTGCTGACAGAATACATTAAGTATCTTGTCGACATTGCCACGCTTCTTGCTGCGTGTAAACAACTTGCCATCCGAGTAAGCGCCAGCTCCGCCTTCGCCAAAACAATAGTTGGACTCTTCATCCACCTTTTGGATTTTGGCAATGAGTGCCATATCACGCTTACGGTCATGGACATTCTTTCCACGCTCAAGCACAATCGGCTTATACCCAAGTTCTATCAGTCGCAAAGCAGCAAACAAGCCGCCGGGGCCCTCTCCTATCACGAGCACCTGAGGCTTTTCATCTACCTGGGGATAGACGGTGCGTTGGAAGTCACCGGAAGGAAACTCATTGATGTAGACTCTGACCGTGAGGTTGATGAATATATTACGTTGACGGGCATCTATCGACCGTTTGACAATGCGCGTGGTCGTAACCTTCGTCACATCGACGCCCTTTTCGTCTGCCAAAAACTGTAATATACTCTGCTCGCTTGCCGCGACTTGCGGCGTAACTCTTATCTGGTAATCGGTGGTCATATCTATACTATATATTATTCTGACAGGCCGCATTCCAAAGACCTATCTCATCTGCAAAAATACATCATTTATGTTAATCACACAATCTATTACAAATAAAAATGCCAGATGTGGACAAAAAAAGAGGATGGTTGCTCAAACAACCACCCTCTCCATATATAAATTTAATAATATTAGTCAAGCCACTTCACATAGCAGAAGTCCTGACGATGGGGCAGCTCAGCATTCTTGGGATACATACGAACACAAGTACGGAAGGCACCAGCAACATCGGGTTCAACATTTACCTCGAAGATATAGTTATTGCCCTCGTGGCCAACTACCTCAAACGGATGAACGCTGTAAACCTGGCGACCATCAGGAGTAAGTTCGTTGTTGAGCGAAACAAGCTCCAGACCAACAGCATCCACAAGACCCTGCTCGTCGATGACATATCTCAGCTTGTAGCTTACTCCGGTCTCGCCGCCATTATCAAGGAGAGTTGTCTCCTTAGACACAACGTTGATACTATCCCAACGCTCGGCAACGGTTTCCTTCCACTGAGCCAGGTCCTTAGCCAGACGATTGTTGTCGGCAGCCAGCTTGTGGTAGCGTGCAGCCTGGGCGTTGTAGAACTTAGTGTAGTAGTCATCCAACTGACGCTTCATGGTGTAGTGGGGAGCGATAGTGGCGATAGAGTTCTTGATTACCTTAATCCAACCCTCACTATAGCCCTTCTTAGACTTCTTATAGTAGAGAGGAATAATCTCATTCTCGAGCAGACCATAGATTGTAGCTGCGTCGAGCTGGTCCTGATAACCCTGGTTCTGATAGGTACGCTTCTCGGGGAGAGCCCAACCGGCACCCTCACGATAGCCTTCAACCCACCAGCCATCAAGAACAGAGAGGTTAACCACACCGTTCATCTCGGCCTTCTCACCAGAAGTACCGGAAGCCTCGAGAGGACGGGTAGGAGTATTCATCCAGATATCAACACCAGATACCAAGCGACGGGCAAGCTGCATATCGTAGTCCTCAAGGAAGATAATCTTGCCGAGGAACTCTGGACGCTGGCTGATTTCAAAGATCTTCTTGATAAGTCCCTGTCCGGCCCCGTCGGCGGGGTGAGCCTTACCAGAGAAGAAGAAGAGAACTGGATGCTCGGGGTCGTTAACAATCTTGCTGAGGCGTTCCAGGTCGGTGAAGAGCAGGTGGGCGCGCTTGTAAGTAGCAAAACGACGGCAGAAGCCAATCATCAGCGCGTTGGGGTTGATGCGCTCAAGCAGGGATACCACGCGAGCAGGGTCGCCCTGGTTGCGGAGCCATGTCTGGGTAAACTTCTCACGGATATAGCTAATGAGCTTCTTCTTGAGAGCCATACGGGTCTCCCAGATTTCATCGTCTGGAACGTTGTAGATACCATGCCAGATAGACTCATTGCTCTGGTCGCTCATGAACGACTCGTCGAAATACTTGTCATATACCTTACGCCACTCTGTCGCTGTCCATGATGGGAAGTGAACGCCATTGGTAACATAGCCCACTGAGTTTTCCTCTGCAAAATATCCCTTCCACAAGGGCTGGAACATCTGCTGGCTAACCCAGCCATGGAGCTTGCTCACGCCATTGATACCCTGGCAGGTGTTGCAAGCGAATGTTGACATACAGAAACGCTCACTGTGGTCATCAGGATTCTGACGACCCATGCCGATAAACTCATCCCAGCTGATGCCGAGACGTGAAGGATAGCCGCCCATGTACTTGCCAAACAGAGACTCATCGAAGTAGTCGTGACCGGCAGGCACAGGAGTGTGAACGGTATAGAGTGAAGAAGCCTTAACCAGCTCCATAGCCTGGTTGAAGGTAAGGCCATTGTCAACATAGTCGCAGAGACGCTGCAGATTGCACAGGGCAGCGTGGCCCTCATTGCAGTGATAGATGTCCTTGGTAATTCCGAGCTTCTTCAGAGTAAGGATACCACCAATACCCAGCAGGATTTCCTGCTTCAGACGGTTCTCCCAGTCGCCGCCATACAGTGAATGGGTGATAGGACGGTCAAACTCAGAGTTCATATCATTGTCGGTATCGAGCAGATAGAGCTTGATACGGCCAACGTTTACCTGCCAAACATAAGCATGTACCTGATAGTTCATATAGGGTACGTCTACCACAACAGGGTTGCCATCCTTGTCCAGAACGCGCTCAATAGGAAGAGAATTGAAGTTCTGGGCGTCGTATTTGGCAATCTGCTGGCCGTCCATACTCAGACTCTGAGTGAAGTAGCCGAAGCGATAGAGGAAACCTACGGCACAGAGGTCTACATTACTGTCAGAAGCCTCCTTGAGGTAGTCACCAGCCAGCATACCGAGACCACCGGAGTAAATCTTGAGCACCTGGTTGAGACCATATTCCATACAGAAATAAGCTACAGAAGGACGACTGGCATCGGGCTTGACGTTCATATAGGTCGTAAACTTCGCATATACATCCTTGATTTTCTTCATCAGCTTTGTATCGTTCACGATTTCGACCTTGCGATCATAGCTTAATCTCTCCAGAAGAAGCACTGGGTTGTGTCCAACTTCCTCATAGAGCTTTTCATCGAGACACTTAAACATGTTACGTGCTTCGTAGTTCCAGCCCCACCACATGTTGTGAGCGAGCTCATCCAGACATTTTAATTTTTCTGGCAATCTTGATTTGATTGTCAACTCCTTCCATTTCGGCTCGTTGACATAATCTGACTTTATCTTCATATATGTAATTTATTAGTATTACCTTATTAATATATGTTATCTCTTTGCAGACTTGGAGAGTGCGATGTCGTAGGCTTCCTTGTAGTAGGCGATGAATTTGCTCCACAATGCCTTCTTGGAGAGGCGCACTGCCGCATCGCGGCATGTCTTTACCTCGTCGGGCGACATGGCTGCAAACTCTCTAATGGTCTCACAAAGCTCGTCGGCCACATTATTATAATTATAGTCGGTACGATGCACCACCTTGACGCCATCTCTGAGTTCGCTGTCTGCCCCCTTTACCTGGTTGGCCCACAGTCCGAAGCCTGCCAAATCGGTAGTGATACAAGGCACATGGAAAGCGATGGCCTCAAGCGGGGTATAGCCCCAAGGCTCGTAGTATGAGGGATAGACGCAGAGGTCATTGCCGAGCACTACGTCATAGTATGGCATATCGACGATGCCGTCGTCGCCAGTAAGATAACAAGGGATGAATATCACTTTGACCTTGTCATCGAGACGGTTGTGCATGTCGAGATAGTTCATCATGCCGAGCACCTTGTCGTCATTGGCATTGTGCAGCCAATGGGTGACTCTCGGATTGTCGAGGGGCGTATCAAAAGTCTTGCCTTGCTCCATCAGCGCGAGGCGTTCCTGCAAGTCCTGACGGCCCACGCCTACCCAGCCCGGCACTTCGATGAAGGCGAGCACATTGCGGTTGAGTCTGTCATTGTGACGCAGACGGTTGAGAGAGTCGATGAAGACATCGATGCCCTTGTTGCGGAACTCATAACGGCCGCTTGTCGACACGATTACGGTGTCGTCGTCCAGACTGGTACCCATCAGCGCGTTGGCTATGTTCAGGAGTTTGGCTCTTGCCAACTTCCTCTTGCGGGTAAACGCAGCGCCCTTGGGCACAAAGTCGTTTTCAAATCCATTGGGCAGAACCACATCTACGGGCTTGTCCAGCAACTCCTTGCACTCCAGAGCGGTAATGTCGCTCACAGTAGTGAAGCAGGCAACGTTGTGGGCAGTACGCAATTCGATGGAATGTTTGGACTGCATATTGAGTTCATCAGCCATCTGATTGCCATTGTAAGCGTCGAGATACTGATAGAGCGGCTTGTTGTTGCCGGCGATGCTTCGACCTATACTTGTGGCATGGGTGGTGAATATAGTGGCTATCTCGGGCACCTTGCTCTTGACGTACAGCAGACCGAGACCAGTCATCCACTCATTGCCATGATATACCACGCGACGGTTGCCATTGATGTAGTAACGATAGAAGCTCTCTACCACTCGGCCGGCAGCATAGGAGAACATCGAGGCTTCGTCGTAATCGCCATAGGCATGCAGACTATCCACCTGATAGTGTTCCCACAACCAAGTGTATATATCATTCTTCTGAGCGAAGAATGGTTTGAAGTCAACTAAGATTGCTATAGGATTGCCGGGTACATTCCATCTACCCACGCGTAAAGCCAATTCCTTCTCCTGATTAACCCAATCAATGTAAAGCCGCTTGTCTTCTGTAAAATAGGGAGTTTCCTCTCCAAAATCAGGACCTATAAAAATGAGATTGTCACCGAGTTCTTTCTGTAGTGTGAGGGCACGCGACGAGAGTACTGTGTAGATACCGCCAACCTTATTGCAAACCTCCCAACTCGACTCAAATATATATTCCGGAAACAATAATGTTCTCTTCATAACTATTTATAATACGACGCAAAGGTAATCTAAAAATCGCAGAATAAGAAATTTATGTGTTAAAATCTTCAAATATAGGCACGTTTCTTGATTTGGAATTACTAACTTTGCCCTTGAAAAGAGCAAAAACCATCTTTGGAAGTAACGAAATGAAAAAAACATACACCATCATTATCTTGCTTTTGGCAGCGCTAAACTCTATTGCGCAGTCAACCAAGAACTTCAGCGGAAAGTTTGTCAACGAAGAGTTGGGGATATACCTGGTAATAGATTTTTACCAAAACAACGTGGTCGTGCCTAACCAGGAAATATACGGTGCCATGCCGGGCTTTCTGGGCGACTACAAAGACGGCCGCAAATGGCTCATTACAGACGCCAGAACCAACCACAGCGACACCGCAGCCCAGCTCGACATGGTCAATGACTATGGAAGCGAAGACCTGAAGGCAGAGCTGGTCATCGGCAAGGACGGCATCTGCACCCTGAAGCAGCTCAAGGGAAGCGCGCTGAAGGTGGCACGCAACCGCAAGTGGGTGAAGCTGCCCAAGCAGATTGTGTTCAAGAGAAAATAGGTTTGCATCGTTTATCTGCAAGCCCCCACCCCACTCTCTGTATACAAATATAAATAGGTATAAGAGACGCGCGCCTCTCCACAAGTCACGATCTTGTGAATGACAGGCGCGTTGGCGATGCCAACTTTAACCCTCATCTGCCCACGATACGGCTTTGCGCAGATTGCAAAGCGCGAATTCAGCAAATCGCAGTTTGCAATGATGGTTTCAGAGTGCGAAATCACCAAATCGCGCTTCAAAATCATATTAAAAGCCATCGCGGACAATTTCGCCGCTTCGCTCTTCATATAACTTGCCACAAGTAGATTATTATCAAGGAACATCGTGGCGGCAAGGACGATTTGCAATGATTTTGCTGCAATGATATCGGTCGAAACGTTGTCGGTTACAGAGAAAATGATTACCTTTGTAACTAAGGAGATTACTGCAACACTTATGAAGGATTGTTTTACATTCAAGCAGTTTGTGGTCAAGCACGACATGTGCGCCATGAAAGTGGGCACCGATGGTGTGCTGTTGGGCAGTTGGGCCGACGGTGGCGACAGGATATTGGATATCGGCACAGGCACCGGTCTCATTGCCCTGATGATGGCGCAGCGCTTTGACGGCGCGCATATCGACTGTATCGACATCGACCCCAAGGCTTGCAAGCAGGCTCGGGGCAATGTCGCTGACAGTCGTTTTGCCTCGAGAATCAATGTATATCACAGCGATGTGTCATCATTTGAACCACCGCAACAATATGACAGCATCGTGTGCAACCCTCCCTTCTTTTCAGAGTCACTGAAATGCCCCGACGAGCAGCGCTCCATGGCACGCCACACCGACTCGCTGCTTCCCCAAGACCTCTTCCGGCATGCCTATAGACTACTTGCCCCCGACGGAATGCTGTCGATAATCATCCCCACCGACCAGTCGGCCGTCTTCCTGCAGGAAAGCAGCATCGCAGGGTTCTTCATCCACAAGAAAACACTAATCAAGACCACAGAGAAGAAAACTGCCAAACGCATGCTGGTCACGTTTGGCAAATATCAGACCGACTCCTATCTGGAGGAGTGTCACGTCCTCATGGAGGGAGGTGACCGTTCTGCTTGGTATAAAGCACTGACAGAAGATTTTTACCTATAAAAACATCTGTCAGATATTCAATTTGCGTTGCAGTACTTTGCTGAGCGCCAGTACATGGCGTCCCTGCTTCGACAAGTCGTCACGCACGATGTTTATCTCATTGAATATCTGCGCTGCGGCGCTCTGGAAGGCATTAGGCTTGCGCTTGCTTCGGTCGGCATAAGGGTTCACGACGATATTGATGCCCTTCTCCTGCAGCGTAACCTCAACGTCGGCGTCGGTCATGACAGGGTCGCCGTCGAAATGTATCATCCCGGGCTTAGAGCGGTGTATATGCAGATGCTTGGTTCTGAACGTCTTGATTTTGGAACTCTGGTCGAGCGTCTTATTGAACATGTCAATGCTTATCTGGGGCGCTTCGAGCAGGTCGAATGGCTCCATGATGATTACATCCATCAGTCCGTCGCTCATGGATGCCTGTGGCGCAATGTAGCAATTGTTGCCATACTGCGACGCATTGGCACAAGAGACCAGGAAAGCCTTATAAGTAGCGGTCCCGTTCTCATCACAAATCTCGTAAGTCTCCGGTTGGTACTTCAGTCCTTCCTCCAGAACCTTCTGGACATAAGTGATGGGGCCACGCTTGCCAGCTTCGGCAAACTTGTGACTGACACAAGCGTCGAAACCCATTCCACAAGTACAGAAGAAGGGATAGCCATTGATGACACCATAGTCGAGAGGTCGTATCTGGCACAGATTGATTATCTCGAGCGCCTTCCGGATATTGATAGGTATCATCAGGTGGCGCGCAAGACCATTACCCGAACCGCAGGGGATAATGCCCAAAGCCGTATGGGAATGTACGATGGCGCGACCTACCTCATTGACGGTCCCATCGCCACCAACAGCCACGCAGACATCAACCCCATCAGCGGCAGCCTGTCTTGCCAGTTGCTCGGCATGACCCGCATACTCGGTAACGTGAATCTGACAATCAAACTTGCTGCTGTCTATATATTTGTCGATTAACGGCGCAATGCCATCCTTACTCGTAGTACCCGAAATAGGGTTCATTATGAATAATACTTTCAACTTCATAAATGAATCTTTAACTGCAAAAGTACAAAAAAGCTTTCCATATTTCTTCACAAACGGTATTATTTTTATCAAAAAGAGTTATTTCTTATCACATTTCGCTCTTTTATAAGTTTTTTTTGTACCTTTGCACAAAATTTGACTAATAACGAGAGTTTAAAATGGGACAATTACAAGAAAGGTATAAGAATTACCGAGAGCCACAGAAGTATATGGCTGCAGGAGTGTATCCATATTTCCGTGCAATAACCAGCAAACAGGGTCCAGAAGTAGAAATGGACGGCCACAAGGTATTGATGTTTGGCTCAAACGCCTATACAGGTCTTACCGGTGACGAGAGAGTTATCGAGGCCGCCCACAAAGCGCTTGATAAATACGGATCCGGATGCGCCGGTAGCCGTTTTCTGAATGGTACTCTTGACATTCACGTACAATTAGAAAAAGAACTCGCCGAGTTTGAACATAAAGACGACGCTCTATGCTTTGCCACAGGTTTCTCAGTCAACGCTGGTGTTATCGCAATGGTGGTAGGCCGTGGAGATTATATTATCTGTGACGACCGCGACCACGCAAGTATCGTTGACGGCCGTCGTCTGTCATTTGCCACTCAGCTCCACTACAAACACAACGACATGGAAGATCTGGAGCGCGTGCTTCAGAAACTGCCTAAGGAGGCCATCAAGCTCATCGTAGTCGATGGCGTCTTCTCTATGGAAGGTGATTTGGCCAAGCTGCCTGAAATCGTAGAACTCAAGCATAAATACAACTGTTCGCTCATGGTAGACGAGGCACACGGCCTTGGCGTATTCGGCAAGCAGGGACGCGGAGTCTGCGACCACTTCGGTCTGACTGACGAGGTAGACCTCATCATGGGCACATTCTCGAAGAGCCTTGCATCGATTGGCGGCTTCATTGCCGGCGATGCAGACACCATCAATTTCCTGCGCCACAGCTGCCGTACTTATATCTTCAGTGCCAGCGACACTCCCGCCGCTACCGCTGCTGCTCTCGAGGCTCTACACATCCTTCAGGAGGAGCCCTCGCGTCTGGAGCACCTTTGGGATGTGACCAACTATGCTCTGAAGCGCTTCAAGGAAGAAGGCTTTGAAATCGGAGATACCGAAAGTCCTATCATACCTCTCTATGTAAGAGACATCGAGAAGACCTTTATGGTTACCAAGCTGGCCTTTGACAACGGTGTGTTCATCAACCCCGTTATCCCACCAGCCTGCGCACCACAGGATACGCTGGTAAGATTTGCCCTTATGGCATCTCACACCCAAGAACAGGTTGAGCGCGGTGTTCAGATATTGAAGAAAGCATTCAAAGAACTTGAGATAATCAAGTAACAATAATGACAAACAATCGGAATAAGCTGATAGAACGACGTTCTGTCAGCTTATTTCTTTTCAAGATAAAGAGAGTCACGATTATTTGTTCGTTTCAATTATTATTACTAACTTTGCTGCGTAAATATACATATTATAATAAAGTATAAGTTATGCTTACATTAAAACTTATCAGTGAAGAAACCGAGCGCGTGGTGCGCGGGTTGGAAAAGAAACACTTCAAAGGTGCTCGTGAAGCCATCGAGAAGGTACTGGAGTACGACAAGCTGCGTCGTGAAACCCAGCAGAAATTAGACAACAACAAGCAACAACAGAACCTGCTGTCCAAGCAGATAGGCCAGTTGATGAAAGACGGCAAGAAGGACGAGGCCAATTCGACCAAGGAACAAGTTGCCGAGCTCAAATGTACCGACAAGGCTCTGCAAGAGATTATGGAAAAGGCACAGCAGGATATGACAGACATACTGCTCACCATCCCTAACATACCCAACGACGACGTGCCCGAAGGCAAGGATGCTGCAGACAACGTGGTAGTCAAAGAAGGAGGCCACATGCCCGAACTTCCCGAAGACGCTCCTTGCCACTGGGATTTGCTCAAGAAATATAATCTGGTTGATTTTGACCTCGGCGTCAAGATTACCGGCGCCGGTTTCCCTCTCTACATCGGCAAGATGGCACGTTTCCAGCGCGCTCTCGAGGCTTTCTTCCTCGACGAGGCCCGCAAGAGCGGTTATCTGGAGATACAGCCTCCCTACGTAGTGAACGAAGCCAGCGGATATGGCACCGGCCAGCTGCCCGACAAGGAAGGCCAGATGTATCACGCCAATCTGGACAATCTCTATCTCATCCCCACCGCTGAAGTTCCTGTTACCAACATCTTCAGAGACGAGATACTGGACGAGAAGGACCTGCCCATCAAGCGCTGCGCCTATTCAGCCTGTTTCCGTCGTGAAGCAGGAAGCTATGGCAAGGACGTAAGAGGTCTCAACCGTCTCCATCAGTTTGACAAGGTTGAAATTGTACGCATCGACACTCCCGAACATTCATACCAAAGTCTGAACGAAATGCTCGACCATGTAGAGGGGCTGCTGAAGAAGCTGGAACTCCCCTATCATATTCTGCGTCTGTGCGGCGGTGACATGAGTTTCACCTCTGCCATCTGCTATGACTTCGAAGTATGGAGTGCTGCACAAAAGCGTTGGCTTGAGGTTTCGTCAGTATCCAACTTTGAGAGTTATCAGGCCAACCGCCTGCACTGCCGTTTCCGTCGCAATGACACTAAGAAGATAGAAATCTGCCACACACTCAATGGCTCGGCCCTGGCTCTTCCACGTATTGTAGCCGCTATCATTGAGAACAACCAGACACCTGAAGGCATCCGCGTTCCTCGTGTACTGGTACCCTACTGCGGCTTCGAGATGCTCGACGACAAGAATTTCTAATTCCACCTTATTATATATGGGGTAAGGGCGAACAGCCCTTCCCCACTTGTTAACAACAAGAAATCATCATTCCACCATGTTCAAACTTATTTCCAAAAAACAATATTCAGAGAGAGTATTCTGCCTTGAAATAGAAGCGCCGCTTATAGCAAGAAGCTGCAAAGCCGGCAACTTCATCATCATCCGCGTCGACAAGAACAGCGAACGCGTACCCTATACTATCGCCATGTCAGATGCCGACAAAGGAACCCTTACTCTGGTAGTACAGGAAGTAGGTCTCTCTTCTACCAAATTGTGCCGATTGGAACCAGGCGCATATATAGAAGACGTAGTAGGCCCGTTGGGAACTCCATCAAAAATCGAGAACTACGGAACCGTGCTTTGTGCTGGAGGCGGCATTGGAATAGCCGCAATATTACCGATTCTTACTGCGCTGAAAAAAGCCGGTAACCGAGTAGTATCGGTACTGGCCGGTCGCACAAAGGAACTGGTGATAATGGTGGACGAAGTCGCCCAATACTCAGACGAGGTCATCATCATGACCGACGATGGTTCGTGGGGCGAAAAAGGTGTGGTCACCGCAGGTATGGAAAAGGTTATCAAGCGCGAGCATGTCGACAAGGTGCTTGCCATCGGACCTCCCATCATGATGAAGTTCTGTTCCTTGATGGCACAAAAGTACAATATCCCTAACGACGTCTCTCTGAACACGATTATGGTAGACGGAACCGGCATGTGTGGAGCATGCCGACTGACTATTGGCGGAAAGACGAAGTTTGTATGTATCGACGGCCCTGAGTTTGACGGCAACCTTGTAGATTGGGATGAAATGTTCAAGCGTATGGGTACTTTCAAGGCCGTTGAACGCGTGGAGATGGAACACTATGCCGAACACGTAACTATTCCCGTAGCTGAAGAGAAAGAGAGCTGTGCTGACAGCAATAGCTGCAAGTGTAACAATATTGCCGAAGCATGTGACCTCACAGACCGCAACGCTGCATGGCGTGAAGAACTGAGAAAGGCGAAGAGTGCCAAAGAGCGCAAGGCGATTGCCCGCGTGGTAATGCCCGAACTGGATGCCACCTATCGCGCCACAACACGACTGGAAGAGGTCAACAAAGGCCTCACCAAAGAGATGGCTCTCGTTGAGGCTCAACGCTGTCTGGACTGTGCCAAGCCTGGATGCGTGGAAGGTTGTCCTGTAAGTATCAACATCCCCTCATTCATCAAGAATATAGAGCGCGGCGAATTCCTCGCTGCAGCCAAGGTGCTGAAACAAACCTCGGCTCTGCCCGCCGTATGTGGCCGCGTATGCCCCCAGGAGAAACAGTGTGAAAGCAAATGTATCCATCTCAAGATGAACGAACCGGCTGTGGCCATAGGTTATCTTGAGCGTTTCGCCGCCGATTATGAACGTGAAAGCAATAGTATCGCACTGCCGGATATGGCACCTAAGAACGGCATCAAAGTAGCGGTTGTCGGTTCGGGTCCTGCCGGTCTGAGTTTCGCTGGCGAAATGGCCAAGCACGGCTTTCACGTACATGTATTCGAGGCACTTCACGAAATTGGCGGAGTGCTGAAGTATGGTATTCCCGAATTCCGTTTGCCCAATAAGATTGTCGATGTTGAGATAGACAATCTTCGCAAGATGGGCGTGGAATTCCAAACCGACTGTATTGTAGGCAAGACCATAACAGTAGAGCAGCTCGAAGAACAGGGATTCAAGGGGATATTCGTCGCTTCAGGCGCAGGATTACCCAACTTCATGAACATTCCTGGCGAAAACTACATCAATATTATGTCATCCAACGAGTATCTGACCCGTGTAAATCTGATGGATGCCGCCAATGAACGGACAGACACACCCATGAATATCGGCAAGAAAGTGCTGGTAGTAGGCGGCGGAAACACGGCAATGGACTCTTGTCGCACGGCAAAGCGCTTGGGAGCAGATGTCACCCTCGCCTACCGCAGGTCGGAGACAGAGATGCCTGCCCGTCTGGAAGAGGTAAAGCATGCCAAAGAGGAAGGCATCAACTTCCTTACACTCCATAATCCCAAAGAATATCTGGCTGATGAAGAAGGTCGCGTGAAGGCTGCCGTACTCGACATCATGCAGCTGGGTGAATCCGACGCAAGCGGAAGAAGAAGCCCTATAGCTACTGGGGAAACACTGACAATAGAATGTGACCAGGTAATTGTTGCTGTGGGCGTATCGCCCAACCCACTTGTACCCAAGTCGATACCCGGCTTGGAACTGGGGCGAAAGAATACCATCGTCGTGAACGAACAGATGCAGAGCAGTCGTCCAGAACTGTATGCCGGCGGCGATATAGTAAGAGGTGGCGCTACCGTAATTCTGGCAATGGGCGACGGGCGTCGCGCTGCCAAGAACATGGCTGAGCGCCTAATCAACATGTCTAACGACAACAAGTAAAGAAAAGATAATGAACGGGTTGTACACCATCATTCTACTTATACTGAGCAACGTATTTATGACATTGGCTTGGTACGGCCATCTGAAAATACAGGAAACCGGCCTCTCACGCGACTGGCCCCTAATTGGGGTTATCGTCTTCTCGTGGTCTATCGCATTCTTGGAATACTGCTGTCAGGTTCCAGCCAATCGCATAGGTTATGATGGCAATGGAGGCCCATTCTCGCTCGTACAGCTCAAGGTGATTCAAGAATGCGTCAGTCTGGTCGTGTTTGCCATTATAGCCAACATCCTCTTCCAAGGCCAGAACTTGCACTGGAACCACATTCTTGCTTTTCTGCTCATTATCTGTGCAGTTTATCTTGTGTTTATGAAATAGTATAACCATTATGAAGAAACTGATTATATTGATGATGCTCATCTCCGCTTGTGTATCAACACAAGCCCAAAAGCATCGCAGAGTTAAACGGCCGGCTGTCAAGGTGTCGACAGAGCCATCTCCCGAAGAGAAGCTATACGCATCCATGTTGCCATCAACCGCAAAAATCATGTTTATTGACAGTCTGGTGGTAGACAGAGACTCGTTTCTGACAAAGATTCCTCTCAATAAGGAGTCTGGCGAAATCATGTCTTACAACAAATTCTTCAACAAGGCCAAGAAAACATCAGTAATGATGTCGGTCTATATCAATGAATTTGGAGACCAAGCCTATTATGCGGAAGAAGACACTGTCAGAGGGAATAAGCTCTATCGCTTGGACTGGCTTGGCGAGAAATGGGGTAAACGCACCAAGGTAGAAGGCATCGACTCTGCCTTCCATCAAATCAATTATCCGTTTGTCTTGTCTGACGGTATCACTCTATTCTTCTCGGCAAAGGGAGCCAACAGTGTTGGCGGTTACGATATCTTCACAACTACATTCGACAGCGACAGTGGCAAGTTCTATGAGCCCCAGAATTATGGTTTCCCCTTCAATTCCACAGCCAATGACTACTTCCTTGCCATAGACGAGTATGACAATATAGGATGGTTGGTAAGCGACCGCAACCAGCCAGAGGGCAAGGTGTGTATCTATACTTTCATCCCACCTACTCTCCGCAAAAGTTTTGAGGAGGATGACTTGACGGAAGATGAGCTCAAGAAGTATGCCAATATCCAAAGCATCGCCGACACATGGAAATTTGGTAACCGCGCAGAAGGACTGCAAAAGAAGGCCAATCTACTGGAACGACAGGCTGCCAAGTCAAGTGACGAGTATTTCTCCTTTGTCATCAATGACAAGCTAGTCTATCATCGCCTGGATAACTTCAAGAGCAAAGCAAACCGCCAGCAATTCCTGATGCTCAACGGACAAAAGGCACTCTATCGCAAAAAGATGGAAGAGCTTGACAAGATGAGGCTGAATTATGAAAGTCTCTCGAAAGCACAGAAAGCAAAAGTATCTACTGACATCATCAATAAAGAACAAGAAACAGAACAACTGCTCAACACAATTACTGAGACAGAAAAGAGAATAAGAAACTCTGAGAACAAACTTATTAACAGATAACTATTATGAAGTATTTTGCTGAATCTGAATTAATTATTAACCCAGATGGTAGCATTTTCCATCTGCACGTTAAGCCTGAACAGCTCGCTGACAAGATTATTCTCGTTGGCGACCCTGGCAGAGTTGCACTGGTTGCCTCTCATTTTGAGACCAAGGAGTGTGAAGTAGAAAGCAGAGAGTTCAAAACCATCACAGGTACATATAAAGGAAAACGTATCACTGTACAAAGCACAGGTATTGGCTGTGACAACATCGATATCGTTGTGAATGAGATGGACGCCTTGGCCAACATTGACTTCAAGACGAGACACGAGAAGGAAACCTTCAAGCAACTCACATTTGTACGTATTGGTACATGCGGCGGTCTCCAGCCATACACACCTGTTGGAACATTTGTTGCCAGCGTGAAAAGCATCGGTTTCGACGGATTGCTCAACTTCTATGCCGGACGTAACGACGTATGCGACCTCAAACTTGAGGAGGCATTTAAGAAGCATATGAATTGGAGTCCGCTTCTCTCAGCGCCCTACGTGATTGATGGTGACAAAGAGTTGGTAGACCGCATTGCTGGAGAAGATATGGTAAGAGGCATAACCATCGCATGTGGTGGTTTCTTCGGCCCCCAGGGTCGTGAATTGAGAATTCCTCTGGCAGACCCTCATCAGAACGAGAAGGTAGAGAGCTTTGTATATGGCGACTTGCGCATAACCAATTTTGAAATGGAATCCAGCGCGCTCGCCGGCCTCTCCGCTCTCATGGGCCACAAAGCCATGACTTGCTGTATGGTAATTGCCAACAGGGTGGCCAAGGAAGCTAATGCTAATTACAAGAATTCTATCGACAATCTTATCATAGAAGTACTTGATAGAATCTAGTCTGACCTGACAGACATCTCGTATAAAACGAACAGCGTCATACTATTGTCCTACGTGAGAAACAAGAGACAACGGTATGACGCTGATAGAATATAGCAACACCACCATCGGCGTGGATATATATTAGAGGTACATATACATATTTATTATATAGATGATGAACAACGATACTATATGCGCTCTGGCCACACCTGCAGGCGGAGCCATCTCACTCATAAGAATCAGCGGTGACAGAGCGATTGACATTGCTGACATGGTGTTTATATCAAGCTCGAAGAGGCCTCTAAAATCTGCACGCCCAAACACAATACATTTCGGCAACATCATAGACTCCAACGGCGAGGTTGTCGATGAAGTCCTTGTTAGTGTATTCCATGCACCCCATTCCTATACAGGAGAAGATTCTATTGAAATCTCATGCCATGGGTCTACGTTCATAGCCGCCACGATTCTCAGAATACTTATTGAAAAAGGCTGTCGCCAAGCTACACCTGGAGAATACACTATGCGCGCTTACCTCAATGGGAAAATGGACCTTAGTCAGGCAGAAGCCGTGGCAGACCTCATTGCGTCTACCAATAAAGCGACTCATAAAATAGCCATGTCCCAGCTCAAAGGTCACTTCAGCAACGACTTGGCCATACTTCGTGACAAGCTGTTGAAAATCACGTCTCTGCTTGAACTCGAGCTTGACTTCTCCGACCATGAGGAATTAGAATTTGCTGAGCGGGGAGAATTGCTTGCTTTGGCCGAAAGCATTGAGAACAAGATTGATAGTCTGTGCAAATCATTCGAGAGTGGCAAGGCCATCAAGGAAGGCGTCGCCGTTGCAATCATAGGAAAGACAAACGTTGGCAAGAGCACGTTGCTTAACAGATTGTTAGGCGAAGATAGAGCCATCGTCAGCGACATCCACGGCACCACTCGCGATGTGATTGAGGACACGACGACTATTAATGGCATCAAGTTCAGGTTTATTGATACCGCCGGTATCCGAAATACAGAAGATGCCATTGAACAACTTGGTATTGAACGAACATTCGAGAAACTCAAGCAGGCGACCATCATACTCTGGCTGACCGACCAAGACACCTTTGACGAAGAAGAGCAAACTGCAATCGACGCCATTGATACCAATCAGAAGGTTATCATCGTCCGGAATAAAATTGACCACAACGCCTACACCCAGTCTCCCACTCAAGCCAAAGGCGTATTCCGCCAGATTGGCATCAGTGCCAAGTACGGTACGAATCTGGAAGAACTGAAACAAGCCATATACCAGGCCGCCAACATTCCCGAGATACATGAAAACGACTATCTCGTCACTTCCGCCCGTCATTACTATTCGCTACGCCAGTCTCAAGAAGCATTGCAGAGAGTAATCGAAGGTCTCTCCGCAAATCTTTCAGGCGACCTTATAAGCGAAGACCTACGCCAAGTCCTCTTTCATCTTTCCGAAATCACGGGCAATACCATCACCACGGATGAAGTCCTTGGCAATATCTTCTCTCATTTCTGCATCGGGAAATGACCCCTTATAAACAACTCTAAGCAACTTGGAGTAATTTGAACTAAGTCCCTCTAAATGAGGGACTTTTTGTATTTTAACACTTCAAGTTGCATATTTGTTAGTTACAGTTTTTCCAGTTATTTTTGCACCGTATTTCTACCGCGAGTGTAAAACAGAAAGTCAGATTCACACCTAAATGACATCGTAGGAACAAGCGTGAGACGCTATGAGAAAAGGCAAAAATGACATTGAGGGTACAATGTGAGACACCATGAGACGTGATGAGACAATGTGAGACACTTTAGCAGGCGAAAATTAACAAACGAGTGCAACAATTATGGAGATTCAGAAACGCTGTAAGTACTGTGGAAGATCCTTTATTGCGCATAAGATGACCACCATCTATTGCTCACCTTCGTGCAATAATAAGGACTACAAAAGAGCAATCCGGCAAAAGCAGATTGCCGAGTACATGGAGGAAGAAAAACAGAAGACTCCCAAGGTAGATATTCTTGGGGGCAAGGAATTCCTCACCCCAACCGAAGGTGCATTACTTCTTGGTCTAAGCCGCGCTACATTCTATCGCTATATGCTTAATGGCACCATAAAAGCAGTACAATTGCGAGGAAAGACTATTGTTCGCAGGAAGGACATCGAGAGATTGTTTGACAATCCTCCAACTTATCAGTCCCATTCGGAGAAGAAGCAGGAGAAGCGAGAATACTACACTTTCAGGCAAATCATGGAGAAGTTCAAATGCTCAAAGAAGGCTATTATGACCAGAGTTGAGAAATACAACATCCCCAAAGTTTACCAAGGTCGTAACTGTTTCTTTGACCGTGCTCTGGTTGATGTCCATTTTGCTCAACTTATTGCGGATATTGACTTACGTGACTATTATACTATTCCGCAACTGGAGGAGAAATACAAGATGAGCCATGCAGCTGTATTATCATTTGTGACCAGAAACAAGATACCACGTATTACACAAGGAAGAACTGTCTATTACTCCAGGGCACATATTGATACGCTGAAAGGTGAGCGTGAATCCATCGATCCGAACTATTACACATACGCAGAAGTCATGGAGAAGTACCATTTCTCAAAAGACCAGATCTCTTACTACGTCCATAACTATGAAATAGACAATCATAAACAGGGACGTTTTACTGTCATCAACAGAAAGGAGTTTGACCGCATTATCAAAGAGCGCATGGAAACAAATTCTCTGGAGAAAGAAAAAGAGCGGAGAGCAAAACTGCCGAAACTCAATGCTATTCCAGAAGGTTATATTTCTGTTGCTCAAATAGCAGAAAAATATGGAGTCACGCCCAAACACGTCCAGGCTAAGACTCGTGAAGCAAAAACGCCAAAGTTTGTTATAAAGCATTTGAACTACTATAACGAAGCTGCTATTGAGCAGCTATTCAACAGAGACCCGGAGAAGTTTGAAGTTCCAAAGGACTATATCACGGCACAGGAGATTGCCAAACGCTTCAAGGTCACGGTTCATCACGTTCATGGGCGAACAAGAGAGGCCAACATTCCAAAGATAACGGTGAAGCATGTCAACTTCTATGAACTGAAAGCCGTTGAAGCTCTGTTTGCCAAAAATGAGGCAAGCGAAGAACTGCAAAAGAACGAAAGTGCAGAATGGCTATCTGGCACAGATGTAGAAGAAATGCTTGGTATTACAACTTGTGCAAGAAGGTCATTCGTATCAAGGCATAAGATTCCATCCAAGAAAGAACATGGTATAGCCTATTATCTCAGGTCTGCCATTGAAGACGTAAACAATACCTTAGCTAAATACAGCGACCAATACTATACTGTAGAACAGATATGTGAGAAGTTCAACATGGACAGGGGCAAAGTTTACGGGATGCTAAGATACAACAATGTAAGAAAAGTCCATGAAGGAAAGTTCGCCTTGTTCCTCAAAGAGGATATAATAAAAATGATCCACGAGCGACAATTCACATAAGGATTTCCAATTATTCAGACTTATTCAGCCCTTATCATGAATTATAAAGGAATGAAAGCTATCAGTATCAAATAAGTAAAGACATTTGCAACCAAATTAAATTATAAAGACTATGCAGTATTGTAAGACAGTAACACTTAGGACACGCCCCATAAAAAATGGGATGCTGTCATTCTATCTGGATTACTATCCAGGCTATCGGGACATCGTTACGATGAAAACCACTCGCCACGAATCGTTAGGAATCTACATCTATGCAGACCCTCAGAACAAACGAGAAAAGGAGTTCAACGAGATCATGACTGAAAAGGCTGAAGCCATTCGATGCCGTAGGTTTGAGAGCGTTGTCAACGAAAGGTACGACTTCTTTGACAAATCTAAGATGCATGGTGATTTCCTTGATTATTTCAACAGAGTACTTCAGGGGAAAGATCCCAAATGGAAGTTTGTTTATGAACACTTCAAGTATTTTGTCGGTGGCAAATGTCGATGCGAAGAGGTGGACATCGACCTTTGCAACAACTTCCGTAAATACCTTCTAACCGCCAAGAATCTAAGAAACGGAAAACCTATGTTCATTAACTCTGTTGCTGGATATTGGTCAACCTTCAGGGGATTTATCAATATTGCATACAGGGACAAAATGATTCGTACCAATCCGAACGACTTCCTCGAAAAAATTCCAACAGTCCCTGTTAATAAGGAAAGCCTGACACTGGCCGAGCTTCAAAAGCTCTACAAAACTCCATGCGAAATAGATGTCCTTAAAAGAGCCTCTATTTTTGCTTGTCTAACAGGAATGCGTCGAAGTGATATTATAAACCTAACCTGGGGGAGCATCAAATCTTATTCAGATGGTGGTAAATATGTGGAATTTTACGCTCAAAAGACAAAGGCGCGAAATATCATCCCTATCAGCGAGGAAGCATACAAGCTGATTTCTCAGAACAGAAAAAGTATCAACGGCAAGGTATTTGAGGGGTTCGAGATTATCATGGCACAAAAGCCCCTAAAAGCCTGGCTAAGAAAAGCGGGTATCAAGAAACGCATCACATTCCACTCTTTCCGGCACACATTCGCCTCATTGCAAGTTGAACTTGGAACAGATCTCTATACTGTCATGCAGCTGTTGGCACATAAGAGTGTGACAACGACACAGATATATGCTTGTCATGCCGACCCCAAAAGACGAGAAACGGCAACAAGAATCTCATCTAAGGTACTTGGCAAAGAGAAGAAAGCCAAATAACGCTCTATATATTGAGCAAACAAACAATTATTATAACAAATCCTGTCAGCATAAATGAGATAAGACAAGAAATATATTAAAAATGCCCAAAATATCATATTATAAAGAGATTATCTTTCAGTAATTCAAAAATTCTCCTTAACTTTACAGTCCGAAAACTCAATTAAATCAGAGTAAGTATGACTAACAAAATTAAGGAGAATATTATAATATTTTGGGGAGGATTGTCAATCTGTCTTTATATTGCCAACTCCTTTGAATGGATTGATATAAGCCTGTGGCTCCAACAAATCATCAATTATGAATGCAACTTAGAGGAGACCACAAGAAAGTACATTCCTATATTATTAACCATTTTATTCCTGATTGGAATCGCTAAAATCATCATCGTTAGCTTTCAGTTGGGACAACTATCCATACCATCAGCTCGATGTTGCGGAAGGCAGGAGGTAAAACTCCTTCCGTCGTTACCCCTTGATGAGCAGTCTTGCTCAGAGCCACACGAAGATAACTTCACCTCTTTGATAACACCAACGACTAATGAAAGGATGCAGCACATACGCGACAGACATCTACAAGAGCAGATAGCTTTACATCAACAAATTATGAATAGCATTCACGATTATCTTTATCGTATTCTACCACCCTATATGAAGGACGAGGATATTGAAACCCTTTTCCAAAACGTGAATCTATGGCAGTATTCCCAAGAAACTCCCCTATCCCCATCCCTGACGAACGGGAAGCTTTCCACGTTGGACCTACGGCATCTTGCCTGGAATGTCGGAGAGCGACTGAAATGGACAGGTGAAAAACGTGCACTTTTCATCAAGCAGTCTTTCCCAAACGAGTTTAGAGACTCTGACATTTCTTCCATTCGCAGAAACCTCCGACAGCAAGGAGATTGTATCATTAAGATTGATGTTCCAGATAAGCACGATTATCAGTTCCACCAATTCGAGGTATAATCTCGCTTATTATGACTTATTCCAAACTTAACTTGGAATGACGAAATACAGTGTTGAATCAGTCTGTTCCTTTGCACTCAAATTACAAATAGTTTGAGATCATGCAAGAAACATTGACATTCAATGACCTCCCAGAGGTCGTTTCCCAGGTTCTTTCCAAAGTGGAGAGACTAGAAAGAGTACTTGACATCATCAAAGATGAAGTGTGCAAGAAGTCTTCATCATCAGCAGAACACACGCCCATGACCATTGACGAGGCATGTGACTTCCTGAAGATGAAGAAATCCACGATGTATTACCATATCGAGCGCAACAATATTCCAGCCACCAAACGAGGAAAGAACTATATTCTTTTCAAAGACGAGCTTGTTGGATGGCTGGAGTCTGGTCGCAAATCTCCCGTCGCATTATCGCCGGAAGAAATGAACGCTCAAAAGCTGTCATCCATCAAACGCAAACCGCGTAGGTTCGGAAATTGATGAACCAATGGTATTAGCACGTTCCTCATTCTCATGACTGAACAATGCCATGTGACAGTCATCGGGAGGCTCTGTGATGTATGTACGGGAGAAGGCAAGTCTATTCAGACACACCTTCTCCTTTTCCGTACATATACCACGGAGCCTCTAATCCGACAACATTCAAATGTCACCACAACAGATGTTGCTTTGTCAGTCAGGATGTGTCACGGCAGTACCAATGACAACATCATTTCCCACCCCATCATATAACAAAAAAACACTATCATATAAAATATGCCTTATTTTCTTGTAGCGATGTAGCGAGACACTTGAAAACAGTACATTTCAATTGGGTATCAACATCTTACGGTTCGCTACAGCATGTGTATCTCGCTATTTTTCGCTACAGCATTGGCAACTAAAAAACAGGAATCGCTACCAAGCGACCCCTGCTCCTGTTTAACTTAAATTGTAGTCGTATGAAAAATGACAAAATCAGTTTGTATTCCTTGTATTACTCATATTACTGGCATTACTTCTATTGCTCACATTACTGTATATTCTTCGGCCATTCACCTTTGTTATTTAGTTGTTCCTTAAGGTTTTTGACAATAAATTCCAAAGAATCAATAAGAGTTTCTATTTCAGCATCACCACCGACAACAATCTCAACAGAGTCCACATGAGAAAAATATATTTCGTAAGTCTGACTATAACCTGCTATTTCTCCCGAAATAAGGCAACGCATATCTGTACTTGCTGCGTCAGATAATCGCACTAAGGCCCTTCCACCATGTCCTGTGTCTCCACCATGGTATCCATTTGTTCCGGTTTCGACTTCTAGTATATTGCAATTAACCATTTCGGTTTTTACGGTTTTAATGAACTCACGATCAATCCGTCTAATATTTCTCTTTATATCTTCCATATTTATTATTCTTATTTCATCTTCTTGAATTCGTTGCATTTTGGACACATCCAATACTGCTGTTTCGTCTTCTTGCTATAGACCTGGCATAATGGCACACCACATTGAGGACAAAGTTTTACCACTGGCTTCTTTCTGTTATCAGCGTAAAAGACAGTCTTTCCAGTTGTCGGATGCACGCAAGACTTCTCCTCACAGACCCAGAAATACTTCTTAGTCTTGGGAGAATACTTCCGTGCCAACGTCTTACGACGGCAAACAGGACATTCCTCATGAGGAACTTCCTGATCATCCTTACCAACAACGGCTGCTGAAGCCACATAATGAGACGAGCCTTCAGCAAAGGCGATATTCTCCAGAACCATCTTCTGGGTTTCTTCAAGAAAAACGCCCAACCCCATCTTTCCCTCCGCAATAGCAGATAGATTATATTCCATAACAGCAGTCAAGTCTGGCTTGGTCAACGACTCATGAATGCCATCTATCATGGCTGTGCCAAACGCAGTTGGAACAAGTTCCTTACCCTTTTTCTGAATACAGGGAAGAATATCAGACTTACCAGACTTTGTAGCGAGCAAATCTGCAATGATACTGTCGCGAGTGGCAGGGGTACCAATACCCTTACATTCCTTCAGTTTCTCCTTGTTTGGATTATCTGGACTGACGAAACGCCAGATGTTGGTCATGGCTGCCAGCAACGACCCTTCCGTGAAACGCTTTGGCGGGGTTGTCTTCTTTGTGTCAATAATATATATAGGTATAGGGATTATATCACCTGTAGCCAACGTTGGCACTTCCTTTACCTCATCGTCTTTGTCATCTGACATGGATATGCCTCTCCATCCTGGAGAAACAATCGTCTTTCCGCTGCCGGCAAAGACATATCCTTTGGCTGTCAGTTCATATTTCACTACGTCATACCTGCATGGTGGATAGAACTGAATCAAGTATCTCACGGCTATCATGTCATAGACTTTTCGCTCCCGTTCATCAAGCCCCTTCGGGATAACGCCTGTCGGAATGATGGCATGGTGTGCGCTCACCTTACCATCATTAAAACAGCGGCTCTGAATACTTGCGTCTGCATTTGATACAGCTTCAAGACCATATTCAGCAAGGGCTTTCAGTATGCGCCCAGCGTCGCCATGCTGACTGGTAGGGATATAGTTGCAGTCGGAACGAGGATAGCTCACGAATTTCTTCTCATACAAAGACTGCACCTTGGCAAGCACATCCGATGGCGACATGCCATAGCGTTTATTGGCTTCCACCTGAAGCGTGTCAAGCGAATAAGGCAATGGAGCACTCTCTGTCTGGCTCTTCCGTTCACTGGAAGTGACACGAGCCGGTTGGTTCTTGACTTCATTCTGAATCTTCTCTACATAGTTACGTTGGATAATGTACCCCTCGCTATCGAGAGGTGCTTCATCCGAAGGTTTCAAGATTGCCGAGAATGGGATGCCGTTCTTTGAATACTTTCCCGTCAGTTCATAGTACTCCACAGAATGGAAATTTTGAATTTCCTTTTCTCTTTCGACAACAAGGGCAAGTGTCGGTATCTTGACCCTGCCTACTCGCCACACTCCTGCAGCTCCATGTTTCCTGGCACTAACAGTATAAGCCCTTGACAAGTTGATACCAACCAGCCAGTCGGCACGTTCCCTTGCCAGTCCTGCATGATAGAGCGGCCTGTATTTCTCATTAGGTTCTATATGGTCGAATGCCCGCTTCAAGCTGTCGGTGTCCTTTGCATTGATAAGAATACGACGCACCTCTCCCTTATATCTGACATACTCCAAAATCTCGTCAATAAGAAGCTGGCCTTCCCTGTCCGGGTCACCGCCATTGACCACAACATCCGCTTTACCTAAAACACTGCGAATATACTCAAACTGCTCTTTGGTAGATGGTGAAGGACGTTTTTTCCATGTAGATGGGATGACGGGATATGTACTAAAATCAGCATATTCCTTACCATATGCTTCAGGCATGGCTGTCATCATGATATGCCCGTAGGCCCACGTCACAATAACATCCCCCTTCTGGTAACAGTGTTTATGCTTGTACGAGCTGTAATCACTCCATAAATAAGCGGCCATCGCCGTGGCAATATCTGGCTTTTCTGCTATATAAACAATCATGACTTTTTGCTTTTATAGTGATTGACAATAAATGAAATCATATCAAGTAGCAGCCAGATTAAAGCAAGGATGGCTACAAAGAAAAAAGTGATTATGACCACCCATAGCTTGAACATGGCATGTGGTGAAAGCACTTGCCCTGACAGGAGATTGGCTGCCCCAACTCCTGTAATGATTAACCCTACTATCAAGAGTGAAATGTTGAAGAGATAAAAACCCTTCTTACTGAGCCGCAACTTTGTCATATAATAAACGATTAAAGATTTCGCATAATAGCACCTACGTCTGGCTGCTTAGAACGTACCATCGTTGGGTACTCTAGCTCCACGTTGAACATGTGAAGAATCCTGTAGATATTACTTTTCCCATGATACCCCGTGCGAGACATGATTTCCTTTATACTATAACCGGCATTATACATATTGATGACCATCCTGTACTTTTTCAGTTTCTTCTCATGGAACTTATCAGACAACAGTTCGGCCTGGAAATCATCAAAAGCAGCCTGCCCTTTTGTAACTGTCATGCTCGCAATGACATTAAGCGTGTTCTGGGTACTCACCTTCGGAAAAAATACATCAGAGGTGTCTAATGAATCTTTCAGGGATATTATTCTGATATTCTTACTGGCGCACAGCTTCAGAAAAAACATCATTTCGTTGAAATTGCAAAAAGCATTATCAAACAAAACCAGAACCGCCGTGTCATTGCTATTCAATCTGCTAATGAACAATTTCCAATTCTGACGTTGCCCATTGCCTTTCTCGTCATAGTAAATGAAAGCGCAAGGCATTTGTTTCATAGATATAACAAACGCTTCTAATTGCTCAATATAATAAGCAGTATTTACATAGCCTATATACTTCATATTGCTCCGATATTCATTAAATGAACGCCGCAAAGGTAATATAATTATTTTTATTAAATCCTTTATTTAGTGAATTTAACGCACTTTTGACTAAATTGAGATGCAATTTGGTTCTATTTGGTTCTACTTCTCAGAAAAATGATACCAACAATTAAAATAATGAGCATACAAAACAAGATTTTGAGGAAAATGTTGTAATTTTGCACCCCAAAAGAAATAAAGAGATTTTATGAAGAAAAGAATACAAACATTGAAGTTGCAAATAACACATTGCATCTTTTCACATGAAATTGAGGCAAAGAGCATGCTTCATCACACTCTTCTGCCATTATTTATCGTGTGGATTGTTTTGCCAACTTGTATGTCATGTTCAGATGATGACACCCTTGACTTTCAGTCTTCTGAGGATGCATTAAAGGTCTATCAGACTTATTTAGGTAGTTTGAAGGACATGAAGACATCCAACACGGCTATTTTCTGCAAAGAAGCTAACAAGTGGAGGTCAACCTCCGACACTGTCTTTCATTATCTTATGCGGGATTCTGTCTTTCTGAAAGATAATAATTGTGCAGAAAGATTCACAGCAATCCATGACTCAATTCGATTTGAGTTTCTACGCCTTACAGAAACATGGCGTTATTCCTATGAGGATGTGTTGAAGATTAAAGAACAGACATCAGTGTTCCATGATGACAAGGAACTTCAAGGAGCAGTCAACGAGGCACAACCCTTTTTCCTGAAACTGGATAGTATTCCGCTGTTAGAGAGTGACAAGGCAAGCATTCTTAGCAATTACAGGAAACTGCTTAAAGACACAAAGCTGAAAGGAATCAACACAAAAAGTGATATGCTTGACTTTATCGGCAAAGAGGACATTATGTTTCGATCATTCCTAGCCCACTTATACGATATGGACAAGGAACCTCTGGCCGATATTACACAGGAAACGGAAAGCATTTGCCGGAATATATTCATTGCCGCAAAAGAAGGTAAGATTAAAGCCCGTGATGCTATGGTATATATGTCGATGAGGACAGTACGAAGATTGCTACAGAACTCTACGGCATGCATCTCGGACATTAACCACCAACAGATGAAAAGTAAGGCGCAAGAGAACGCCTATCTATGGATGATCATTCAGCCTTTCATTAGCATTGACCAGTTTTCAATCGCTACACTTACCCCACAAGAACGCAGCCAGTTCAACTACGTCATATCACAACTGCCAAAGTCAACAAAATTTGCAAAGACATTTGACATTGACCAACGAGCATTGAACTACTTGCTTCCTCAGCAATTACTGAAAATGTATGTACTCACTTTATAATTTATACTACTATGATTAAAGAAGAAATATCCAAGTTCATGGCATTGGTACCGCTAATGCTTCCCAAATTGATTAGGAGTAATGGCCCAGACGAAACGGACATCACAGATGATTCCGGCATTCTGTTCTTCTCGCTGGAAGAACGACTACCTATCAGCATTGTAATGGATGAAATAGACGATGGGATGGAACTGAAGCTGTTGTATCACGGCACAAGCAAGGATAATCCAAGGATCCATCACTGTTGTTTCTTTGCCAGTTCCAAAGCCTCAAACTCCATGTTTAAATTCAACATAGTATCAGATGAGCGTGAATTTGTAGATGGCCTGAACGTGACATTGTACGATTCGCTTGATACGATGGAAAGCGAACTCGAATCCGACCTGAAATCCCATGCCGTAAGTTTCGACTTTATCCAGGCAATGGAGGTTTCTGAATTACTGGCTTTGTTTTGCACCCTGTAATGAGAGCCGAACTGTTATATAAGATAGCCGACATCATCAACTCCAACAGCACGAAATACCGTGCCGTTATACCACGAGTGAGGAGGCAGTATATGACTCAGCAAGGTGACAAACTTGTAAAGTCAACCTGCCTCGTTCTCAATATCATGGTGACAAACCGACCAAAGAACCACATCAATCGCAGTATATGGAATATCTATGAAAACGACATCGACAGGATTATCAAAAAGATTGCTCGAAGAGACATGGATTTTGCACAGCGGATTGACAAGTGTGAGCCGACACTGTTTGACATCGAAGTTATAGTTCGCAGGGCATCTTTCCAAGCCCTGAAGCTGAAACTTGTCAAAACAGCCTACGACATCTATCTGGAGAACGGTTAGGTGATATTATTCATATTACTCATATTATCATTATACAATGACAGCAAAAGTAGTATTCTTCATATTTCCCGTATTACTGGTATTACTTCCTGTTCTTATCTATAACAGGTACAGTCCTCTCGTGGTCAGAATCTGTCTGCATATGATAACCGATCCGGAATCAAAGAGAGTACCGGCAAACATTCTTGTCGTACTCCTCGTCTTTTATATTACAATACACTATGCCGTATATCCAAAAGATTGGGGAATAATTCCGACAATCGCCATAATCATATTCCTGTCGTTCACCAAGAACTGCATAAAGACACTTTTGACAATACGTAGAAAGCATTATCTACGGTGGTGCATAACGTTGGTTTGTCTTATCATTCCCTTTATCCCCCATCTATTATCTTTGGCCATAACGCTGGCTTTCATTCTGGAATTCTCATACTTCTATCCTTCTGATGGTATGGAGAAGTTTTATGACGATCATGCCAATGAAGCGGATGTAGATAAGAAATTCATTGATGCTTATTTCAAATAAAATTTGTAATGACATTCATGTGTAAAACTCAAATACGATTCATCCAATGAAAGAGAATACAAATAGAACCAACCTGTCCTTGAAACTTGACAGCGGACTGGTTTCTTTCCTGAAGACTCAGGAGAATCATAAGTTTTCACGTTATGATGCCTTTGTCTGGTTAGTGGAACACATCCTGGATTCGGATGTGGAAGATTGCGGCAAACCTTCTTCGGCATATCAAGAATATTTAGTCAGATATACCGAACTGGCCAAGACATGGCACTGGAGCAGACCGACAGTTCAGAAATTTATTGAAGGGCTTGAAGCCATGTCTGTCATCATCAAGAAAAAACATGTCAATGCTTTTGCGCTGTCTCTTACAGACGAAAGCACGATAGCTGGCAGCCATACGGATTTTACCACCACCCACCCCACTACAGAACCGATGCTTGCATCGCAACATTCGCAGCCCTCTTCGACGAGCTTGCTCAAACCGACAAGAGGGAAGCGAAAATCGAATAGAGGGAAGGGATGAGTTAAAACTCTAAGCCTAATTAGAGTTAACTTCCGTTAACACATTAGGCTGCCTCTCCAAAGGAGTTCCTACGGGGAGCAAGCTCAGGCAGATTATTATAAAAAATCAGTCATATGGGAGAAAGAAAGCAGGTGATGGACATGCGCTCGAATACAGACGGCATCAGCAATGCTGAGAGCAACGAACAGCAGCGTAAATGGACGAATAATCTTTGGGACAAGAAAGCCAAGGACAGCTTGGCAAACTATGACCCTTCAAGGGCTCACTTGAACTTTGAAGTGACAAAAGGCGGCAAGGTGCAGCCTATTGACACTTCAAAATCCATCCAACAAAAAATGGATGAAAACTTGTCGGCTCGTGGTATCAAAAATCCAAACGCCAGAAAGGATGTAAGGAGGAAACAACGTATTCTTGCTCAGATGATTTTCGGAGGAAGCCGAGACCGCATGTTGGAGATAGCCTTCGGAAACCAGGAGGTTGATTTCACAAAAGGAGCAGACAACTCGCACCTGACAAGAAGTAATGACATTGAAAAATGGGCTGTTGAGGTATATAACTTTGTCGCAAAGCGTTTTGGTGAAGATAACATAGTCAGCTTCTATGTACATCTGGACGAAACTAACCCACATTGTCATTGTACAGTCATCCCTGTAGATGAAGAGAAAAATAAAATCTCCTGGACTAGCGTATTTGGCAAGAACCCTGCAGAGGAAAGCGCATCACTAAGAGAACGGCACGATGCCCTATATGAAGAAGTGAACAAGCATTGGGGCTTGGAACGTGGCAGCAATATGGCTGAAACTGGTGCAAAACATCGTTCAACAGAGGAATACAAACGTGATCTGGTCAGGGAGGTTCAGTCATTGGAGTATACGAAAGAAGGACTTGAAAGACAAATACACCGCATGGAAATCAAGGTGAAAAGTCTCTCAACAATGATTGCAAACTTACAGGCTCGAAAAGAAAAAGTCAATGAGGAAATAGAACTAATCGCACGTCAATTCGGGCAGGAAGGACAAGACAACGAACAACTCGCCAAGAAGATGCAAGAGCTGAGAAAGGAACTGATGGACATCAACCAGAAAATCGCAGAAAGACAACGCACTGTTGACGAGACAAACAACGAGATTGCCTTGACTAAGCAGCGACTGACGGCCTTACAGTCAGAACATCGACGCGCTGAAGAGAGCTGGGGCGACGACATAGATAAGGAGGCTGCATACCTTAAAGCAAATATGAACATCACCTACCAAAAGATGCTGATGGAAACAATAGAGCCTCTGAAGCCTACACTCAGTGAAAAGCAAAAGGAAATCCTTCAGGAGTCCGGTTTCGTTGAGTTGACAGAAAACTCGAAGGATGTCATCAACTGTGCCCTGCTACTTGCCTTGCGATATGTCAAAGCCGCTACGGATTATGCCGTGTCTCATGGTGGCGGAGGTGGTGGAAATCTGACTGGCTGGGGACGCGACAAGGACGATGATGACGAAAGATGGTGGATGAAATGTATTGCTCAGTCGGCAGCCATGATGAAACCATCGGGAAGAAAAATCAAACGAGGGCGATAATATCGGTAATACAAGTAATATGAATAATATCAGTAACATTAGTAATAACAAAACAAGTAAACAATGAAAAAAGTAATGATGATCTCAATGCTTGCACTCTCAATGACTGCAAGCGCAAAAGGATGGCCTGTTGACACACTTCACCAGGTTTCAGTTGACAACCCGTTTTTACAACGTCTGGCACCGACGCTGACAACCGACTATGTCCAAGTCGGCAAGATTAGCCAGCACTGGTTCTTCGGAATCCAAGGTGGCGCATCTGCATTCATCGGCAAACCACTGGGATGTGGTGACTTCTTCGACAGGACTACACCTTCATTCAATGCCTACCTTGGCAAGTGGTTCACACCAAATGTTGGGGCAAGGGTGGCCTTTCAGGGATTGAAGTACAAGAACAGCGACTTGGCAAAAATGAGTTATCAGCTGGCACATGCGGATCTTATGTATAATATCGCCAACCTGTTCCGTCGTCCCTCAGAGAGTATGCCAAAATGGGATTTTGCCCCATACATCGGAGCTGGCCTGGCTCACGGTTCTAACGTGATGTCACCAGATGGCAGCAAGCTGCGAAACTTGCAGTTTGCGCTAACCTATGGAATCCATTCACGTTACCATGTCAGCCAAAGGTTCTTCCTATCTGGAGAACTTGGAGGATTTTCCACGTTCCGTGATTTCGATGGGAACGGTGACCGGGGCAAGTTGGGAGACAACATGCTCTCCCTTTCGTTGGGTATCGGTGTGAACTTAGGAAACCCAAAATGGAAACATGCCATCGACGCTGTGCCATACATTAATCAGAATGACTATCTTATTTCATACAGCAGACAACTGGAACAAGACAATCAGATGCTCCGCAATCAACATAACATCGACCAAAAGACGCTTGATGAGCTGAAGAAGATACTGGAAATAGAGGGCCTTTTGGATAAATATGGTTACTTGTTTGATGACCGTGGCAATGGGAAAAACAACTACAGAGGATTGCTATCACTTCGTTCACGCTTGAAAAGCATGAACTCCTTTTCCATACCCCAGGCTTTGGAAACACAGCCTAATATTCTGAACATCCCTATCTACTTCTTCTTCCAATTAGGCAAAGCGGAATTAACGGATGAATCCCAGCTTATCAATCTCGATGAACTTGCAAAAGTTGCTATTGAGCATAACCTGAAGGTACACATCGCCGGAGCTGCTGACAGTGCAACTGGCTCAGAAAACGGCAATTCTTCACTAAGCAAGGAACGAACAAGGTTCATCGCCAAAGAACTGAAGAAACGAGGCGTACCGACAGACAGGATGAAAGGCATTTCTCTTGGCGGTATAAGCGACTTCACAAATCCCAAAGATAACAGATACAGTAAGGTTTCACTCTACCTGGAGATTGATGAGGAAAAACTAAATGACTGACGATAATTCTATGACGGACTATAGGGTAATCATAGCTGGCAGCCGCTCCTTCAATGACTATGCTCTGTTGAGGGAGCACTGCCTTTCCATCTTACAGGAAAAGATGAAGACACACAGGGTCATCATCGTTTCCGGCCATGCCCGTGGCGCAGATTCTCTTGGGGAAAGATTTGCGAATGAGTTCAGGCTTCCCTTTGAACTGCATCCCGCCAAATGGCGGTTACTTGGCAAGGCTGCAGGTATGGTAAGGAATGCAGAGATGGCAAAGTGTTCCGACGCGCTAATTGCATTTTGGGACGGAAAGAGCCGTGGCACGGGGCATATGATAAAATTTGCCAGGCGCAATGGGCTGGATATATCCATCCTTGATTATACACGAATCAAGGCAGGCAATATAACCATAGCATCCCCCTTACCATCGAAGCCTGTCGTACAGTCGTTGGATGACATAAAGCAGAAGATGAGCAATACATCATTCAAACGATAACAATATATTTACGAGTAATATGGATAATATGAGTAACATCAAGAATACAACTGATCTTTTTCTACGGAAGATACAAACAGTTTCCATCGATGGCCGTGGCATAACAGGTCTGTCGTCAGGCATTGAAGAGCTGGACAAAATAACGCATGGCTTTCAAGAGGGGGACTTGATTACCGTTGCCGGACGACCTGCAATAGGAAAATCCTCACTTGCACTGTCTATGGTAAAAAGAATAGCCATCGACCACCGAATGCCTGTCATATACATATCACCCAGCATGACTGGAGAAAAGATTGTCCAGCGCCTTCTCTCGATTGTTTGTAAGATTCCACTTGAACACATCGTCAGCGGAATGCTTTCGGTGGAAGAATGGGAAAACCTTGAACGAGGCTCAGCAGCACTTCGGGACTCTCCTATATATATCTTTGACACACAAGGCATCAGCATAGACAAACTGGAAGAACAAGTACACATGTTCTGCAAGCAAAATAAGGCGAAAGCCGTTTTTATTGATTATCTGCAACTCATCCAATCAAAGGGTAATCCAAACTGGACCAGGAACGATGAAGTCACGGAAGTTGTCTGCCGTCTTAAATCTCTGGCCATGACACTGAATGTGCCTTTCATCATTCTCTCTCAGACAAACAGGCCCGAGCACAAAGAGGCTACTGATTCCATCTACACTCCCAAACTCTCAGACCTACGCGATTCTGGAACAATAGAAGATGTGTCGGATATGGTCATGTTTATACATCGTCCCGAATATTATCAAGTCTATCAGGATGAATATGGAAACGACCTGCGTGATATAACAGAACTCTACATTGAGAAGAATCTCACTGGACATCGGAATAGAATAAGACTGAAAAGCAATTATGATATTGCTTCTTTTGAGTCTGTCCAAACACAAAACCTTTCTTTCGATTCTGGTCAAGCATCGCCGTTCGGCATATTCTGATAGTAGCTTTATTGCAGAGTATAGCTGTCGTTAAGATGACTGGGCTTTCGACACAATTATTACAAAAGCATGACCATTAGAGGCCATGCTTTTTGTCATCTATGCACATAAGAGCGTGATATAGAGGTGTCCTGTACGTGGTTTGTCATTTTCTCTTCTGTTCCAGAAACGTCCTTTGCCATCGCTGAAACTGTGGACTGCTCCTGACGTGCAACTGAAAATCTTTCGACGACTTGCGGAGTCCGTTTCTTTGCGCTGGCGTTAACCACTCTGCTGAGCTTAGCTGCTTCGCTGATGGTGAGACAGCCGATTTCTGATGCGATTCCATATTTTCTTAAATCTTGATCTGTGATACCTGCTTCTCTCAGTTTGTTCTTGTAGTCGTTATCAATCCTGATGTCTGTAAGCTTACCGAAACTTCCGTGTCCGAAAGTCGTTATCATCACCACATTGCCACCTTTGCTGGAAATGTAGTCTCGCATATCCCTGAGTTCTGCACCAGAGGTAATGAAATCATCCAGGATGATGTAACTGGCACCCTTTGTGACATTCCCTTCAAATCGCATCCTACGGCTAAGACGCGCAACGTCAGAAGCATCTGTATGAGAGACATTAGTTATTGCAATAATGTCATCCTCTACCGTCATACCTGCAGCTGAGAATTTTGCTGCAAATGCAGCTGGTATCATATTGATGCCAGTCCCATTTTGACGATGAATATATGCTACATGAGCTTCAGGGAAACGTGTGGCGACATCAATCACTTTTTCGTCCTTTACGAGATCATCAACGAGCCTGATGGCAGCATCGAAATCACCTTGCTTGGCTGCAATGAAGTCCGGGTGATGCCTTGCCACACTGGAAGATGTATGGTTAACGACAGCAGGAAAGCTGTCCCCCCATGCCTTTCCTTGTGGCATGGAGTCCTTTTGCTGAAGCATGTAAAGGGCTGTTCCCATATCCACACTGACAGGTGTCTTTCCGAAATACATCTCTGCATCATCGGCATGGAACGTGAACAGCACCTCCATATGATTATCCTTGACCGTGATACCGTCAACGGTGAAATCGAGGCGGGTCAACCCCGCGTGCTGCCAGCTGTTCCTGCTGCTCTGACTTCACATCTTCTTGTTTAGGCTTTTCCGTTTCCGTAGTGGTCTGTCCGCCTGGCTTAGATGCCTGATGAGTCGGAGCATAGGTTTTGTTCTGTTCACGGATGTCGGAAAAGTCCGCATTAACACCATCACGCTCAATCCGCATATTAACCGCATCGACACGCTGGCCTATGAATGATGCAGAACGCTTTACATCCAAAAGCGTTGTCTTTATATACGAGGGGTCTTCTTTTAGATTCGAGAGCCATCCCTTCAGATAGGCCGCACTGTCTGACTTTACATGCTTCGTCATCCCGTACTGCGATGACACCAAGGCAGCAGTAAGTTCAGCCACCAGTTCCTCACGAGCATATTCTGCACTGCCGAAACTTTGTCCTGGCTTCAGACGATTAAGACGACTCTCCGAACCTGTACTGTGACTCATCTCATGCAAAAGATTGGAATAAAACGATTCTCCATCTATAAACTGTTGCTTCTCAGGAACAACAATCATGTCTTTGCTGATGCTGTAATAGGCATTGTCACCATGAGTCGGCTTGATAGGACAAACCCACAGGTCCTTCTCTATCATTGCATCAATAGCTGGAAAACTCTCCATCTCCTTATCAGATGTTTCCCGTTCACCCTTTGACTCATTGAGGAACTTTTCGTACATTTCGGGACGCGCCTCCCTCATGTTCGTCTGGTCAAGGTTGAAGACATTGTAAACCTGAAGCTTTGGATAAACATTGTATTTCGCACGTTCCTCCTCACTCATCTGCTTATAATCCTCGTACTTGATGCGCTCTTTAGTCTCTGCATTGACCACCGTGAAGGTCGTCAACATGACAGGCGTACTCTTCTCGCCTTTGTTTACCGATACCATCGGAAGCCTTTCACCTTTCTCGTCAAGTGCTGGTGTCCGTCCACCTTCCTTGTCCTTGACATAGTTCAGTCCCATGATACGGTCAAAGGTAGCATAACGGGATGTCTGCCATCCGTTCTTTTCCTGCATGAGCATCAAAATGATGCTGTTCATGCCATTATACTGACGGCCACTGAGGTTGCGCGGCAATTGGGCTGCCTGAGGGGAGAACCAGGGCTTTTTCCAGTCACCTTGCAGATTGGTAATCTTCTCAATCATCAGCTCGGCGAACTTGTCCATTGCCTTGTCCTCAGCACTTCTCCCATCAGCATTTGTGGTATAGTTCTTCTTAGCCATAGTTTCAATATTACTTGTTCTGGTATTCTTCTTTGATGAATTCCTTCATGTCACTAACACGGCAGGACAGCCGAACTTGTTTGTCATACGAAGCAAGCTGTAGTTCACCGTCAATGCTCACCCTGCACCTGGGCTGCATCCATTCCGGCTTGATGGTCTCAATACCAGCACCCTTTTCAGGAAAACGAAGGAAGCGAACCCACGTGCTGACAAAATTATCACCTACCTTCTCAGATGAGTATGCCGAAAACAGAAGATATGGATTGCCATTGCGGTCACTCTTTTCCTCATAGATATTATCGTTCTTCAGACGACCTCTAAAATGAAGTTCACCTGTGATGCCATCTTCGTCTGGCACATTTTTGACTGAAACCTTGTTTGCCGTAAGATAGAAGGCCAGGTCTTCCCCTTTTTTCCTAATGTCGAGTGTTCCCTGCACCGTGACCCTCTGCTTCTCTGCGAGAAGGGAAAGGTCACTTTTCTTTCCTCCCTGGAAAGTTACGAGAACATCCAGATCTCTTCCTTTGCTTTTGGCATCCGGGAGTTTTACGTTCACTACAAAAGACAAATAAGGCTTTTCGTTTTTGTCTGTTCGTGTGGTGGCACTTCTCTTGATAGTGCCAGTCATGTTAACATCTGCTCTAATCATTGTACTAATGCTTTTAATGAATAATTATTTCCTTTGTAAATTCTGTTCCTGGGACTGCTGCTGTGTAACGATCTGCTCGTAGTTCTGCGACGCTTGTTGGGAGAAAGTAATGGCACTGACCATAGCACCAATGCGTTGACGTTTTGTGGCATCATCCACGTCACTTCCAAGCACCTGTGACAAACGTGACTGTTCTGCGGAAGTCAGTTCATGGACATACTGTTTCTTGCCGTCATCAGTAGTGAGGACGGCAGTACCGCTGTCCTTAATGGTCAACATAGCGGATTTCAGATTAGGCGTAAATCCGCTGATATCGATCCTCCGGTTGACCAAGGCATCCGTTACAGTTTCCATTTTCTCTTCTTTGCTTTTGTTCTCCATCTGCATACTCAGAAGAAGCATCGTCATGAACATTTTCATAATGGAATCCAAAAGGCCACCACCCTCACCTTGTCCGCTAAGAGCCAAAGCTGAATCATCGGAAGACATCAGCATGGTCAGCCAGTCATTGGGAGTGACCTGCTGCTGTTGCGTAGCAGGTGGCGGAGTCAGTGTTCCACCTGCCTGGTATTGTGCCAACAGATCTTTGCCATTATACTGAGCCTGTTTCTGAAGATTCCCTTTCTGGTTGATTTCTGCAAGGTAGGCAGCAGGATTGACCCATTGCTGCTTTCCTTCAGAGGAGATATTGATGACACCAAAATGCAGATGTTCACCTGTCGTGCGAGAGCCTGTGTTTCCTGACACGCCCAGTTTCTGCCCGGCCTGTACGGTATCGCCTTTTTTGACATCAATTTGAGAAAGGTGCATATACTGCACTTGTGTCTTGCTACCATCTGGACGAGCATATTCCACAGTTACCGTCTTGCCACCACCTGTATTGGTGTTATGGTTGACGGCCACTACTGTTCCGTTGTTTTCCGTTGCAAGGACTGCATCACCATTGGTTTTGATATCGATTCCATGATGAACTTGTGTCCTGCTTCGATCCATCGGGTCTTTTCGTGGTCCATAAGGAGAAGTTATGAGCATAAAGGAGTCTCGCTTAACTGGCATACTGTATTCACCTTGCGGCAAATCCATTCCTGTTGACTTCAGCTCGCTATTACTGGATGGACTGGTAGATGCACCTGCCTTCAATGGATTGGAGGCAGTGCCGAATTGCCGTCCTTCCCTCTTCATCTGCTCCATAACCATCTTGTCATACTTCTGGAGGTTACTGCCCTCGATAACACCAACGATGGTCGAGACATAATTGGAGGCAGTGGCATAGCCGCCCTTTTTAATGCCAGCAGCCCATCCCCTGTAATCATCAGGAGATAGGTTCCCGACATATTTTTGATAACGTGAAGCCATGAGGACTTTGGAATGGTCCTCATAGCTTTGTCCCACATTGTCATACTTCTTGAACTTCTCGTTTGGCTTATCATCATTTGCAAGGACGTATGCACCGTTGAACTCGCCCTTCACGCCAAAATGATTATTGGCTGTCCGGGCAAGGGTGCTCTTGCCGTTAGCAGACTCAATGATGCCTTGCGCAAGGGTCACAGAAGCAGGTATGCCATACCTGCGCATTTGTTCCATGGCGTACTCCGCATACTGGTCAATGTATTGCTGTCTTGAATTGTTTGCCATAATGTTTCATTATCTGTGAACGCCTCGATGCTGTTCCTCCTCCTGTTTTTTAGCAGGAGCAACAACTTCTTTCACTTCTTGCTTGTTTTCCTGAGAAGATTCTTCAGAGTTTCTTTTTGTCGTGGCACGGGGATTCTCCAACTGGTCACAGATGGCCACTCGCTCACCGGCACGGATAAGCTTTGGCAAATAGGTATCAAGAGCATGATAAGGGAATCCTGCCATCTCCACAGGTTTGCCATCCGGCCCTTTTGTCTTGCTGCTTTTAGTAAGGGTAATGCCAAGAACCTGGGATGCTTTTCTTGCATCCTGTTGATAAGTCTCATAGAAATCACCGACACGGAACAGCAAAAGAGCATCTGGATGTTTGCTCTTCAGATCCAGGAACTGTTTCATCATGGGCGAAAGGACAACAGCAGCTACTGCCTTGGTTTCTGCTTTGGTCGCTTCCTCCTTAGCTTTCTCTTCCTGTCGTTCTTTCTCTTTCTGCTCAGGCGAATTACGGCGTTTCTCTTCTTGCTGATTGTTCCTACGTTCCTGCTCCTCATGAAGTTTTGTGCCATCAACTTCTGGAGCAACCCTTTCTTTCGTTTCTTCGAGCTTTCTGGCAAGGACATCAGAATAAAGGGCTGCTGCCAAATGCTTTTTGTAGTCCTGTTTGTCATCTGCCAGCCACAAGCGTTGCCACTGTTCCTGATTGACATATCGAGGTTTCTGCTTCTCATCGCCGATTGTGGCGACAAGGAGAATCTTTGAATCTTTTGTCTTGAAAGCATTGACCTTGGAGATAAGGTCTAACGCCTCCTGACTGGCATCACTCTTGAAGATGTTGACTGGAGGAACCTGGTTCTTACTGAACAAGGAATAGTATTTCTGAGCCATCTGTGTACGGAACTCCTGCACATGGGCATCGTCATGGTCGTTCTTGATGACATCGAAATAAAGGCTGACATCTTCCTTGGATGGATGAACAGAAAGAACGGGCATGTTTTCAGCCTTCATGGCCAGCGTCCACTTGCCTTCGTCGTCTTTGAGCATGGTAACAGCTGAGAATTGTTCCGGCACATGTGCAATCGGGAACTGTGCTGCCCACTGCTGCTGACGTTCATTAGAAGGCTTCTCAATGAGCTGTATCTTCTCGCCATTCTCCGCTTTCTTCATCATGCCGACGGTACGGTTAACTTCATGGAGGACATCCTCGGCAAGCTGAGGATCTGCCTTCATCTGCTCAATGATAGCAGGAAGTGACTTCATGGTTTCAGGACGCAACTTAGCAGGCATACCAAAATCCAACATCTTGACAGCAGATGCAAGTTCTTCAACAAGGGTTTCTTTTTGACTTGCACCGCTGTCACGGTTGAGCCGTCCGCTGACTCCAGTAGCATGGGCAACCTGACGCGCCACCTCCTGCACATAGTCAGCGTATGAAGGGAAGCCTTTCTGGGCAGGGATATATACGGTATCACGCTGACCATCATAATGGGCTATGCCTGTAGCATCCTTACGGATGGGCACAAGGTTGTCGCGCATGTTCAGGATGAACTGGTTTACGCTGATACGCTTGGCCTTATCATCCTTGTCCATATAAGAGGCATCCTGGGCTTCAGCAGTTCCTCCATATAGTTGAACCTGCTTTTCATAGTCCTCCTTATGGACGTTGGGCATCGTCGTCTGGTCTATGTTAAACAAGACATAGACATCCTCCCTCGGATTCGGCTTGTAACTAGCTTGGTCAGACTCTGGAAGTGCCTTGAAAGCCTCACGGGTGATTTTGTCTTCAGGATTATCCTTGTTGACATATTCACTGTTGTTTGTCCATAAGAACGGAACTCCCTTTTCGCCCTTTCGGACGGCTTCACCACGGTTCTTTGTGTCATTGAACAGCACATAGCTGTTCGTCTTAAAACCGCCCATATCGCTGTGAATGGCCATAATGAGCGCATTTACAGGATTAACACGAAGTCCTTTGTCAAAGAACCGCGGAGTTTGCTTCTTGGTGCCGTTCAAAAGGACACCGTTTTGCTGGCTGGCACGTTCGAGTGCCGTCACTAAAAACGCCGCTTGGCGTTCTGCGCCAGTCTTTTTCTGAATTGTTTCTTCTGCCATAATTATCGTATCATTTAATGGTTAGAAATTAATTATATACTTGTCTCTATCGAATTCCCTTGACTTGTTCACGCTCCTGGTTCTGCTCATAATGCCTTGCCACTTCCTGCGATGGCTGTTCAGTAATCTGTATTCGTTGCATCTGATCAGTCTTGGCAAGGATGTGATTCGCTAGGGTGTTCAACGGAATGGCTCCAGACTGATAGGCATCTGCCAATGTCGGAGGCATAGTGACTATACGGGGAACGTGGTCTATATCGACAATGAGCACATTGCCCTCGACATGAGGATTGCTGATTCTTGCATTCAGTTCCTCATTTGGATATTGCTTATACCGCACTGGCTGAGTGAGTCCATTTTCCTGCCTATATTCGGCCAAAGACTCCTGACCGACCTTATTAATGAGGTTGGCACCACCATATAGCATCATAGGGATCTTCAGCAATGGGTTCTTGATAAATGAACCGCCAATCAAAGCCGCCAACGGCATCATCGTACTTTTGTTCAGGCCGATGGATTTGGTACGTCCCGTAAAGACACCCAACAGCATATCCGGCAGATTGGCAAGAGTGACTCCAAGATACCTGAACGTATCACCTGCCCCTGAGAGGCCAAAGGCATCCAGAAGGTTGTTCCACCCTCCGAATTTGCCCAGAATATTATCATTGGGGGCAGAGCTTGTATCAGCTGTATTACTTTGAACGGCCTCTGTGTTATGGGAAGACTGCTCTTCCGGAACGCTCTGAGTCACCTTTGGTGATGCTATACTCGTCTCTTCGGCTTCTGTTATGACTGAGGCTTTAGCTTGTTCTTCCTTACGGGCTTCTTTTCGAGAGACCTGCTCCTTTTTCAGTGCCTTTACATAGGCTTCATATTGCATGGCACGTAAAGTTGCATCAGTAACGGACATGTCATTTCCATCACCATGGGACTTAACAGTTCTGGAACCATTGTTGACAGCTGTATTGACTTTCTTACGATAGATATCCGCATTGGATTGTGCCCATTGTACTGCAACGCCCAGTTGCTTGTCGGTTGCGTCCGCTATGCGTTCAAATCCCATCTGGGTGAGCATCCATCGTGGAATTGTGACCTTCTTCTTATTTGCTGCTGCCACCTCTTTTCTGGCAATATCTTTTTGCTTTTCAAGATATTCTGATTCTTGCCCTGGGGCAATACGTGAACCACCCTCCACACCGAGATCTAATATGGTCTGTCCTATGAACCCACCAAAACCGCCTGTACTTGCTGCATTGGCAGCCCAAGAAAGGATATTACCTGTAATCTCTGAAGCCAATGATGGATTGTATTGTCGTTCAGCTTCTTTATTGATGTGGTCTTGTAAAGAAGATGTCCTGGCACGTTGGGGAAGATAGAAGATGGTGCCTTCTGCTGCCTTGCGAAGAATATATTCAACTGTAGATTTGGGCATCTGCTGATGGATAAGATGGTCTATCATCTTTTTCTCCAGTACAGCATCAACAGCAATGCCTTTTTTCTTCAGTTCAGCCTTTACCATGTCAATATAGTCTTCCACCGTTTTGGTGTTCCACTCTCCTGTGTAAAGGATGGTACTGTTATAGGCATCCAACGAAGCCATGCCGCCATCAGGACCTGCAGCACCAGCCATCATAGCACCCCATGACCTGCTGTGGCGTTCATACTCGTCAGCCTGTTTGCGCTGAAGGTCATCACGGACTTTGTCCATGATGGGAACGACTGTGGAAGTAAATATGTCTTTATTATCTGCCATAATAGCTATACTACTGTCTGTTGATATTGGTTAATGACTTGCTCCCTGGTCTGTGCGAGTGCCGCATGAAGAACTTCCATCTGCTTGGGAAAGAACTCTTCCAGCCACTCATCCTTTTGGATGTCATCGTGGATGAATTTGATGGCCAGTGCCCTGCTAATCTCTATGGCCCGTTCTCCTTTCTTACGTCCGTTGAACCAGGCTTTCGTCCACCATACGATGCCGTCCCTGTCGGGATAGACACTGACCGTCCTTTGAATATCGAAGCTCTGGATGTCAATCTCAAAGTCAGCCAAAGGGTCTAAGACACCCTGACTCTCTACAGCCCTGTCAGCAGCTTTTTTTTTTCGATTTCACTCATGGAAGACAGGAACACGCTGTGCATCAAGGCAAGGTAATTTAGGAAGTCCGTAATCAGAATGGTCTGCACTCTCTCGATGATAGAGAAACTGCGATGACCAAGGCCAAGGGGATTGAGCATGGAAGGAGTATGCTCATAGTATGCTCCATTCCTTGCACCCTCTGCAATGACATTACGCAAGCCCTGCTCCGTCTGGGTTGGAACATGATAGTTTCCGCTAAGCAGGTCGGTCATATAACTGCCGAAGTAACGCATCATCAGCTGGTCTATCTCTGTCTGTTGAGCGTCATAAGGAGTATGAACATCAAAATCCAAGGTGGCAATCTCAGGATTAGTCCCGGACATATCCTTCTGGCTGTTCACAATAAGATTGTCCCTAATCATGGTCAGGAACTCCAGTGGGTCTGTCTCTTCACCGTTGAAATGCACCTCTACATGCAGGAGCCCGTCACATCGAGCCACGTTATCACCAGCCTTGACATTCTTACCGAAATTGCAGACTGCTTCGCTGATATGACTGTAGATAACATCATAGCAGCTTCGCTTACCATCCGCATAGTTGGGATAATTGACCGTCAGGCTAAACCCATTCTGAGTATCACTGGATATGCCAGATACGACACCCGTAGCCAAGGCTTTCAGCCAAGTACCACGACGTACCCTGAAATCCATACCATGAGAGAAACTTTCTTCTCCAGTCTTCTCATTAACATGTTTGCCATAGTTTCTGGCCACTTCAATGGGTGTATTCTCGTCTGCCTCAAAAGGCATGGCATAGCCACTTGGAGAATAGAGATTCATTGTATGCTGTATATTCATAATGTTGAAAATGAACTTTTAGTCGGTAACAATCAGGACTGGTCTTCTTGGGGGAAGAATACGACGGTCATAAATGGGGTCAGGCCGCCAACGAGGATCACTCAGGTCTGGGATGTCGATGATAAGACGACCATAGTCATCACCTCCGACAAAGCGATGGAAGCCACCAGAACCGTTTCCTCCGTCTGCCAACGTACTACCTGCAAGCCCTTTCTGATAATCAAAGAACTTGGGCAATGCGATAGTCATACAAAGCATGGTGACGCAACCACCACCCCACATCAGAAGACGCTTTCGAATGTTCTGTTCGTTGTTGGCAATAGCATAGTAGATGACAAACGCCCCTACAATACCGATGATACAGGACAGGACATAGCCGAATGCCTGAACATAAGATGTATAACTGAAAACGGCATCCCCAGCCGTTGAGATTCCATCTGTGATAGCATCCGCATAGATAGGGCATGCCAGGAACACAGATGACATGAGCATGAATATCTTTTTCATAATGCGATGTATTTATGTTATTACTGATATTATTCGTATTACCTGCGCATTCCGTGCTGTTGCTCCTGGGACTGTTGCTGAGTATTCTCTTGGGCTACAGCCGGTGCCTGTTGACGGGAATTGCCGCTAATCATCATCATGGCGAGCAAAGCACCGCCTATCTTACCAAGCAATCCTGACCGACCAAACATCAGGTAGCCGGCAGCTATGAGTCCACCGATGCCAAGTCCTGATATTTTTCCGTTAGTAAGGTTGCTAAAGAAATTGGAAAACATATTCAAGCCACCTCCTAAGAGATTGCCTAATGATGAACCAATCCCTTGTAGCGTGTTTCCCAAAGAACCGAGAACGCTCTTTGTTTCCGAGACCGTTTCCTGCAAGCCATCAACGACATTGCTGGCAGTGTCTTTGACTTGTTCGACAGTGTTCTCCCCCGTAAAGCCATTGACGGCATCATGGGCGAAGTCACCACTCTGGTCAACAGCACCTCTTACCGTTTTGCCGACAGCGGTTCCAAGGCTTTCCTCTGGATGATCCAACATCCGCCATCCGGCAAAGGTTGCAACACCTGTTGCAGCAGTTGCCTTCGGGTTCCTTGCGGCAACAGTCAGAGCCTTGCCGCCAGCACCAAGCACGGTACTTCCACCATGCCATAATGTCGATGTGGCCTTACTACCTGCCCGCCACACCTTGGGCAGTATTCTTGTTGCTAATGATAACCATCCCATAGTCGTATTTTTATCTTCTTGGTTTAACACTTCTTCCATTGACTCGCCACATACCCAGGCATTCTTCAACAATGCCAGCCTTGCCTTCCCTATGAGGCAAAGACCTTTGCTCGATGCCATACCATACCTGGGCCATCGTGGTACATCTTACCAGCTTCGTAAGCATGGCAAGCTTTCTGTTCATCTGCTGCAATTGTGGACGGATGGAGAAAACCAGCTCTATTCGCTGTTTCTCTGTCATCTTCGTATCAATGCACACCTGTCTTATGGTGTTCACAATACCAATGCTTTGGTTGATGATATCCACGTAGATGTCATTCCTATGATTATGGAGGGCTACAGCAATGGCATTGACAGGTGTATCACCAATCTGGTGGGACAATCGCCCCATGTTCTCTGTCAGGTGGTTGATCTCATAGTAGAAGCCATAGACTTGTGCAGCGTATGAGATAATACCTCTGAAAGTGCTTATATATCGGTCGAACTGCTCCTGATAATTTTTTGTCGCCTCGACCTCCTGTTTGAGCCACACATGACCTTCCGTTTCCACGGCCATCACTTCCAGTTGAGAGTTGTACTGGGACTTGGCTTTATGGGTGTACTCCAGGATCATGGCTGTCAGCGTCGGGTCTATCTGTGCATGAGACAGACTCGGCATCATCCATAGAAAGGACAGAACCAGTATAATATGTTTTATCTTTCCATTCATCTTAATGTCCATATTGTGCCACCTCACGGGCATAACGCCGCCAGTGAGACAGAGATTGCCGGGCAATGCCGCCCTTATCACGGTCTATCATTCCTGCCGTTACACGATTCCAGACATCTGCCATCCTGTAATGACGGATGCTGATGTAGAGCAATTGAAGCTTATGGGAAAATGACGAGAGCTTATCCTCCAGTTCCCAAAGTGTCTTGGAGCGCTCAGAGCCGGTAAGCATATTCTGCTCACCACCCTTGGCAACCGCATTCTTCAGCAGTGTGAAGACGCTGACCATTTCCGTGACTGTTTCCATATACAGGTTATTCATATCAAGCGTAGCCACTATACCTTGGGGATTGTTCGTTGCCGCCTGACGTAGCTTGTTCAACGTAAGCAGGATGCGAACACCATCATCATAGATATGGGTGGCTGCCTTGATGGCAGAGGCATATCCATTGGCCATCTTCAGATAAGAATTGTATTGACGTTCCCATTCGGCCATCTTCGTGAACTCTCCAGCCATCGCATTCTGCATGACAGCCGTCTCTCGTTCTGCCTTGGTTTCTGACTTCACGGTATTGTTGATGAGTGCATTGCCTGTAGCCAATATGGTATATTCCCCAGGATTAGCGGTTACTATCTGGCTATAGCCACGTTGACAGCTTACTACCCAAAGGATGAGTGCCATCAATGAGACAACCATCCACTGCTTGACAGAGGCGTTATTCCACGACGGTATCATGTTGGGCTTGTCGCTCTTCTTGAAGAGCCTATCGTATATTCGTAAACTCATGGATGTTGTGTTTTTTCTTGTTATACTCTACTCGTTCACGTATCATTGTTATCAAGTCGCTGTCACCTTGAACACCGATAATGTCCAGACGTGGACAGGTCTTGTCACCACTGTAGATGCTGACAGTCTTCAGGCCGAAAAGCATCTGTAGGAAACTGCGCTGCTCACTATAGTCCACAACACGGTAAAGTTCAATGAAATCACGTTGCAATGACAGGATGCCATATTCATATTGAAGCTGCTCCTCTGTGATGATATAGGATATGCGCAACAGATAGACACATTTACACAAGAGGTTGATGAACAATAAGCCGAATGCTGCCATCATAAACGGGAAGATACTTTTCGGCAACAAGCCGTCATAGCCAGCCAATAAAAGGATCAGCACCGCACAGACGATGCCGCCGATGTTTCCTGCCACAAACTGTAATCCGTGTGGACGTATCTTTATGTTTGGAAATGCCTGGCTCATACTACCTCTTGATAAAGTGAACACGTTTCTTTTCCTCACTCTCATTGACCTCAATCTCACCATCGGCATCGAGGTCAATGCCAGAAGCGACACTGCGAGTCTCTTCTTCTTCAGTTGCTTTCAGACTATCTTCCCTCTCCAAGAGGACTTGATCATTCCAATCCTTTCCGCGCTCTGGAACCTCACGGACAAATGGGATTACCTTCCGTGAGTCTATACCAAGGAAATCCCTGACAGAATCTTTGTATTCATTATAGAGCTTTCTTGTCAAATCCTCCTGTTCTCTGATGTCACCCTCATAGCACAGATGACTCTGACGCATGGACATGGACTCTTCCCATGCAGACTCGTATTTAGCATACTTGTCCTGCAAAGGCTTCGGCAATGTATCAATATCGCCTTTGGCATAATCCTGAGATAAGGGAATAGAATCGAGATATGGCTTGCGCTCTGGCGTTACGACAACGGAAGAGAGGGCTATGCGATGTATCTCACCCTTTAGGTTTTCCGTGAACTGACGACCTGCGAGGTCATTGTCAAAACAGATATGGTGTCTGGCTGACGGCGTGACTGCCAGCATACGCTGCATCTGTCCGACGGTGGGATTGCCACCAGTAGAGACAAACACGGCTTTTTCCAACGAGGGATTGTCTTTCACATGAAGCTGATAGTATGACATGGCATCGTAGCCGGATTCAAACCAATATACATCGGTAGCGTCCGACAAGTCCTGCTTGCCAAGAGCAGCTATCCACAACCCTTCGGAGCTGTTGCTTCCCAATGCCTTGCCCTTGTAGCCGGAACTGCCGTCAAGACGGGGATAGCCTCGTTCTTCCAAACCGACGACATTTGTATTGCCTGGCACATACAACGGGAAGGAAAGGTTGGTATGACTCTTACCTCCATCCAACGACTCTTTTGTTGTAAGTATGAAATGAGCACCAAAGGCTTTCTGGGTGTCAAGGCTAATGCCTCTGGTGATGAAGAACGGATAGAACTTCTTGATACCCTCGAAGTCGTACTTACGGAAGGCATGGATAGTATAGTTGTTGAGGTCAAAAGATTTTTGTTCCTTACGCGGCTCAATAATCCTGCCTTGCCTTTCTTCGCTTGGAATGTTAAGGATATTACGGCACACCTCGTTAACCAGATGGTCTGGATTGGAAGAGCCGACATGTTCCTTGAACATTCCGGGGAAGCTCTTGATAAGGCTGATAACATTGTAGGACTTCTGTTCAGGTGGACGGAAACAAGTATTGCCGTTCTGGGTGACAATGAACTTGTCGCCGTGAATACGGCATCCATCACTGCCAATACGGACAAAAGAAGGATAACGCATTCCGTCACGTCGGTTCAAGGTGTAACCGGCGTGAAGAAGGACTTCCTGAATGTTGATGCGGTCAAGATAGTCCTGATAGGTCATGTCATTGCTGCTCATCATCGGTCTTTATTGATTTATCACCTGCCTATCCCATGCCCATAGATGCCTTGGTTAAGACCAGCCTCGAATGCTCTTGAAGCGATGTCCTGCGGAGAGTCCACGCCTGGCTTGGCATAGATTCGACCAGTGCCATGAACCTCGTGATATACATCGGCGGCATAATGCGGATGACGGATATGCTCTACGTTATGGGCGATGTCGGCACCAAGATAGGTGGCTTCCCCTGCGGCAGCGAGGAAAGCACCGAGATTAAAGCCCTGTCGCAATTCAGGACGGGTCTTCAAATCGACCTCATTAAACACCTTGGATAACATGCGCTGACGCTGGTAGTCATCGACGGCAAGAAATTTGTCATACTGTTTCTTGCTGATCTCATGGGAAACGACCTGACCATTGATGACAGCACTCATGCGATAAGTGACTTGCTCGTTGTTCTTGTTATCTTTCTTCGGTTGTGTCTCTTGCTGCTGTGAACGTTCCGGCTGTCCCTTCTCCACCCAGATGTCACCGACCTCTACCTCACGTCCATGATTGCCCTCACGATACCAGCCCTTGCGCTCGTTGCCTTCTGCAAGTTCAGCACCGTTGACATAGCCTTCCTCTGGATTGAGGGTTGGCGCGAAGTGTTGTTGCTCCTGCAACGGGTCTGGAATAACATCTACCGTCTGAAGACCGCGCTGTTGCGCCTGGACATTAAGTTCCTGCTCCACTTCCGGCTTCAAGGTGATGCTGATACGCTCTTTGCTGTTGAGCATGTCTTTGGTGATAGAGTCCTTGAAATCTCCGCTGATAACATGGCTGAGAATGTCGAGACGTTCCTGTAATGGAACATTCTTCAATGAATTTTCCGTGAGTTTCTTGACCTCTTCCTCTGTCAGGTCATACACGAAATCCTGCTGAGTTCCTGAAGACTGGATTGTAAGCAGCTTCTTGTCGGCATCAATGATGATACCGTGTGAAGACAATACCTCCTGCCATTTCTCATTGGTGAAATACACATCTGACGTAATCAGCTCCTTATACGGTTTGGCTGGTTCTGAAGGACGTGGACGTGTCTGAACAGGTGGAAAATAGGTCTGCAAATCCCTCAATGGATCTGCCACCTCCTGCGCCTGAGTCACACCACCTTTATAATAGTAACCGTAGCCACCGCTTTTCAGCTCTCCTGGGCGTATGCGTCCGTCAGGATGCTCCACGACCATAGGCACATCGCCGACACGACGAAGGTGGAAGCCTGCCTGTTGTCTCGGCATCCATCCAAGAAATCCAGGACCAAAGGCATGGGGACGGAAAGGCATAGGCCGCCCATACTCTCCAACACCGACCCTGTAACCATGAAGTCCCATGGCAACACGGCCATTGACATTACGGGCTGCAACGAATGATGAAGGGAGGTCGAACTCCTTGCCGACAATGCCATTGAAAACATTATAGGCTTTCTTGTTGGCATAGTTGGTGCCACCATCACCGAGAGCACGGAACTGCTGCTCACTGATGTTATATTGCAGTAACGGGGAGTCATGCCCCTGAACAAGGAGCTTATACTGGCCATCCTTGACGGCAAGCTGGGCACTCATGCCGTTCCTGCGAAGGAGGTCTTCCAACTGATAGGAAAGCCGTCCTCTCATGGGAAGTGATTCTGAACGTATGCTCATGATTCGCTCCTTTCCCTATTGGTTAGTTTGACAGACTTTCCTCGAACAGCTCGTCACGATAGTCCATAAATGCCAAGGCTGATTGGTTACTGCCCGTATCAATGGACTTGTCCTTGCAGAACTGCTCATATTCTTCTGTTAACTCATCTGACTGCTGTGTAACGAAATCCACGGCAGAAATGTTTCCGGCCTCGTACTGTTCACGAAGGTCATCATAATCTGGATAATTCTTTGCCATAATGATGTTGTTTAATGGTTATACTGTATTACTCGTATTTCTGATATTATCGCACAAGCTGATGCTGCTCTTCTTCTGTGTTGACTGCGTGAACGTGAGGTTCCTGAATGGCATGACGTAGCTCATGTGCCTCGCTGACCATTCCATGCAGTTTGGCAATACGCTCCAGTTCGTCAAGGATGTCTTTGGTGAACTCCTCTTCAGGAACATAGGTGAGTCGTCCGTCTTTATTGAGCCAACATCCATCATTGCCGAATGAATACCTTGGCATGACACGACGCACCGTGTTCTCCCATTTGGCAGCAGTGCCTGGAACGACGATGACTCCCGTATCTGTAAAGAGGTCAACACCGATAGTAACTGGTTCTTTTTGCCCCAGGCGGTTTTCCTCATAGAGTGTTACAAGACCGCCCTTCCAGAAGCTATTAAGGTCTTCGCCACTCAACTCATATTCGGTGGCAACGGCATTGAGGTTACGACCGATGACTTGTGTAGGCGTATAAATCACGCCGTTGGTGTCACGGTCAAGCTGCACGAAGGCTTGGATGCGCTGCATCTCCTCTACCCCTTCGTCAGTAACAGCCTTATCGTCCACCTCGGCAACAATGACCTTACCACTAAGAAGGGATTGGCGCTCCTCTTCACTGAAAGCATCGAGGTTAATGCTCTTCAGCTTGGGTGAGAACATGACATCAAGGCCCTCTTCCGTCTCGATAAGGCAGAACTTGGCATAGGCATGGGTTACTCCAAAGGGCTGTTCAACGCATATAGGCAGCAAGGGTGACTTACCACCACGTTCAAGGGTCTCATGCACAAATTCGGGGAGGTCATATATCATTTCCTCCGTGAGCCCGAACTCAGCAAGAATGTCAAGGGGATAATCCTCTCTGTGAAATCTTTTTTCTTCCATGTTCTTATACATTTTGAAAATTTGCTGACGCAAAATTACTGGATAAGAAAGGATAGAAGTTCTTTAATGTGCTCAAAATAGTGATATTTGACTTCTCTTTTTATTATTGGTTCTAACGAGGTGGTTGATTAGTACCAATAATTAAAAATCGCTCATTATATTAAGTTTCTTTCTTTATTCTTAATCTAATGGTATAAGGAGGCTCTAACTTTGCACCATGGAAACTAAGAAATCGATTTTATCTGTAATGGCCTTGCTTTGTTCGACGTTTTTGTACGGGCAGAGTAACACAGGGTCATTTCACACCATAGGTGAGCATAACCGCACATTTGTGAACAATGCAGAAATTAAGACGCGAGAAGGTGTGCCTGATAGCATCTGCTCTACTGATTCCAATATAGTAGATTCAGTTCAGTTATCAACTACAGCCTATTCCGGATTGTCTATAGAACAGTTGGAGAAGCTGATTAAACTCTATGAGAGTTACAAACAAAACAAGAGGGAAAGAAGCACTTTAATGGAACATAATAACCAGCAGGTACTCAGCTACTATACTGGAGAAAGTCGAGAATTGACTTTAGCCAACTTGATTGATGTCATCGAGGAGGTCGGATTGAGCAACCAACTTTTTGTATTGGCCCAGGCTGTCCTGGAAACCGGGCACTTCACCAGCCCCGTATGCAAGAACTATCACAACCTATTTGGATTATACGATAGCAAGCACAAGGACTACTATCGCTTTGCCAGATGGGAGGACAGCGTGGTTGGCTATCAGAAATTCATCCAATACCGCTATAAAGGAGGAAACTACCTACAATTCCTAAAACGCATCGGGTACGCTGAAGACCCAAGATATACAACCACTGTGGCAAAGATAGCTACCCAGCTTTACAAGAGATTATTCTCCCAATAGTATTATCAATATGTTGAGCAATACAAACCGCACCTTGAATGACAAAAATCTCGATTCATTACACAAGTTTGACGCTCAATATTTTGATATATCACCAAAAATTAGTAACTTTACATGCTAAAAGAGACAATTATCCTAATTGGACTGTGCTGCTTCTCATCGACGGCAAGAATACATGCACAGCAAGAGGCATCTCCATTCCATACGGTTGGAGAAACACAAAAGAAAAAAGTCAGAACGATGGTGGAAGTTCTAACTGATACTACCGTTCAGGACTCGTTAGAAGAAGACATAGACATGCATGCAGACAGTGCTGCTACAGAAGTGCCCCTAATGGTTGCATTGCCCCTGAAGGACATCCATATAAACTCGCCTTTTGGAATGAGGCGTGATCCGATGAACCGCAGGAAAGGCAGGATGCACTATGGATTGGATTTAAGGGCAAAGTATGAAGATGTCTATTCGATGTTGCCTGGCACCGTGACAGATGCAGGTTCATCAACGGCTGGTGGAAACTACATCACCATCGATTACGGCATATGCACATGCTCGTTCCTCCACCTGTCGAAAATTAACGTGGTAAATGGCCAACATGTGAGTGCCGGGCAAAAGATAGCGATTAGTGGGAACACGGGCAAACGTACTACAGGCCCACATCTACACTTGTTATGTAAGTGGAGCGATACGGGGAAATACTTTGACCCACGTATATTGCTGAAGTTCATCACGGAGCAGTTAATGAATCTGAAAATACAATAAACAAGTAAACGCAATAATATGGGAGTAATAATCATTATAGTGGGCATCATGCTTATCATCGCCCACAAAAACAAGGGGAAGAAAAAGAATAATCGGACTACCTGGCATGGGAAGTCCGATTGGGAACGTGAGTGTGATGATGGTGGAAAGTTCTTTGGATGGTGAAAAATAGTAACAAATTATTAGTATCGTGTAGCTCCGATTACAAATAAAATAATTTGCCAAGCAAGTCATTTTGTTACAAAAATGATGTAAAAAACAATGCTGTTTACCTTATTTATTAAAGGAAATGGCTGTTTTTTTGCATATTTTTTTGTAACTTTGCGCGCATGCAATGTGCGCATGACGAACAATCTACGTTACATTCATCGACAAAAGACCCCAACTGCCAATAGGCAAATAGATATACGGACTCCCTCGCAGTGTTGCATAAAGGTTTGGTCGCCTGTCGAGACACTGCTTGGGGGTTCTTGTTTTGTAAGAGCTATGCCAGTTGACAAACAAGTTCTTGAACGCTATAAAGTTCTGAACAGATGCCTTCGCAATAGATACAAAGGATACACCATCGACGACCTCGTGGATGAGTGTAACAAGGCTCTTCGTCGTTTAGATAAACCCGATGTGTCTAAACGCACTATTCAAAATGACATCAATACACTTGAAGCCGACTACCATATTGTCCTTGACGAAACCCTGAAACAGGGTCGCAAGCGTATATATCGCTATGCTGATACAAATTTCACCATTCCTCTATTCCGCATTAACGACGAGGAAAGAAACAAGATAGGAGATGCTATACGCGTTCTGGAAAATTTTGAAGGAGAGCCGTTATACGACTGGGTGCGTTCCTGCCTTATGCAGATTGAAGGTGGATTCTTTGATGAAAATTCGTCTCAGGTGGTTTCTTTTCAGTCTAACGTTGACTTGAAGGGGCTTAGCCACTTCAATGAACTGCTCCAGGCTATCATCACTAGGCGCGTTCTAAAACTGAAATATACACCTTACGGCAAAAGTCAGATTACAGCCACCATCTATCCTTACTTCTTAAAGGAATACAATGACCGCTGGTATCTTATTGCACAGGTGAAAGGACACTCCTACTACGCACACTATGCCCTCGACCGCATAGATGAATTCGAGGAAGTGGCTCTTCCCTATAAAGAAGCACAAAGGGATTTTGAAGACTACTTCGACGAAGTGGTTGGCGTTACAGTGCCTGATGTTGATTCGGAAGACATAGTTCTAAAGGTAAGCAAGCCGCGGTTTGAGTTCATCCGTACCAAACCGCTACATCTCTCCCAGCGTATAAAAGAAGAGCATAAAGACTATGCCATCGTGTCCATCAATGTGAAAGTAAATAAAGAGCTGGACTCTCTCATACTCTCTTTTGGTGACCACATGGAAGTACTTGCTCCAGAAAGTTATAGAAAACATATTGCAGAAAAAATTCTTGCATTAAATCAAAAATATATCAGCGATGAAGAAAACCTGCACAGTTAGACCCTTACTTTGCACCCGGAAACCGATAAGAAGTTTCTCTGCAAAACAGACATCTTTCGAAGGTTTTCCGAAGAGTGAAGAAAACTTGCATAGTTAGAACCTAACTTTGCACCGTCAAACCTAAAAAACAAAGAGACATGATCCAAAGCGAAGCACAGCTTGAACAACAGTTCATCGAGAAATTGCAAGAGTTGAAGTACACCTATCGTAGTGACATCCGCACCTTAGATGCACTCGAAAGAAACTTCCGTGAGAAATTCGAGCGTCTGAATTTCGTCTCTCTCTCCGATGATGAATTCCGTAAACTGCTACAGGAAAACATCACATCGGATGTATTCACTGCTTCCAAGCATCTGCGCGAAAAGCAAACTTTTGTGCGCAACGACGGCACCACCTTCGACTATAGCCTGGTGAATCTTCGCGACTGGTGCAAGAATGAGTATGAGGTTGTAAACCAACTGACCATCAACACCGCTAATAGCCGTCAGCGGTATGATGTCATCATTCTTATAAATGGTCTTCCACTTGTTCAGATAGAACTGAAGCGTCACAGCGTTTCTCCGCTGAAAGCTGTTGAGCAGATTGTTCGCTACAAGCAAGACCGTGGAAACGGATATACAAACACGCTGATGTGCTTCATGCAACTGTTTATTGTCAGCAACGGTGGAAGTGACACAATGTATTTCGCCAATAATAACGACGAACATTTCCACTTTGACACCACAAACAACTATCTGCCGGTGTACCACGCTGCCGACCCTAACAATCATAAGATTGCGCAATTGTTTGATTTCTCCGACATGATGTTGCAGAAATGCGAACTGGGCAAGCTTATCAGCCGCTATATGGTGCTTGTGGAAACGGAGAAGAAAGTGCTGGTCATGCGCCCATATCAGATATATGCCGTTGAAGCCATAGTAAACCGTGTGGCAGAACAAATGGGTAACGGCTATATCTGGCATACCACGGGCAGCGGAAAGACCCTGACAAGTTTCAAGGCTTCCACGCTGCTCAAAGATAACAAGGATGTTGAGAAGTGTGTGTTTGTGGTGGACCGCAAGGACCTCGACAAACAGACCCGCGATGAGTTCAACAAATTCCAAGAGGGATGTGTGGAACAAAATGCGAATACGGCTGCGCTTGTTAGCAGGCTGGAAAGCACTGACTATGCTGATAAGGTGATTGTCACCACCATTCAGAAACTGGGTATCGCACTCGACCCATCGAACAAGAATAAGTTCTACGAGCGCCTGCTACGTCTGAAAGATAAGCATATCGTCTTTATATTTGACGAGTGCCACCGTAGCCAGTTCGGTGAAAACCACAAAGCCATCAAGAGCTTCTTCCCGAAGGCTCAACTCTTCGGCTTTACCGGCACTCCTATTTTTGAGGAGAATAGCCATTATGTTCGGGTGAACGGACAGCAAGCCGAATGCATCACCACGGAAGATGTATTCCAGGAGCCTTTGCACGAATATACCATCACCAACGCAATCAATGACAATAATGTATTGCGCTTTAAGGTAGAGTATTATGGGAACAAGTCGGCAGACGGACAGAAAAAAACCGCAACACCGCTGACCAAGAACCAAATCGTGCAGCATATCCTCGACAACCACGATAAGCTCACCGCACAGCGCCGATTTAATGCTTTGATGGCTACTCCTTCTATTCCGGATGCGATAAGATACTTCCAGATTTTCAAGGAGGAACAGGAAAAGCGTTCTCAGGCAGACCCTGATTATGTTCCACTGAATATCACGGCTGTCTTCACTCCACCGATGAAGAACAGTTCGGATGAGGACCTGCCTCAGGAGGAAGCCGACAACAAAGAAAATCCTGATGGAAACAAAAAGTCATTGGGAGAAATTATCGATGCGTACAACGCTCAGTACGACACTAATTTCTCTCCTGACCTCTTCGATGAGTACTACAGAGACGTGCAGCAGCGTGTCAAAGACCAAAAGTATCCGAATAAGGACTACCCTCACAGCAAGAAGCTTGACATCGTGATTGTTGTGGAGATGATGTTGACGGGCTTTGACAGTAAGTTCCTCAATACGCTCTATGTGGCGAAAGACCTAAAATGGCATGGCCTCATTCAGGCTTTCAGCCGCACGAACCGCATCCTTGACGGAACGAAGCCGTATGGAAACATCATCTGTTATCGCAACCTTGAAAGTGCGATGGAGGATGCTATGGTACTCTTTAGTGGCTTCGACAAGAGCAAAGGAAAGGAGTATTGGCTTGTGGAGCCTGCCGAAAAGGTAGTGGAGAAATATAAGGATAAAATCGCACAGCTACAGACCGTCATGAATGGCATGGGCTTGGAATGTAAACCTGAAGAGGTTATCAATATCCCACAGGGAGAAAACACCGCTCATTTCATTGACGCTTTCAAGGATGTGCAGCGTCTGGCTCTGAAGCTCGACCAATATGTGGACCTGCCGGAAGAGTTGAAAGAGTCCATTGAGAGCGCCATGCCGGAAGATACGCTCCAGCAATTCCGCACAGCATATCTTGACCTTGCTCGTCGTTCACGTCCCGAGGGCGGTGGTTCACGCACCGAAGAAACACCTGAAGGGGATGAGCCGGACTTCGAGTTGTCCCTCTTCAGTTCTGCACTGGTGGACTACGACTACATCATGCGTCTGCTGGCTAAATACACAGATACGCATTTCGAGAAGGTGAAAATCACCAAAGAACAACTGTTGGAGATTCTTTCAAGCAGCGTCGATCTGATGAACGAACGCGAATACCTGAAAGCCTTCATCGAAGAGGAACTGGAGAAAGGAAGCGGATTGAGCGAAGCCGATATTCGCAATCGTTACAAGGCGTTTAAGGATAAGCGCTTTAACCAAAAGATTGCAGAACTGGCGCAGGAATATGGCATAGACACATCCGCACTTGAAAGTTTCGTAAGCGAAACAGCCAAGCTGCGTCGTATCGACGAAGATGCACTGCGCGAACTGTTAAGCCATATCGATAACTGGAAGCTGCGCAAGACTGCTAAGGAAGGTCTGCTGGCAAAGTTGGCTCCGCTGTTTACTTTGCTGTCTGCCGGCAATACTATCGAGGGTCTTAACGCATACGTAAAACAATAAAACCGCAACATATATGAGTAGCGAAAACAAAAGCTGTACACCTAAGCTGAGATTCCCTGGTTTTACTGGGGAATGGGCTTCCAAACCTCTTTCGTTCTTCCTTCACGAGCATAGAACAAAAAGTGATGGAAAATGTGAAGTCCATTCAGTTTCTGTGTCAAAAGGTGTTATCAACCAAGTTGAATATTTAGGTAGATCTTTTGCAGCAGCAGACACCTCCAAATATAACTTGGCGAAACCCAATGATATAATATATACAAAAAGCCCTACTGGTGCTTTCCCCTATGGTATCGTCAAGCAGAATAAGAACCCATACAATGTGATTGTTTCACCATTGTATGCTGTTTACACGCCTATCAATAAATTTGTCGGCTATATACTAGATTCTTTCTTTGAGAGTGCCGCAAACACTAACAGCTATTTGGAATCATTGATTCAAAAGGGTGCTAAAAACACTATCAATATTTCAAATGATACATTTGTTTCAAAAGCTGTTTGCTTGCCTCTCGACCCTGCCGAACAAGAGAAGATTGCCACATTCCTCTCTGAAATAGATGCTTTGATAAGCGCACAAGATCAGAAAGTGGAAAGGCTGAAAGTGCATAAGAAAGGATTAATGCAGCAACTGTTCCCCCAGCCAGGCGAAACCAAACCACGTCTTCGCTTCCCTGAGTTCTCTGGAGAGTGGGAAGAGAAAACACTAGGTTCTATCGCAAAGAAAGTAAATCTGCGGAATAGCAAAATGGAAATTACCAGAGTTCTGACAAACTCGGCTAATTCTGGTATTGTTGACCAAAATGACTATTTTGACAGAAGCATTGCTGTTAAAGAGAATACAGCCAACTACCACATTGTCGATATTAACGAATTCGTTTATAACCCTCGAATTTCGTCAGCTGCACCTGTTGGACCTATATCTATTAACAAAATAGGAAAAGGTATAATGTCCCCACTTTATACTATTTTCCGTTTTCATACTGGATGTGTTGCTTTTTACGAGCAATACTTCCAAACTACGATATGGCATCCATACCTTAAAAGTATAGCTAATTTTGGGGCTCGCTTTGATAGGATGAATATTACATCTGAAGGTTTCTTCAACATGCCATTGTATATTCCTTCTTACGCAGAGCAGCGAATAATTGCTGATTTCCTTTCTAATTTTGACTCTCTCATTTCTGATGAAGAAGCAAGATTGGAATCTCTCAAAGACCATAAAAAAGGTCTAATGCAACAACTCTTCCCAACACCCTCTAAATGATAGGCAGTATGGCATATAACGACAATATCATAAAATCATTGCGCAGGGGCTTTGAAGCCTACGAAGACTTGTTCACGAACTGCGCACTGGTATTTGCTTATAATGGTACCGGCAAAACACGCCTTTCGTATGACTTTGCGCACTATGGCCGAAAAGAGGATAGCACACAGCATACGCTGTACTACAATGCCTATACTGAAGACCTCTTCACATGGGATAATGACCTCGAAAACAACACCGAGCATCATCTTCTCATCAATCAGAATTCTTCGTTGATACAAGGTCTGGCTGGTTACAACTTCACGGACAAGCTGCGCAAGTACCTGCAAGTCTTCACAGATATTGACTTCGATTTCCATTACGGTGAGGAAGCACCTGACCTGCCTGATTATGTTGTTTTCAGCAAGAACGTGAAGAGCAAAATAAAGCTCAACGGCGAATGGCAGGAAATAGATGACGTAGTAGAGAACATCAAAATCTCGCGAGGCGAGGAACGATTATTCGTGTGGTGTTTCTTCCGCTGTATCCTAGATCAGGTTATCGGAGGCAATGATGCGTACAAGGATATAGAATACATCTATATTGACGACCCGATGTCGTCACTGGATGACAATAATGTTATCGCATTTGCCGAACAGCTTTACAGTGTGATACGGCAGCAACTGAAGCAAGAGGTAGACGCACAGCGTGCGGGAAAAGAGAAGTTCCGCCGTATCAAATTTGTGGTTTCATCACACCATGCGCTCTTCTTCCACACCATGCTTCACGGACTGATTGGGGACAGGAGACTTGGTCGTTACTATCTGAGTCGCGATAAGCAAAAAGGAAGATTGGTGCTGAAGAAGATGGACGACAACACGCCGTTCTACTACAATGTGGCTATGATGAGTGAAATAAAGCATGCCATTGAAAGTGACAAGCTTTATACATTCCACTTTACGGTGTTACGAAGCGTGATGGAGAAAATCAAGGAGTTCTTCGGGCACCGCGATTTCGCCGTCATTCTCAAAGGCATAAAATACAAAGGGCAGACATACGACCAGACGGCTTTCACGGAAGACGAACTGACAGAGTTCTATTCTCGTGTGGTGAATGTGCTCACTCACCAAGGGTCGATGTTCTCTCCGTCTTTAATGAACGAGGACAACAAGGAATTGGCGACATCCATCTTCAATCATCTGGTGGAAAAGTATCAGTTCGTTCTGCCTGACTTGACTGACTTCCACAGCGAAGCTTGGATAGCAAATCATCCAAATGAATAAAACAGAATAATAGAAACAAAAAACAACATACAACATGGAGAAAACATCGAAAACAACGATGACAAAGCAGGAGAAGGAACAGCTCGGAAATGCGCTGTGGGAAGTGGCAAATGTATTGCGTGGCGGCATGCCTGCCGACGAATTCCGCAACTATATGTTGCCCATGCTCTTCTATCGCTATATCAGTGCGCAATACGAGTCTGCGGCCCGTATGGAATTAGGAAGCGATCTTCCTGCTGATGAGTCTCTACTTGCCTGGTACAAAGACAACGAAGAGGACGTACCTGACTTTGAAGATATGATGCTTAAAAGCAAGCACTATATCATCAAACCGAAGTATCTGTGGAGTACCATTCACGAAATGGCACGCACACAGGATGCAAATATGCTCACCGAATTGAGCGAAAGCTTCCGCCACATCGAGGAGGAGTCTTTCAAGGGGGCATTCAAAGGGTTGTTCTCTGAGATAAACCTTACCAGCCAAAACCTCGGCAAGGACTACACCAGTAGGAACACCCTGATGTGTCGCATTGTGGTAAAGCTGGAAGAGAAACTTGCTGAATATGACAGCAAGGGGGACATCCTTGGCGATGCCTACGAAATCCTCATTGCTAAATTTGCTGCTGAAAGTGGCAAGAAAGCAGGAGAATTCTACACGCCGCAGCCTGTGAGCACCATCTTATCGCGCATCGTTACTCTCGACTGCCAAGACCCAAAAACAGGGCACAAGCGAGAAATGAGCAGTGTGCTTGACTTCGCTTGTGGTTCAGGGTCATTGTTGCTAAATGTCAGCAACCAAATGCGCCTACATGGTGGTAAGATTGGTAAGATATACGGGCAGGAGAAAACAAACACTACTTTCAACCTGGCCCGTATGAATATGCTGCTTCATGGTCTGCACGACTCGGAGTTTGAAATCTTCCATGGTGATACACTCACCAACGACTGGCCGTTGCTCAAAGATAGCAATCCCGTGAAGCCGGTTACATTCGACGCTGTCGTGGCTAATCCTCCCTTCAGCTTGAAATGGGAGCCTGATGATGATGCCTCCAACGACCCGCGCTTTAACAGCTATGGTGTCGCACCGAAGAGCGCAGCTGACTTTGCCTTCTTATTGCATGGCTTCCATTATCTGAGCGATAACGGTACGATGGCCATCATCTTGCCTCACGGTGTTCTTTTCCGTGGAGGTGCCGAAGCAGCTATCAGGCAGAAGCTCATTCACGATGATAACATTGACTGTATCATCGGCCTGCCCTCTAATCTTTTCTACTCAACTGGCATTCCTGTGTGCATCATAGTTCTGAAGAAATGTCGCAAGAGCGACGATGTGCTCTTCATCAATGCTGCTGAATACTTTGAGAAGAGTAAGAAGCAAAACGAGTTGCTGCCGGAGCACATCGATAAGATTGTGGAGACATATCGCACACGCGCCGAAGAGGATCGTTACAGCCGTCGTGTGAGTCTCAAAGAAATCCGAGACAACGACTATAACCTGAATATCACTCGCTATGTCAGCCTGGCACAGGAGGAACCTCAGATTGACCTGACTGCCAACCACGCTCTGCTGGCCGACATAGACTCAAAGATAAAAGAGTCCACAGAAAAGCTCAATGTTTTCTTAAAGGAGCTAGGACTGGAATCCATTTGAAAACTAAACCTTCACTCTAAAGTCTGTCAATAGAATGGCTGAGAATAATATACAGAAAACACTTACCTCATTCATCAAGAATCAGCTTGATGAAAAAGCGAAGGAAATTGCAAACCTAATCTTCGTATTTGTCGGAGTTGAGCAATATGTTAACATGGACGTTTTCATGAAGCAGCTCGCAGATAAAAATACATTCTTCCAAAACGGCAACAAATCCGTTTTTTCATCATCGTGGTTTGCAGAAGTATTTTCTACGCTGAATATGGCGTTGACGAATCCAGAATTGGATTATACAATCCTGTCATTTGCCCAATTCAGCTATTTAATCAGCTACATTCAGCCAGACTTTTTCAAAGAGCGCTTGGTTATCGTACAAGATGGATTTAGGGCATTACTTCCTCTGCCAAAAGAAAATTTCATCGAGAAAACAGAAGCGGAAAATATAGAAGAGCGTAGTGAAGCAATGCCCATCTATATGGCTGAACAAATGCAGATTGGTAACAATTACTATTACTCTGCAAAAATGCCTATAGAGGTGTTCACTACGCTGAATATATTCTCTAACAAAAAGGCGTTACAACTTTTACCTTACGACAATGAACATGAGGTTATAGATACAGCAACTGACCCTTATGGACTTGACACCTTCATAAATCAATGCTTACATGAAGACAGCTTCAACAAGAATGTTATCGTAAAAGTGTTCAAAAAGCAGCCTATGAACCGACAAGAGAAAGTAAAGCTCGAAAAGGTAAACTGGTTGTTGTCACAATTTGGAGGACAGCTCTTTGAACTTGACGAAAAAGCTGTTGAAGAAGAGTTCATACCATCTGAAGAAACCACCAATCTGTTAAAAAGATACTGGGGCCAGGATGCTTCCTTCCGAGAGCTGCGAGTTTATAAAGACCCGAACTATGGAAAGGAAATTGTCAGCATATCACAAGGGCTTATTGTTGAAACAATTATCAACGAGTATAAAAATGCGAAAGAGAATAAGGAGGTAAAAGACCTTTTCCTTACAGCCCCTACAGGTGCTGGTAAGTCATTGCTTTTCCAGTTGCCTGCTTTCTATGTATCACAAAATCACGATGTGACAATTGTTGTTTCACCGCTCATCGCTCTGATGAAGGATCAAGTGGAACAGATACGGCAAGAACGTGGCTTTGAGAAAGTCTATTTCCTAAATAGTGAATTGAGCTTAATTGATAGAGATAAGGTTATTGAAGATTGTCAGAATGGCGAAATAGATGTGATATACCTTTCGCCAGAGTTACTACTATCATACGACATAACGTATTTCATAGGTAAGGAACGTAAGCTTGGCTTGCTCGTTATCGACGAAGCCCACCTCATAACTACATGGGGTAGAGACTTCCGTGTGGACTATTGGTTCTTGGGTCAGCATATAAACAAAATAAGGAAGAACTACGGCTATCGCTTCCCAATGGTTGCAGTCACCGCCACCGCCATCTATGGTGGTGACAATGATATGGTGTTTGATAGCCGTAGCAGTCTTTATATGCATGACCCACACACTTATATCGGTGAGGTAAAGCGCAACAACATCACTTTCGTTATCGACAACCACGAAAAGTACACTTCTAACTATGATTCAGAAAAGGAAAAGGAAACGGTAAATTTCGTGGAAGCTATTGATGAAGCTGGGGTTAAAACTATTGTATATGCACCGTATCGGAAACATATTGATAATATCGTTCAGCGTTTAGAAGCAGATGGCAAGGACGGTATTGCCGTTGCTTACCATTCAGGCTTGACTGCTGATAGTAAAAACCTTGCATATAATAGTTTCAAAGATAATGAAACCAAGGTTATGATTTCTACGAAAGCGTTTGGTATGGGTGTTGATATACCAGACATTCAATTGGTTTACCATCATGCGCCATCGGGCTTACTACCTGACTATGTTCAGGAAGTTGGCCGCGCTGCTCGTAAACCTGAAATTCAAGGATTTGCTGCACTAAGCTATGCCATTGAGGACCAGAGGTATAGTAAAATCCTTCATGGCATATCTGCATTACGACAATACCAAATAAGGGAGGTTCTTAACAAGATCTACAAAATATTTGAAGCTGGAGGCAGAAAGCGTAATATGCTGGTTTCGGCTGATGACTTTAGCTATATATTTGATGGGACGGTGGACTACGACCAAAAGGTGATGACTTCACTAATGATGATTGAAAAGGACTATTTGGCAAAATTCCGTTTCAACGTTCTTGTTGCACGTCCCAAAAAACTTTTTGTAAAAGTGTATTGTCGTGTTAATAGCTTTGGGCTGAATTTGTTGTTCCAAGACTATAAAGGGTGCTTCAAAAAACTGGAAAACAAATCAAATGACCAACATATTGTGGAACTTGACCTTGATAAAGTTTGGAAGAAAAACTTTAGCGACCGGAGTTTCCCAATGATTAAACGAGAATTTTACGAAGGAACATTGTTCAATGACTCTAATGTGGACTGTAAACCACAGGTAAAGGTCATGTTCAATTTGGAAACGGATTTCAAGTCTGCATATCGTAAAATTGCCATGTTCCTCGATGTAATGCAATCTACGCTGTCGCGTCTCACCGGGCATTACTTCACAGACAAAGAACTTGACGATGCTCTATTGCCCTACATTTCCAAAAAGGAGACTAGGGAGAAGTTGGTGAAATTCATTCTTACCACTTATTCAAGTCGTCCTAAACAAAATCAAGCTGACAAGGACGCTTTCTTGCAGCGCAGGCGTAATGCGAAGCAAGAGCAACAATATCGTGTATTTAATGGGCAATACACAAATAATTTCGCCAAACTAAAAAGAAGAATGTTAAAGCTCTTTGAAGGAGCATCCAAGTCCAATTCTTATGTCTTCACCTCACATGATAGTGAGTATTTGACGAACTACATACGATTGGGTAGCCTTATGGAAATCTTAGGAATTGGTTCATATGAAAGTCGAGGTGGTGACAATCCGATGATCTTCATACGTATCAATGACCCCAGACGAATAAAACAAGACGCAGAGGACGCAAAATATAATAATTCTCTACTTTCAAATATAGAGAAACGCCATAGAAGCAGCTCGGAGATTTTCGACCATTTCTTTCTTCATTCGTTTGACAATGAAGAAAGATGGAACTTTATCGAAGACTTCTTCCTTGGGGACTCTAACGACGAACTATTTGAGAAATATCCGGGTGGAGAGAGAAACCATATTGATATTGTTGCTTATGTGAAGAATCACATGGGAGATACTACTATCGGTGATAACAATAGTAGCTCTAAGTCTAAGGCTGTAAGCACTTTCGTTCCACAAGAGGGTAGGAAATACATGTCTAACGACCTTATCACTCTAGATGGACAGACCAAACATGTTAGTAAATGGCTGATAGAAAATCCTATTGAGCTTGATAAGGCACGTCGGAAATTCAGCTTAATATTCGACCAGGAAATATTTGTAATTCTTATGTCTAAGCTCAGACATTATCATTTTCCATATTACCGCGACATGATGGGATTAAAACTACAAATAGGTTTCCCTGGATATGAACGTCCTGTCGCAGCGAATCTTCCATATCATGATGCACCATTGCAATTTTACAAATGGTGGCGTAAGAACGAAGATAATATTTCAATGACAAAAGTTGAAATTATTAGTTTACTTCTAAAAGTTAATACGATTAACCCGAATGCTCTAGTCAAAAAGCATAAAGAGCTTCTTTCAAAATTAGGCAAATAAAAAAAATGATATATGAAAAAGATTATTCTTGCATTATTGCTATTACTTCCTGCTATCGCTTTGCGCGCACAGGTGTATGACGAATCAAATTCCTTAATGAGAAAGGCATTAGTTCTGTATCAAAAAGACGCTAAAGGCTTCTATCAGAAGTCCGAAAATATCAGTATTCCTGTAGTAAATGGTATTACAGAAAGTTATGCTTATGACAAGAAATCACATGAGTTATACGTTAAAACTAATTTTGGGAACTGCGTAATTACTGTTGCAGATAACTATGCAAAATTCCTGAAGAAAAACAAAAACACACCTCAGATAAAGGGTGAAGAGCTTGCTTCTGCCATTTCGCGAGTTAATATGCAATTGGAAGAACAGTTTAATCTACTCAATACACAGAGACAACAACAAATAGTAGATTCCATTGCTAAAGCAAAAGCTGATTCTATTGAGCGAGTCAAACAAGATTCTATCCGTCTTGCTCGGATTGCATCACAAAAAGAAACATATCGAAAGAACCACAGCTGGAGGTGGGTCCCAATTTCTAGAAATTCTTTATCATGCTCCCTTTGCAGTAAATCCGTGTATTCTGAAGATTCTATCTTCTGTTTAGGCTACAGAAATGATACTTTATATCATGTCACTAGTGAAGAATTCGCTCTAGATGAAACCTATCTGAAGATACATCCAATGCATGTTTCTTCATCACTAAAAACTAACGAGAAATTCCGCTACCACTTTGAAGTTTATGGAGACAGCTTAAGAACTTGTAATGAATCTTTGATGGATGACCCAGATTTTTTCAACTATATGTTTATATCTAAAGCTGCAGATAGAGTAAAAGCCGAAGCGCCTTATGGATATTTCAATAATTGGGGATGGGATAGTGAATACGGGGCTGTTTCTTTCCATTTTGAATATACTAACACAAATAAAGCAACCATCAAGTATATAGACGTATATTGGACTATAACTAATGATGTAAATGATGTAAGAAAGACTGGCCATTTCAAAGGAACCGGTCCGTTAGAAGAATGGAAATCGGCAAGTTGGAACTGGGATTATTCCTCCTATTATGTTGCTGGAGATGCTTCAAATATGCAGATAACAAAAGTCATCTTAACATACTCTAATGGGACACAAAAAACATTATCTAAGTCTATGTTGAGATTTGATTAAAACAAGTTTATTGATGCCATTTCTATCATGGAATTGTTAAACTGGGTTATCGAAACTTGGTTTGATTGCTATAATATCCAAGTGGTTTCAAGTGGGTGATAGTTGACAGGCCCATAATTTGCCATTATGAAAGCAGAGAAGCTACTTGAAAACTTCCTGTTTGAATGAACATCAATATGGGTATGTTGTCAAAATAAAACAAATAAATAATAGCAATAAGTAATGCCAGAAACTACAAATAACCTTCCAGCTGTTACTTACTATACTCCAGTGGAGTTAGTGGGTATATATAGGAATTTCCTTGAAAGAGGAAAGTCCAACGGAGTAGTTTGGCTTCGTGGCATATACATTCAACGGCCAAGTCAAAACAATCAATGGGCTGCATATTACGATGAATTGAGGGATGTTGATACCAACACCTCAATTACATTAAAGATAAATCGCCAAGACCGGCAACGTCTGAAGCCAAATAGTTTAGTGCAAATAGGTGGTTTGATAGAACTTAATCCATTTACTAATGGAACTATACAAATTGTGGTTTCAGTTACACGGTTTGAGATAATAAAAGATGAATTTGTGACAGAGCAGGATATTAAACGCTCTGAGATCCGAATTGCAAAAACAAAAAGAGGGTTTAAGAATGTTGATGCGGTATTAGAGGATAAACTCTTCCGCGACGAACGTCCTAAAGTAGCACTTATCTTTGCTTCCACCTCTATAACTATGGCAGACTTTAATGTCGGTGTAAATGCCGCAGCTGTCAAGATTGATTTCACAGAACTGCGACAATCTTTTGGCAAAGGTGCTTCATTGGCGGCTTTTCTCAAACAGCAAGATGAGATGAAGTTTGATACAATAGCGCTCATACGTGGTGGTGGCAATGGCATTGAGGCTCTTGACGACATTGCTGTTTTACAAACTGTGTCCGAAATGGAAACGCCTATCATTTGTGCTATCGGACATGTGGGCGAAGAACTTTTCTTGAAGTCTATTGCAGACAAAGTTGCCCCTACTCCCAACGGACTCGGACAGTATTTCTCTGAAATGGTCGAGCGTGTAGCTGCAAAACGCAACAATTCTCGCGCTGCTCTCGTACAAGAAGTAAAAAAACAATTTCAGAAACAATTGGAGGACTCTAACAAGAAGAACAAGGAATTGCTAGATCAAATAGAGAAAATGACTAAACAGCAACAAGAACAAACAAAGGCCAACAAAGAGAATATTGACAAGCTCAACGAACAAAATAAAAAGAACCTTGAAGCCCAACAGAAAAAGAACGATGAGGCATTAGCCAAGTTCCAAGCACAGAGTAAACAGCAGATGGAGCAGTCCCAAAAACAAAATGCAGCTCTCCAAAAACAGCTTGCTGATCTTTCTAAATCGCAAAAAGAGTCATTAGATAAATTGACTGAGCAAAACAAACAAACCAACACCCTACTTGAAAGGGAACGGCAACATAGCAGAGAGTTGGAACGGCAGTTGGCATCAAAGCCGAACTACACGACCACATTCATAATCATTGCAATTATCGCCACAGTAGTTGGATTTATACTAGCTCAGATAATGAAGTGATTAGACAATCTTAATTATTGTATAATATTACTAAGAATATGACAAATAGAGAATGGGCACTAAAAATGATTCCAGTTCTTGTGCGATGGGCACAAGGAGCATGGGACAAGCCTCACTATTATTCTGATTTGACTGCTGCTGTAGGACATAAGACAAATCATATTGGAAATGTCATGGGTATCATCCAAGACATTATTGACGATTTACAAAAACAATCAGGTAAAAATATTCCCACCTTAAATTGCCTCGTGTTTAGCAAATCCTCCGACTTGCCAAGTGATGGATTTGATTATGTCATCAAGAACTACAGTAAGCTGTCGCCTGACTCCAAAAAAGGCGAGGTTAGAAAACTAAACCTCCAAGCTCATCTTTATGATTGGGAATGGGTGCTTGATTCGCTGGGATTACAACCTGCAAAAATCTTTTCAACCGACGATTTATCCAAATTGAAAAGTTCCAGCCATGGTTTCGGTGGCGAAGGGAAAGAGCATAAAACTATAAAAGATTATATTTGTTCACACCCTGAAAGCATTGGAATTAGAAAAGTCATTTCAGCCAGGACCGAATATGACCTTCTCTCTGGTGATAGACTTGATGTCTTCTTCGAATGCAAGGGTAATAAACATATAGCTATAGAAGTAAAACCGTCATCATCTCCTGAATATGATATAACACGTGGAATTTTTCAATGTGTAAAGTATCAAGCAGTTATGGATGCTGCTCGTGTCGCTGATTATGGAAATTATAACAATGAAGTCATCCTTGTTATGGCAGGAATCATGTCAGCGAAAAACAAGCAACTGGCCAATGACCTTGCAATTAACTATATCGAAAATTTCACTTTAGCTGGATAAGATGACCAAAGAAGAATACGAAAAGCTATTACAGTCTGATTATTGGAAAGGATTCTCCTATTCTTTAATCAAGGAGCGCAATTTCACATGTGAAGATTGTGGGCGAAGGTTTTATAATCAAAGGAATAAGCTTCAAGTCCACCATTTGGTTTATCGAGACATCAATCCGTGGTCTTATAAACCAGAAGAAATGGTTGTTCTTTGTGAAGAATGCCACAAGAAACGCCATGGTATATGGCAAGACCCTGTACAAGAAGAGAGCACTACTCATAGCCATGTGCCATTTGGAGATTATGCCAAATCATATTCTTATTCAGAAGAAATCAAAGAAGAGCGTCCACATCATTCTACATTTCAAAGTGAGGCAGATAGATGGGGGAATCCCATTGGTATGGGCAATGGATATAATGTAAAAGACAGAAATCCTTTTCCTGAAGAACCACAAAATAAGTTTAACTGGAAATATGTATTGTGCGGCCTTCTATTATTATTAGCCTTGACTTTTGGATGGAATAAGTTCTCACAACTAACATCAAACGAGAATCGTGAACAAATAGAGACGAACCAATCTGAAGAAAGGCGCAATGAAGATAAGCCCTCTTCCGTTAATGCAAGTGCCCAATCGCAAGATAGGGAATTCAAAATAAAAAAAACGGATAATTCAGATGCCAAAACTATAGACAAGACAATAGTTGAAGAGCATTCTGTTTCATCTGAACAGATGTCAAATCCGAAAACCCCATCAGAATCATATTCTGGAGAGGACTTGAATGAGGTGAGTGAAACTCAAAAAACTAAGAAGGAAACTCAAAGAGAACTTACTACGTTAGAGATACTTGAACGTAGAAATCATGAAGAGGTAGTGAAACAAGCCAGACGAGCTGGGGTCAGCACCGAAGGCAGCACCACGGACATTCTTGAAAGGATAAACCATGCAGAGGTGGTGAAACAAGCCAAGAGAGCTGGGGTCAGCACCGAAGGCAGCACCACGGACATTCTTGAAAGGATAAACCATGCGGAGGTAGTGAAACAAGCAAAACGGGTTGGTGTTAGTACTGAAGGTAGTACCACAGACATTCTTGAAAGAATAAATCGCAAGGAATTAGAGAGAATGAATTGATAAACGAACATATAAGCAGAAACATGGCAAATGACAAGTCGCAAACAAGCCAACAACAAGGCCAACAACAAACAAGAGAAAGTGGACAGCAGGGACAAAGCACTCGGTCAAAAGGGCCTTCCGGGAGTCCTGCCGTCAAAAAAAGATGAGTTTGAGAAACGAAGACAGGAGCTACTGGATGAGACTCAGCGGTACATGTACCAGCAATCCAGTAAATTCTCATCTGTATCTCGAAGTCTCGTTCTCGGCATAATAGGAACCATATGGGTTCTGACTTATGTCGATGGGAATCTATGCATTCCAAATAAGTGGCTATTGAGCAGCCTTATAACAGGACTTGTTTTTTTGCTTACAGATGTCATTCACTACTTTTGGGATTCCATGAGTTATCATATTGAATCCTACAAACTTGATTCTTATCAGACCCTACTTGACATCGACAGAAAACATGAACCCAAAATGGATGAAATCAACAAAAGGAGCCATTGGTTTATTATGGCGAAATTTTGCATTCTAATTATAGCGGCCATACTATTCGGCATTGGGTTATCACTTAAAACAGCACTCGTTTAACTATAACTATGTTGAAATACTTGCCTTTATGATTGACTCATAATGACAAGTATTTCACAAACAAGTCAATAAATAGATCAATGTACTCCTGTATCTCCCAGGTTACATTTTATGCCAGACATCAACTATGTTGTTCTGCGAGAATTTAGTAAAGTCATTGAGGTTTTTATGATAAAAGTCCTCTTCCACTTTATATTTACCACATGATATAGCCTGAGATGCCTCACAGGGTTCATCTGGATTCAGGTCACAAGAAAGTTTTTCCTCGTCATAATCATAATGATGATGACTGCAGAGATAGCAGTTCCTCACATCACAGCCTTTGCTTCTTGCTAATGCCAGTCCCCAGTTGTAAAAACGTCCGAAGGAAAATGCTTCAGGACTTACTTGAATTTCCGGGAACATACCCATGCTATAATTACTGTTCTTGATTGTAACTTCCAATAAAGCACACCTTCTTCTGTTCCTAAAAGTCTTACAATCGCACGCAGACCTTGCAAAAGCTTTGCCTGTACTATAATAGATAAATTTTGAGAGTGAATAACGGGCTGGAATGACTTCATCAACAATATCTTTGGGATTAAAACTGTAGAATCTTACAGTGTCACTCTCCTGAATGTCATTGGCTACAATGTTTTCCACATCTTCTTCAGAATGAACTTCAAATTCAATGATTCGTTTATGGGACTCCTTCTTTTTTTGAGTACATTCATGCGTAACTTTAATCTCAATAAGAATATCATTCTTTGAATTGTTTGGGTTACTCCATAATAGGTCTGCCCTGAATCTGTCATCATCGACATGAACAATCTCTTCAAGCCTACAAACAGTGAGATATTTCTTCAAATCAACAGTCTTTTCGTCAAGTCTGGAACACTCATCACCACTTCCTATCCAAATGCAGTCTTTGGCATACTTACAAGCCATCGACTGCTGATAATGGAGTATAATGCTCTCGGACTCTTCAAACCACTGTTTGAGTCTCAGCTTCGCAAAGGCATGGAGATAGGATTCATAAGAACATTCCTTATTAACATCGTTTTCATACCTATAGTCATGTGCAAAGTGCCAGGCACGGATATTTCCGCAACGTTTGAGCATTCTGCATCCACAATGAGGACAGAAACAATCCTCCTTACTTTCATGAGCTTCGTTGATATGTACCAATACACCGCTCTTGGAAACAGCATAATGCTGCTCCATTCTATTCTCATATTCCATGGACCTGCGTGTTTACTGGTCAATATCAACGAAATCCACTTTCTTTCCCAAGGCAGTGGCAATCTTCGCAAGAATATCAAGTCCAACAGAGTAGCGACCATTCTCAATACGACTGAGATTGGCTGCATCAATACCGACAAGACGTGAAAGATCTCGTGCCTCTATACCACGTTCTTCACGTATCTCCTTGATACGATTGCCTATTCTGGCTCTATCCTCATGCCTGGTACCACTACTTATACCGAGAATACCACCACCTATGCCAAAACGCAGGGACTCACGCCAGATGTCATTAATCATCTGCTCTTTGTTATCGGAGAAATTCTTGTCAAACAACGATTCAAGCCAGAAAAGTTCCTGTTTCCTGGTTTCTTCGTTAATATAACTACCGATTTGGCAAAGAACTGTAAACACTTCTCCATCTGGAGCAGTGACTTCAACCTCTTTTCTGTTTATAATCTGGGCTGAAGATTGATGTTTAAACTTAGATATATCCATATTTTTAATCGTTTTTATAGTGGTGTACCCCACTTCTAAAATGAATACCGCAGCAAAGGTAAGATAAATTTTCTAATTGGCAAATAAAACAATCAGAAATTTACATATAAAACAATCAATTTGTGTTTTTTTTCTTTTCCAGGGCATTCATATATAAGAAAGAGAGAAGACGTATTGCCCCCTCTCTCGCAGTGCTTACTTCTTATTGAACTCCTGTATTTCCTTAATCATATCTTTCACGTCTTGGTTAACTTGCAGAAAGTTGGCATATAATATCCGCTCACGTACTTCTGGAGAATCAAAATGGTAGAACTGAGGGATAGGATAATTAGCATAGTCCTTCTCCTCCTTGGAGATTTCATCCATGTCGAAGTTCGTCTTGCAAAAGAACTTGCTGGTTTGAAATTCCTCTGACTCCTGGATGTCCATACTCCCTCCCCTGCCTGTCTTTGTCTTTACGAAGTCACGAGCAGTCTGACCACATATCCAGCCTGTCGCCATGTCTGCAATCTTAGAGCCTGGCACAAGGCTGTCCATATTTTCATTGAGATTAACGGAAGTTCTGTCGCGGTCAATGGTAACACCTTTCTTTAACTGCACAACCTTACCGAAGATGTCATTAGACAGCCATTCAAGGGTTTCCTTAGCTCTTGCAGAACCACTGACCACATTACCTACAGTAGTAATAATCTTTTGCATACCTGTCTTGCCATAGTCGGCTTCCAACTGCGGAAGTTCCTGAAAGCCCAAGGCTACACTGACCTTATTGCTTCGAGCCGTTCCTATCAGACGGTCTATCTTGTGGAAATACAACGTAGGAAGCTCATCGACGATGATGCTGACTGGTATATTCTTGCCCTGGCCGGTATTGACACGGGTGACAAGTCGATTCAATATCAAAGCATTCAAAGCACCAATAATACTTTCCATCTCTGGGTCATTGGCTATCAGCAGATAACTCGGATGCTTCGGATCAGAAACCTTCAAGTCGAAGTCATCACCATCCTTATGGAAAATCCAATAAGATTCCTTGGTTGCAAGACGTGAAGTGAAGACACGCAGCGTACCAATCATACCTTCCAACTGTTCCATTGCCTTATTCTCAAATGCCGTCTTGAACGGGCCAAGAAGTGGTGCCACCTCCGTATCGGTCATCAGAACCTCAAAGATGGTCTCATAGCTTTCATTCAGGAATGACAAGATATGTGGCATGTCGCTATATTTGCCCAACCAATATGCTGGAGTCGTTACATTACCCATTGAGTCACGAACAACACCCGTTGGCTTGATCATACCTGTCTCCGGGTCAATGGTTTTGTCAAAGTTCAATTCTTGACCATTCTCATCATACGGTCTCTTTTCATAGTTGCAGAAGAAATAGATACAAGCAGCAAGGAAGTTGACAGCAGAAGTCTGGAAGAACTGGTCACTGCCTCCACCGCCCTCTTTCTTGCCTTTCTGTAAGGATTCAAGAAGGGTCTCGGCAGTTTCACTGGCGGCAGCCAGATTGCTGATGTATTTCAGTTGGATAGGATTGACACGACGGCTGTATTCAACATTCACGAAGTTGATAATGTTGAACTGGCAGTCTTTTGGGGTCTTTCCGGCTTTCTTGTTGATACGGTAGTGGTAGTACAGCTTCTGGGCAAGCGTCGGGAACTTGTAATCATAGACAACCATTGCAAACCCCTTGGCACTGTGTTGACGGATGAACGGCTCAATGATGGAAAAGGTCTTACCTGAACCAGGTGTTCCTACAACCCATGTACCACGGAACGGGTTGATAACATTTACCCATCCCTTGCGGAACTTTCCTTTATAATAATAGCGCATCGGGATATTGACACTATACTTATTCTCTACCTTCTCCTCCATCTGCTCAAAACTCTCGTTCTCGAAATTGAAACGGTCTTTCAGCAAGCCATCTTTCAGGTATTTAGAGATATTGTCAAGAGCAACATGAACCAACACAGTACCGACCACAGACATTACGAAATAAATCCATGTGCTGCTGTGGAGTGTGAAGAAGGTTGGACTCCAATGACGATTAAAGACCCAGACGGAGAAGAACATGAGTATCACACCAAACGTAATGGGATAAATGACCATACGCTTGGCATTGAACTCCAAATGTTTCTTATTTCTGGTGCCGACACAAGTAACGCATATCATTAGGAAAGTCATGATCTTACTGCGAAGCATGTGGCCGTCCTGGTACACATCCATGAGTTTAAGCCTACCATGGATGTCAGCGAGTATTCCGCCCCAAAAGTCCAAAACTTCTGGGTTTATGGCATACTCAAAGAACTCAACTACCAAAGAGAGGTAGATGAAAGTACGGAATATCTTATATAGCGTCTGTAGGTCTTTGCTCTCTTCCATCACTTACGAATTTGTTCTTCTTTGTTCAAACGAATCATCATTATTGGTCTGACTGGCAATGAGGTGTGCTTGTCAGTGCTTTCAAAACGACCTGAATAGAGGCTGAAACGCCAAGCTCTGTCTGTGGCAGCCCCTTCACATTCTGTACTCGTCCAGTACCAGCAATCAACAGAGTCAACAGGAAGGACTACCCCTCCACATCGCTCGATAGTTGCATTGACGATATGCCTTGCCGCATAGAGCTTATACATTTCACCGACGGATGGTATGAAATACTTGGCTTGCACACTTGATGCTATAGGGGATTCTATCTTACCGTAACGCAAGGCCGTTGTGTTTGACTCTCCATCGCAAGCATTGATGTCAGTGGAAGTTCCCTGAGCAACATAGATGGTGTCTGGATTGATGAAAGCATCCTGAAAAGAGGCATTCAAACTGACGGCATAGGCAATACCTGATATTTCATCCGCTGCATCTACATAGAAAAGAACAGCTTCTGGAGTATTGCCGTTTTCAATACATTTCTCATAAGTGGTGACATCACCATTGGTGCTATAGACCATGCCCGGCATCCAGCTATGCCAGGAGAAATCTTCCTCGAAATGTTCATCACAGGAAGTCAGCAGCATAGTTGCCATCAAAGCATATAATAACTTCGTGAATATTCTTGTCTTCATAATAACTCGTTTTTATCGTGAACCTGTTGGAAGTTTAATGCCTAACACAATGCCTGTACGAAACAGGTCTTCACCATTGATGCACAAATCGGTCTTCACCTGCCAATAGAGCTGCCATCCATGACGGAAGACATAGTTATGCTCATAACCAAGATTTGCCCAACCTACTACCTCATGGGTATCACTGCCAGCACTGGCTCCGATACGCAGAGTGCCATACTTGTTTCTGGAACGTACAACGCATGGTTTATAGGCAACACCTAATCCCCATGTGCGATAGTTGTTCCAGAATGATTCTTTGGTAACATGTCCGGCTGATTCGTCCTTTGCCCACTTTACATAGCCATTGGCAAAATATTCCCAGGCATTGTGATTCTTTGTCTCATGCTCCACGGCAAACGTTACATCAAAGCCTCTCTCATAGAGCGCACCAACGCCCAATGAGAGACGGTTGCCGTGACTCTGTGCTTTACTTGTCACCGCCAGCAAGAGCATGGCACAGACAAGCAACGACTTCATAATACTTATTTTCTTCATAGTTCACTCGTTTTTATTCTTCCATCAGTATTGCCCTATTAAACGAATCGGCACTGAGCACATCCTCATACTCAATACTGAGATTGATGGTACGGCCACTAATCTGCTTTTCACTAAGTTCTATGGTCAGGATCTTGTCATTGGGAAAAGTCATCTTCTTCAAGACAATGACATTCCTGTACCCATAGCGGAAAGATTGTGTTGGATCAAGAACGAGTTCCGGTTTCAACTCAATAGTCTGCACAGTCGTTGCTTTCGAAGTCTTCTTATCATTGAGCTTAACCCTTAACTGGTCTATATCGAAACGGATGTTCGTCCTATTCTCAACAGAGAAATCAATGAAGAAATACTCCCCAACACTATAGATGTTATTCAGGCGCATTATCATACGGTGCATCTTGGTTGAAACGTTGCGAAAACGTGCTGGCGACGCCCAGATTTGACGCGCATACCGTGTCATATCTTCTGTTGACATGCTGACGGCAGGATTATTATACGGAACTCGCTCGTCCAAGGAAATCGTCTTCTCTGTCACTGCTTCATCCATATGGGAAGTATAGATAAGAGCATACTGGGTACGGTAACGCTCCGTAACGATAGTGACAACGGCCAACACGTCACCGTCATGATGTACGTCCATACCCTCTTTGGGTTTGAGACGGACAGTGTTGTTGATAGGCTGGTCACCGGCCACCTTGTCAGTGCTGATGTCCACAAAACGGACGGGCTCACTGGCAGTAATGACAGTGGTTACATTCTCGTTGACGGTAAGATATAGCATATCGTCCATCGTCGTCTGTGCCATAGTTGGCACAACGGACAGCAGCATAAAGACTGCCGTGCCAAACATTTTTGATAGTTTCATATTGATATTCATTTTGTTTGTCTCTTTTCCTTGGAATTGATTAAGTAAACCTGAGTACCATACTTGATATTCACCTTATTCTTGCGAATGTTCTTTGAGATAGCATTGGCAGTTTTCTGATAAGCATTCTGAAGGGCTTGCATTCCCCAGCGGCCCAATGAACTGGTGGCAGAACCGTCATTTAGGCTCATGCTTTGGCTCATGGCTCCACTGGCCACATCCTGTGTGGTTTCCCGGAAACTGCTCCTTGGCACATACAATCCTTCCATACCATCGGTATCGTAGATGCTCAGATTAACCTTTACCAATTCGTCATCAATGAGAACACTCTTGACGGTTCCCTTAACACGCTGTTGGCTGAAACCACTCATTGTGCAATACAGATAGCTGCCGCTTGGGATAGTACGGTCGCCAACGTCGATGTCATCTAACAGCCTTAGGCGCACACGGCTTCCATCAACCGCCTTGACATTCTCATCGACAATGGCTTTGATAAGTTTATTCTGGGGGTCATTAGTGGTGATGGTGTTGAAATAATCCGAAGTTTCTTTCTGTGACTTGACAACCTCTTCAGCTTCTGCCTCTTCCGCTATCTCGGTAACGGCATTCTCATTGATGGAGACTTCACCAACCTTTTGTTCAATCTGCTGCCGAGCTTTGCCTCCTGTTTCGGCTGCACTGTTCTCTACGGCAGACATTGCACCAGAAGCCTGGCGTTCACCTTCCATCCTCGCTTCAGCAAGTGCCTTGCGAAGTCCCTCCAGTGTCTCGTCTTCCTCTGAGGTGTTTCCACCCGTTCGGTCATCAGCAAAATGATTATCTTGTGCCTGTTGCTGGCGCATCTGCTCCTGCAACTGCTTCAGGCGTTCTAAAGACTCCTGTGCCTGTTTGCTGTTGGGATCCATAGCAGCGACCTCTGCATCACTATACTGTGAAGTATATTCTTCCTTGATGTCTTCCCCACCACGTTCAATGTTCTCTACGGCTGATTCATCCTTAATCTTGCCAAAGTCATTGAGCATATTGGTGTACTTGTCGCCGATACCATCACCTTTGATATTGGCATCAGGCAACTTGTCGTTGAAGAACTCGGTGGTTTCCAAGTTCGATTTGTCCACCTCGGCTTTTTCCGTACCAAAGAGGCGTATGACAAAGAAGCCCAAGAACAGGATGGGAATATACAGGATGGCAGGAAGCATATACTTCGGCTGCCGGAAGTTAATCTTTTCTGTAAGCTTCATATTCGTCTATTTGATGTGGTGTATAACTGTTGATGTCTTTCCTTTCCGTCATACCCTGCTCTTTGGGCGCATGATGACGCTTAAAATGAAGTTCCTTCTCCTGCCGTTCAACGGCACTGGAAGGCTGAGGTCGGTACTTGACTGCCTGTGTCATTCGATACAGGCTTAGTCCTACACTGAAGAGCACGAAAGAGAAAACGAGTGCAAGGAACAACTTTGTGTGCTTAGAGGCAAAACGCTGTACACATGCAGCACCCTTGTCAAGATGCAGGGTTTGGGCGAAACTCTTTCCTGCTGCCACATCCCTTTCATAACGCTCCTTGTACTTCGGGTCGTCCTTATCAGGAACTTTCTCCCCGAACAGAATCTTCTTAAATCCCATATTATTATCGTTTAATAGTTCGACTTTGTACGCTGCTCCAGATCTTTGTTCAGGATAGTGCGCCAGTTAACGATAAGCAGTCCATGCGGATTATTCTCGGTTCTCGGCACACGCTTCAGATAGCCCTCAGTGACCAGTTCACGCATCAGCACGGAAGTTCTGCGCTCGATACGCTGACGGCCATAATAGGTGAAGGACATATTCTCTTCACTGAAACGGATACTGTCACAGAAGATACTGAAGACGGCACTCGTTCCCATGATATTGCCATAGAAACCTTTCTCCTTCAGGGCATTGTACTGTGCCAGACCTGTCTCGTCGATGAGGTACATGGCTTTCTCCATCGTGTACTTGATGTATTTGTCATCAGGTGCAAGAGTAAAGAAATAATGATGGAACATTTCGACATGGCTCTTAGCTTCGACGTCCAAGGTTTCCTCCATCGTACTACGGTTGACGAGGACGGGAACATTGCCGTCCAGGACATACACTTTCTGATGCGCATCACTGACCATTCCCCTGGCTGTCCAGATGCTGCCAAGAGAGATGATCACACATCCCACTAAGAACAGGCTGCATATAATAAGCACCAGCTTAATCTTGTTTTCTAAATTCTTGATTACCATTGTATAACGATATTATATTAAACTCCTACTAAACGTCCTGCCGACTGACGCATGGAGGTGGCCACACCCTCACCGAAGCTACGGGTGGAGAATGCGGTATCGCCCTCAGGTATCATCCAGGCTGCAAGGTCTGGAACAAGGTTCAAGCACTTTAAGGCCACGACACTGGCTGCCATAAGATAACCAGCCGAGAAGAAAGCGTTCTGCAAATAGTTCACTACGGTCTCATCTGAAGCAGTGACTGCCGCGAGGTCGTTATATTGTATGTTGATGACTATATCAAAGAGCAAGAGGACATAGAAGCCGACGAAGTAAAGCATGGCTCCGTAGAAATGCACGGTGAGATACCTGATAATCCACTTAGCCCATGCCCCTTCCCATTTCGGCAAGAGCGAGAACGCCCATTGAATAGGTCCGAAAATGGTAAGCATACCCAACAGAATCTGCTGGCAGTAGATGGTTCCCCACCAACCTATTCGGAAAGTAATTAACGCTATCAGCATGATTATCTTGTCGGCCAACATCACAAGTCCGGCTGTGGTACTGGTCATCTCTGCTTTCACAATGTTTTTTTCATCTTCAGCTGCAGCATCTGCATCTGTGACATCCTGCACACTACTCTGGGTGAGCAAGGCACTGACGGCATTGCTGGCCGCCTTGATGGTGGACATCGGATCTGCGGCTTCGTCGCCTAACTGATACATCAGCTGCTGTACGTCCTGCATCCTGTCCTCCACCTGTGCTGCCTCGGCTTCATAGAGGTCGTGGGTGTAACTACCTATGGCATTAGGAATATAGCTCAGGAAGTCCAGAGCACACCAAGAGCTGTGACCTCCTGCTATACCAGTGTCCGATGGTGGGTACCACCAGCAAAGGACAATGCTGACAACTAACGGCTTGAACAGTTTCATTACATCCAATGGCTCACGCTTGACCATCATCTTATAGGCCATGTGAGCACAGACGATGATGGCAAAGAGTCCTGCCAAAGCCATAGACATCTGGAGAATCCACCAAAACGGCCCCTGACCACCCGTGAACGTGGCATCGGTCAGAAACTCGTTGGTTCTGAATATCACGTCATCAATCTCTTCTTCAAGGAGGTTAATGCCGAAATCAACAGCGGTACTGTCATTACTCATATTACTTCTTTCGTTTAAGGATTATTTGATACTCGTCTGGTACTGCCTTCATGGGAGGCATCACGCCAACGGTTATAGCCAGCTGTCGCATTCTCACTGACACGGTGCTGGAAACGCGACATGGCTTGAACAAGGTGGTCTGCCTGATTCTTTGTAGTCAGGTATCGCACTCTAAGCAAAAGATGGTCATTGCTCTTGACAATCTCATCATAAATGGCGAGATACTGCTTCTGACGTTCACTATTGGGCATATATGCTTGCCGGGTGGCTTTGATAGCGAAGTCATACATCTGGCCAAGTTCTGTCCAGTTGGTGATTTCCTCTGTCTGAGCCTTCCCATTCAGGGCGTTGATATTGTTTTTGAAGGCAAGCAGCTTGCTTTCAATCTTGTTTCCTTCCGTGACCCAAGCAAGGTCAACCTGGCGGTCAGCGATATTGGCTGCTTCAATCTTAGCACGGCCTTCAAGGTCTGCCTGAATACTGTCTGCATATTCCACCTGTGGAATGGAAGCGGTATTGGCTGCAATACGCAAAGTGTTCTTAACAGAAGTGGCAGCTTTGGCTCCGTTCTTGTACCTCCGATGGGTAACGGTATAGTAAAGCTCTGGAGTCAAATTACCCGCACCCAGTTCCATGACCTGAATCTGCCCCTGCTTGGAGGCATCGTGATTGTAGGTCATGGACTGAGCATGGGACTCAATACAAATGAAAAGTATAGCAACAGCCGATATGAAGATGCTCTTTCTCATATTTTTTCTTTACGTTAATAATCAAGAATGTTTCCTGCTTCCATCCATCGATCAAAGGCTTCCGTTGCCATCTGACGAATGGTTTTGGAACGGTATATCTCAGACTTCCAATAACTCGTCCTCGCCTGTATGAACTTCCAGGTCTGGTAATAGGCACTATTCACGATGTCCTTGATACGGTCAAGTGACTTGTTGATATTGTCAATCATCAGCATTAAGGAGGCAGTGGTGCAACAGACCTGGCCACTGGCATAAGCCGCCAACACACAGACGGAGGAATAAAGATTCTGACATTCCCCGGCAAGATTGGCAACAGCCCTGGCATTGACGGCAAGCAGCAACGTGTCGGCACTTTCTATGCGCCCACGCTGGATGATCTTCTCATTGAAGTCTTCGAGCATCGTCTTATACTTGCCTATCTTCTCCGAAACATTATCATAGGTGCGATAGACATTGAATCCTGTGCTGACGGTGCTATACACAAGGTCAATGATGTCAAAGGCACGGGTGTACTTGTCTAATTCAAGATTGATATCCCTGTACTCCCGATGAGTGACCTTGCTGGCCTTGTGCAGGAGGGCATTGCTCTCTTCCAAGGTGGCACGGGCAAGAAGGAGGCTGCGCTGCTTCTTGTGGTCGTTGATGTAAGCTTCAATGGTCGGTATGTCACGAGGGACTAACTGAGCCATGACAGCCTTGGGACACAAGGTAGTCAGGCAAAGCAATAGGATGATATGTCTCAACTGTCTCATTGCTAATCGTCTTAGGGTTCAACATCATAATTATTGTTCTCTTCCTCCCAATCGTAATAGTCACTGCCTCCGTTGTGCATCCAACGGCGACGACTCTTTTCTGCGATATTCATCTTGCGGTTCTTGTCAGCATTGAGCTTGGGTAACAAGTCGTGTACCCAATCCCTGACTGTGTGCTTATAATGGAGGAACTTCTCTATCGTTGCCAGATCTGTGTATATTTTAGCAAGCCTTGCCTCAATGCCTCTGGCAATCTCCAGACGGTCACTTGCCCATAAGAGGTGACGGACCCCGTCTGTGTCTTCTGTTTCCAGTCCTGGACGACGGCTATATTCAACACTTACCGTACATGAAGGATATTCCTGAGCAAGCTCACTCAAACGCTGGTTGACAATAGCAGCGTTCTCATCATCGGTCTTTGAAGGATCAAGTTCCATCGTTTCTGCAACGGACGTATCACTCCAGCTACTGGTCAATTCCCAATCAATCTGCACAATGGCACGGTGTATCTTGATACCAAGGAAATACTTTGGTCTTCGTGCAATAGAAACCGTTGCCTTGAAAGTAACCGTTCCCTTGACGCTACCGACAGTTCCATTGCGGATAAAGGTGTAGCCCGTCCAAGAGCCGTTGTCCGTCCATGTGATTCCATAGGCATCCTTCATGGACTTCATCAACTGCGGTATTCTGGTATAGTCATCAGTCTGGGCACGCTCCCCTTCCTCTGCTTCAGAAATGGCGTTTCTGGTGTCAATAATACTCTTGTTAATCGTGTCGAGTTGTGACTGTAAATCGCGTATCTTCTGTTTGTTGCTGTTGTAAGTGGCTTGATACTGGTTATATTCCTCAGTGGTTGTCGCCTGGGACATCTTACGGAGCAATTCACTATTCTCTGCATTAAGGGCATCCAACTGGCTCTGCAGATGGGCCGCCTCCTGTTGTAACTGTGCAATTTTAGCCTGTAGCTCACCGGTGTCTATCTCTGATGTTCCTGTAAGCGTTGTGTACATAGAACATTCCTTTGTGTGGCTACTGGGGCTACTTCCACAGTGACTGCATTTATAGGTGGTACTGCCCTTACCCAAAGTGCCTCCATCATGGCATGTGATGCTGAAAGTAGCAGATGCAGCTCCAGCAATCTTCTGAGCATTAGATGCCTGATAGTAGTTTCGGTTATCATAACCGATATAATAGGTATAGTTGCTCTCCGTCGGATGTGTGGAGATATAATCATTCAATTCAGAAGTATTCTCAATGTCACGATGGTCACCGTTTTCATTATACTGATTTAGGCGAGCATTCATCTGAGCCATGAACGTATTCCAGTCCATACTATAGCTGTCAAAGACGGCCTCATAGACCTCTTCCTTGACATTCCACGACTTTGTAACTTGGATGCTATAGGCATAAGCCTTGGCATACTGACCACTTTTTGACTTGCTCAATATGTAGGCAAGAGGTGAATAATAGATGGAATAGCTGAAGCCATCACCACTGGCATTCAATTGGCGTACCCTCTCACGACTCCACCCTGCGTAACCCTCGGAATTTAGCAAAGCGGCCTCATACTGAGTGGAATTTGGATAGAAATTGGGGTCTTTGGTGCTGATTCTGTACCATTCGCCACCATTGATGATACTGTTATCATCTGTAGGAGGATTATAGTTACAAAGTGTCTCACTCCCAGCATCCCTACGATAGATATAAACACGTTGAGTATAATAACTGCCCTGAGCAGCAGAAGCCCAGTCATCTATCCACCGAGTGAGATTATAGTCACTCAGATTGAACAGATTGCCGATATTCTCTTGTCCTATCACTGTAGTCAGAACTTGTGTTGCGGATAAGTCTTTGTACTCTTCATACATGTTCCTCACATTATCGGCAAGGGTGAGCACACTTCCCACCTTCTCCATGAACGTGCCACCAAAACTTGTCCCTTGGAGCAGCTGATTCACACCATTGTTATATCCGGCATTGGCAAGGCCAACACCTTTGCTGATGAGATTGTCAAGGTCGGCTTTCAAGTTCTCCTCAGAAAACGCCCCTTCAATGTCATCGCCCAGGTGCTCGAAAAGTTCCTTCCAGTCTATGCCTCCTAATTTGGCCAAGTTGAAAACTGCTTTCAGTTCTTCAGATATCTCCAGAAAGGCAATATCATTAAAGCTTAGAGTACTGTTCGTGACAATGTTCTCAAACTGCTGACAGAGAGATTTGACATCATCACAGGTCTTCAGAAGGTAACTGCCCCAATAGATAGCTGTCGAAGGATCTTCTATCATAAGCTGGGCGCATACGACCATCTTTGGTATAATACGCCGTGAGACAATCTTATAGATACGGTTGTAGTAGTAGTTTTCCTGACGGTCATCCCATAAATTGAGATTAGTGAGTGCTTTCCTGTCAAGGTATTTTGAAGAAAAGATACCGGCACTGGCAACTTCGGCAGCTTTGTAGCTGTCATAGATCTTCTGAAGGTTCTCATTATGAAGAGCCTCCATAGCAGCCTCGGTAGTGAAAGCCTCAGACATGGCTTCCATTGTGCCGTAATCCACATTAATGCTATAGTACTGAGCCTTGACACTCACAGGGAATGCCAAGGTCAGTAACACGAAAAATATGGACAGCGTCTTCCTCATAATTACTAATCTTTGTTTTGGTAATATTTTCTCAGGACACCGATGAAATCATCTGCTGCCATCAAGGCCAGCTCAGCATTCTCTATGGAATAGTCTGAAAACTTGTTTATGTAAATCTCTTTGGCAATTGCATATCTACGATTCTCCCATTCTTCATCAGACAACACGAAGGAAGGGCAATTCAGATACTCATCGATGCTCTTATCATCCATATCAAGCTTCAGGCCATACTCAGACAGAGTCATCTCAATAGCTCGAACCGTCTTTTTTCCGCAATTCCTGAGTCGAAGAAATGCATTACGGCTCGTTTTACACAAGTCGAGGACAGTTTCAATCTCGTAAACATGCAAGGCATGATGAACACGGAGATTATACCCATCTCCAAATTCGAGTCTCTCTATTGGAGTACTGAGATCAATGCGTTTGTCTTTAGCAATCATATTGTTTTAATATAAGTTTAATACGTGTCCTGTCTGGTTGACTTTCTGAGCGAAAGCCAGTGACTTGCTGATGCCGGACTTGTTCCAATCACGGACATAGACTTCGATGGCTTTCTGATGAGAACATTTCAGTTCTCTCTTATAGAGTTTCAGGGCCTCTTTCTCTGCTCTTTCCGTCGTATAGGTCATATAGCATTCCCTCGGTTCTTCAACACCGAAGACATCGCTGGCAAGACCACGACGAATGAACACTTCACGGAAGAAAGCCCTGCCTTCCTTGTTCTCCAGTCGATTGATGGTAAATATCTTGCGGCATTCTACATCAGTCAAGCCCAGGACAGCCTTAATTTCATCAAAACGCTCCTTGAACTTACCCTGGTCAAGTAGCATGATAACATCCGAGTTATTGATGATAGCTTCCTTGACAATGGGACTGCCTATGATGTCCTGGAGTTCCTGTGTAACTACCCCAACCATTGCCCAGAACTTTCTGGCCGTCTTATAGAGATACTTGATGTACTCTGCCATCATGGGAGAGGCAACGGCTTTCCATGCCTCCTCGATGACAAGCACCTTGCGGTTCTTCTTGATGCGCATCTTCTGGATGAAAACATCCATGATGATAAGCGTCACAAGCGGGAATAACAAGGGGTCGTCCTTGATGGTGTCAATCTCAAAAACGATGAAGGTCTCATCGAAAAGCGTGGAGTCCAAATTCTCGTTCAGGGTACGCTCATGACTGCCTCCCCTGTAGAAGTCCATCAGCATATAGTTATAGGTTGATATATCTATACCGGCAATCTTATTCTCGTTACAAATATATGGTATGCGCTGAGTACTGTACTCGTAGAAAGAGTTAAAGGACAGTTCCTTAACCTTCAGTGCTTTCCTTCGGTCTTCCATCTCCTTGATACGCTTATTAATCCGCGCCTCGACTTCCTCATTGGTGTCTGTGGCACTGCCTTGTGTAGCTGTTTCAATGAGGAACTTCTTATGTAAGGCATCCCTCTGAGAGGCAGAATAGCCTTTGAAACCAACAAAATAAGCTTCATAGTATTCAGTAATGACCTGCTCGATAAGACGGTCTTCTGTCTTGCTCACTTCGCCGTTACTACCTTTCCAGATGAGCATGATGAGATTTTTCAGGAAACCTATTTTTTCCACGTTCAGCTCTTCTCGCTGGATGCGGAACGGGTTCATCGTGATAGGATTCTCCTCGGTATAACTGATATACTTACCACCGACATACTCACAAAGACCTTCATACGAGTTACCTGTATCGACCATGACAACGTCTGTATTCTGCTCCCAAAGCTGTCTTACGACACTATTCATGTGGAACGACTTGCCGCTTCCGCTTGGGCCAAGACAGAAAAAATTAGAGTTATCCGTTAGCTTCTCCTTGCCCTCTTTTCCACTGATGTCAATGGCAACGGGCACACCCTGACGGTCTGTATAATAGACCTTCAAAGGCGTTTCCTCACTCTTGGTCATCCTCTCCTTGTACATCATGCAGCAAGCAGCATCGCTCAGTGTCAGGAAACGGTCATACTCTGCATTAAGGCCATAACAATTACCAGGGAACGAGTTGACAAATAGTTCCAACTGATTGTAAGCACGTTGGCTGATATGGATTCCGATACGACCAAAGGCATTCTCCAAATGATTGGTACACTTCTGGAGATCTGCATCGGCAGCAGTGGTAATAATCAGATTGAAATGGCAATAGACCAGCTGTTTGTTCTCTCTCGCTATTAGTTCTTCAACCTGCTTTATGTCCTCCACGGCAATCTGATTACTTGGATTGGGCAAAGAGGCATGGCGGTTCTTTTTCTTGGCGAGCTTACTCATCTCCTGCTTCTGGTTGGGGATGAATATGACTTGATTGAAGACAACACTCTGTGCGTCTGGTATGCTGTCAACAAGTGACATCAAATCCACAGGCATGGTGATATTGTTAACTTCTATATTGGTATATGGACGTATCAAAGCCGGAAGGATAATGCTATCCACATCGACAAGGCTGTACACCTTAAACTTTCTTGGGCCAATGCCGATACTTTCGTCCTTGACATTGAAATTGTTCAACGAAACATGTCTGTCCGTGAAGTTCTGGGCAAGGTAACGGTCAGCATATTCTGTTGCCTGAGCCTTATTCAAGAACTCGGAATGTATTCCGCGGTCTCTGAGCTGATCCTTGACCTTGTTAATCTTTACCTGAAACTCTCTCCATTTTCTGTTATCAAAGCTGAAGAGTCTGCTTTTCTTGTTTTCCTGCGTGATAGTAATAAAAGTGGTACAGTCTGTATGCTCCCTTCCCTCAAAATAGCGGAAATAGCTTTCAGACAGAAACTCTCTGTTCCCGTCTGCCTCGCCCTTAAACTTTTTTTGGGTAAAGATGTCCTGCTTGTGGATGGCATAGCCATCGCCCAAGGTTGCCATGACTGCCGCCATGAGACTCGAATACTCATAGTAGCTGTCGATATTGGCACAGAACTTCTGAACGGGATTCTGCATGGCAAGAATTGCAGAGTATTCGCCAGTCTTGGTATAAAGCACACCAACACCATCCACGTCCTCGACCGAGAAGTAGATGTCCTTGAATATCTTTGCCCGTTTACCGCCTGTACCGAATGCGGAAACGGAAATTGCCATGCCAATCAAGATGGCGATGAAAATTAATATGATATAAACTGCCATGTACTTTCTTTCTTATTTGAGATTTAATAAGGGCAGCCGGCAGTAACCGACTGCCCTCATCCAAATGCTCTGGCAACTACGGTTAGTTACAGTTTACACAGCGTGGCATAGACGAAAACACCCTTGTCGGCTTTCTTGGAATGAAGGCCACGACGCTGTTTCACCATGATTATGCCGACACCTGTACTGATTGACAGCACGGCAAAGGCAAGACCGATAATGAAACCAGTCAGCGCATAGACCAGCATGAAGCCAAGGATTCCGACAGCAGCGGTAATAGCCGCCCAGGTGATGTACCTTCCCTGTAATCCCATGAATTCCAAAGGACGCTGAAGCCCCTTGAACATCGGATAGTCCGTGTAGTTGTCTGTCTCCTGTGCCATAGTTACCTCGTTGTTAACCTGTGATACCGAAGAACAGAGGCAGTGCGTTGGCGGCTGCAATCAGGAAGATGCAGGCACCTACCACCATCATGATCTTTTTCTTGACGTCCTGCTCCTCGTTGTTCATGGCGATGTAGACGCTGATAGCGCCGACAATGGCCACCACTCCTGCCAGAGCGTAGCAGAGGTTTACCACATAGGGTACGTATGCCGCAATCTGCGTAGCTACTTCCTCCATGGCACTGGTTCCTGCATCATAGCCGGTGTTAGCCAGCGACTGAGCGAAGGCACCAACAGGCGAAAGGATGGCGATACATACGGCCAAGACTCCTGTCTTGACACGTGACCCCATGCCCTGTACCCAATCTACCGTAGAAGTGATAGCGTTCTTGAAAAACTGTTTCATTGCTTCTTGACGTTTTTTTTGGTTTAACATTCCGTGAATTAACTCCTATTGTGGTTCGCGAATACAATATTCTAAAATATGAAATTCATGTTCTGATAACCGAAGAAGGCTGGCATGACTATCATTGCTCCTATCATAAACAGGATGCCACCGAGAAGCATCATGATACTCTTGGTGATGTCGCCCTCGTGGTTGTTCATCTTGATGTATATCTGCAAAGCTGAAACGATAACCATGATAGCAGCCACAGCGTAGAGAATATCAACCGTATAAATCATCATCGTTCCGACAAAAGAGGTTGCCTCTGCCAAGCCGTCTGCACCCCAGGAATAGTCCACCGCTCCACTCTTGGCTGATGCCGTCTGGCAGACGGTAAGAGACAAAAGGGAAAGGAATACTCCGAATGGGATGTGATTAGTAGTTGGTGACTTCATCATGGGTCTCGATATTTAACTGTCCTGCTCTCTGCTCTCGTATAACACGGGTTAGGTCAAAACTGTCCATCTGATTGCCCTTGCTGGCTATAGACAGCAATGACGCATTGACCATATTTGCCTTCTCCTGGGCTTCGTCTGATACCGCCGGCTCGACTAACTCGGTAACACCATACTTAGGGGTCAACAAGTCCGGGTCGAAAGCATCATTTACATCGAAGTCTTTCTTGTCTGTATCATCTTCCGGCTTCTCCTCAAAATATTCGATGCCAGGCACAGGCTCTTCGTCATCCTCCAACTCCGACGTTTCTTCTGCTGATACACCATCCTCTAATGGTTCTTCAGCCACTGGCTGCTCATCAACACCTGGAACATCAGGTGCATCATCGGGTACGTCGGCACCCTCTGTGCCTTCTTCGTCCGCGGCTTCATCAACAGCGGTCTCACCCTCATCAACCGTGGTTGTTGATAAAGGTTCGTCTTCATTGGATTCTGCAATATCAACTGGCTCAGCAATAACAGGCTCCGGAGATGAGAAGCTGAATCCTCCAGTCTCAGTGTTCTCAATGACATTACGGGGAACAACGTCATCATCTGAATCCGAATCTGAGAAGCCATCAGTGTTGATGGTTTCTTCGGTGGCAGCATCGGACTTCTTTCTTGCTGTCATGTCTATGGTTATCATGGCTGCATAGTAGAGTATGTAGCCTAATGTCAGTACGATGGCGAAAATTACGAATGTGCTCATTGTGGTCACTTTTGGTTTTGTTCGTTGTCAAAATTTCGACGCAAAATTAGAGTGATTATCCCCCTCCATCGTAAAATATAGAGAAGATACCGCAATATTTTGGGGTAAATAAATGAATTGGTTCTAACCACAAAATCAAGTAGAACCAACAAATAACTGACAAGAGCTTTCAAGCACTCTGACAAAGCACAAAAAACGGCAGGCTCCACATTCGCAGCCTACCGTTCATTCTATATATCTATAGTGATTTTTCAGAAGAGATTCTTGGCATCCCCTTTCATTCGCCCATCTACCGGGCCATTTTTCCGCTCGTAGCTTTTGATGGCCTTTCCAAAAGCAGCATTGACAACTTCCTTAATCTGCAAACCTTCACGTTTGGCGATAATACGTATCTTTCGGAGAATGTCGGACTGGACAATAGTACAGAAGCGCTCTTCCGAGACTTCTTCACTCAATTCCCTCTCTGTGTCGAGATTCTTTACCGTGACATTGGGTTCCTGATTTGGAGGCAGCTCAGAAGCCAGGGAGATTTGCGTTCCTGTCAATCCTGTAAAAAGTGCATCAAGATTCTTGTTATTCATAGTACTGCCCCCTTTCCTTCCTGGTGCATCCTTTCAAGGAACTCCTCGGCAAAACTCAGGTAATCCTTTGCTCCATTGCTTCTTGGGTCATAGTCAACAATGTTGGCATTCTCCAACGGGGCTTCTGCCAGCCGGACATTCTTACGTATCTTCGTGCGGAAAACGATGTCCCCCAATGCCTGACGCAGGTTGTTCTCAATGCCTTTGGAGAGGTTGCTGGCCTCCCAACGGGTGATAAGGATGCCACTGACATGGGCTTGGGGATTGAGCCGGGCATGTACCATCTTGATAAAATCGTTAATCATGGTCAGCCCCTTGAACGGCAGCACCTCAGCGACCAGCGGAATAAGAATATCAGTGGATGCGGTAAAGGCATTGAGTGTCATCAGTCCCAACGAGGGTGGACAGTCAAAAAGGATAAAGTCATAGGTTTCTACGGCTTTACTCTTAATGAGAAGATCTGACAAGATACGTTCCCTTGCTATGGCAGATGACAACTCGACATCAGCCATTGCAAGTGTGAGAGAGGCAGGGATAAGATGCAGATAGTCATGAAGTATGACAATTGGGAGTGTTTCTACTTTGCCTGTCATGGCTTCATAAATGGTGGCACCATCACTGAAAGACGCAAGCGATGTTGTAAGGTTGGCCTGTGCATCGAGGTCAACAAGCAAGACCTTATAGCCCTTGCTGGCAAGAATACTGCCAAGGCTGCTGGTAGTAGTGGTTTTGCCAACGCCTCCCTTATGGTTGGCAACAGCGATAATTCTGGATTTCATACGATATATACAATTATAATCTTCTATTTGGCTTTGGATTCCATAACGACCTTATGCTCATTGTACCACTGAAGGATTTCCTTCTGGGTGGTGGTAAGCAACTGGGGACGATTGCAAAAAGAGGCAAGCAGCTTCTTACCGTCCTTGTTGTCTGGCAAGCGAAGTACTGGAATACCACCAGTACGGGTGATACTGATGCCATTATCCTTCGCTAACTTCTCTGCCTTGTCACCACAGACCTCAATAGAATGGGTGTCTGTGAGTTGCAACACTAATACAGTATCCGCAGGTATGTTCTTAGACTTGATATGGACAAAGGCAAGCTTGGCTTCCATCACATGATCAGCAGGAACATCGCTCTCCGTCTTGTAAGTTCCTTCATTGACAGCTTCAACATGGAATAAAAGCGGACGTTCCTTCGTCATGGCTTCAAGATTAAGCAACTGACCGACACGGGAACTGATTTTGTCTTCAGCAACGACTTCCTTGCGGAACTTCGGTTCCTGTGACAGACTGCCGGTATTCTCCTTGGCAGTCAGAATATAGCCGTTCTCCACTCTTTCCAGGGTGAAGAACAATGGAAATGGACTATTCTGTTGGTTCATATTCTATTGGGTTGGATGATTGGTTTTCAGGAAAAGACCTGCCAACACGTTCTTTCATCGTGCGCAGGTCGATGTCATAATTGGCACAGATGCTTTCATAGTCAAAGGCAAGGACACGCTCCTGGTCATAGAACAACTCACAAATGCCGTTCTCATTGGTCTTACGGACGGGATTGCCAGTCTCATCATAGACATAGAACTTCAGGGCTGAGTGGGTCTTACCAAGATACTCCGAGGTACTGGTCAGGTATGACAACAGAGACTCGTCGGGTATCATCTGCTTACCCTCACGCTTTGCCTGAATATTGGCTTTGGCAAGACAAATCTTCTCGCGGACAAAGAGAACGTAGGTGTCCTTCCCGAAATCGATGGTCTTAGGTGGAGATTTTTTCTGGCTTACCTTCAGGCTACCGACATAACTGATCTTATAGTCCTGACCTTCCTTGATGTCACCCAACTGACGAGACTTGGAGAACATAGACCAGAACATACTTATCTCATCAGTACTGTTGCAAAGCGAGAATTGATATTCAAGACCTCGAAGACATATATCCTTGACTCTCTTTGCATTGAAAGGCAACCCTTTTACAAATGGTTCAAGCGTATAGAAGGTGGCCAGCATCATTGCCCAGTTGTTGATGAAACGCTCACCGATAACATTATAATCCACCTCATCCTTGATTTCGTTCAGTGCCCGTTCCCAAGCCTTTTGCCATCGAGTCTCAAAGTTATCACGGAAATGCAATAGTTCAACAGTTATGTTTGTTGGACAGGCATTACGAAGTTGAATGAGCTTGTGAAATTTATCCGTTTCCTCTTTAGTACGCTCACTTCGTTGAGATTCCAGGAAAAGTACACGGGAGAACAATGCAGCATCGGCGGTCGGCATCTCCTGGCCAGTCAGTATCACTCCACAATCAACATTGGTACTTTCCCTTCGCTCACCATCTGCACTGCGTTTAGAGCGTCCGGCATTGTCATAGATGCCTTTGAGGAAGTCAATGTGCTTATGGCTGAGGGAGTTCTTGTATTCATCAAAGTGGACAATCATGTTGCTGACCTCCGCGCACTTGTCACCCATTGCATAGTAAGTAGTACTCTCCAGATTACTGACCTCCGGGTTGCGCTGAAACATGCTGATGATGCTTATGGCAAACTCCGTCTTTCCCGTGCCTTTCTTACCGTAGATATTCAGCAAAGGAAAAGAGCGCGTACTGTCGATGATGATGTCACGGAACAGGGAGGCCATATAAAAGCAAAGCGCCACCACCCCATTGTCACCATAAAGCTCGACTATAAGCGAAAAATACCGCTCCAGAGATATATCCATATTTGGCTTGTGCATAAAACGACGTTCGTTGACAAACCCCGTGCGGTTCGACTTATGGATCTTAGACATGGCTGGCAAGTAGAAATTCTCAGTGTCAAGACGGATGATGCCATATTCGTCGACCGGTTGCCACTTGCCACCATAGACAATACCATTGCAGAAAGCATAGAAACCCTTTTCACCGATGTTGTTCCAGCCCATCTGAGGGACCCGAAGGGCTTCCTCAGTCTTTTCATACATGAAGGCTTTCAACAGTTCGTATTTTTCCTGCTTCTCAAAGAAGCGGAAATTACCCTTTCCCTCTATCTGGTCTTTGAAACGATCGAGTTTTGTGACATCCATCTGACGCAGCTCAATAGTTTTGCGGATGCCGCTCTCATTCTCCAACTCGAAGATACGGGTTGGTGACTTGTCATCAGCGATTAGGAACAGTGGATGGATGACGAAGTTAGTCCAGTCCCGTTCCCGTCCCTGCTGGTCAAGGTCGTAATAATGACGACCACGACGATAGAAACGGTAGCCCTCCAGCTCGTCATTCTTCTGCATGGCCTGACGATGTTTTTGCTCCTGAAGCCGCCTTGCAGCGTCAGCAAGGGCAGTCTTCCAGACAGCAGCCTTCCTGAACTTGCCTTTCAGGTCACCAAGCAAGGAGGCTTGCATGACATCGCTCTGGACATACACCAATAAGTCACAGACTTCACTGATAGTTTTCAACTGGTCATCATTGGTGCCAGCCAAGTCATAGTGTTTGTCAGCATACCAAAGGATAAAGTCTTTCTCCATCAGGGTTTCCCATTGGTCCATGCTGGTGATATAGGAGTCGGCATCCTGCTTGACCTTCCCATCCGTAGGGATTTCCCTCACGGACACCTGGAAGCCAAGCTCAGTGGCAAGTCGCCCATTCTTGAAGACGAACTGTTCGCCCTTTCCGAACCGTTCCCCTTCTTTCGGTACATCGGCATCAGGGATAAAACACAACGAACAGCCGAACCTACTGAAGGTGTTCAACTGTTCTTTTGACCATGCACCGCCCAAGGAGGCTACGACATTGGGAATGCCCAATGATTGCAGTCGCATCACATCGGGCGCTCCTTCGACAAGATAGACCTTACCTGACTGCCGGGCCGCTTTCAAGGCAACATCTATGCCAAAGATGCTCAGCGATTTTTTGTAGATGGGACTGTCCTTGCCATTGAGGTATTTGTTTGTAGCCTGAGGATTCAGCGACCTGGCGGTAAACGTCACAATACGACCATATCGGTCACGCTGTGGTATCATCAGCCGACCACGGTAAAAATCAAAATAATGGTCTGGATGGTTTTCTTCTTGTGCTATCAAACCTAGCTCTAACAACAATTCTGTTTTCAGCCCCTGTTTCCTGGCAAAAGCAAGGAACTGGTTTCCTTTTAAGGGTGCATAACCCAGTCCCAGCGTCTTGCAGAACTCCCGTTCCCAGCGGTCTTCTGCATACAAGCGACATCGGGCCGACTCTTCGCAATCTGCCTCATATTGTTGTCTGAAGAAGTCATAGGCGAACTTATTGCAGATAAAAAGGCTCTCCTTATGGTGTTCGGCTTCTATCTCTTCATCTGTCTGTTTGGAATAAAGGTCACTGGTATCAACATCAGGACAATATGTTTTCAACAGAAACTTTACGGCTTCCACGAAGTCAAAGCCTTTCAGCTCCTGGACAAAACTAATGATGTCGCCACCCTTGCCGCAACCGAAACACTTAAACATGTTCAGCGAGAGATCCAACATCAAAGAAGGTGTCTTCTCACTATGGAAGACGCAACAGCATTTCTTGCGATTCTTTCCGGCATTCAGTAGTGAAGTGCCTGGACATAAGTCCATCACAAGCTGGCTGATGTCAACCCTTGACTTGATGGTATCTATGTATTTTTCTTTTATCATATCAAATTTCATTGAGAAGAAGCCGAATCATTCGGCAAACTCCGCTCTCCAGCAGTTAGTCTTGATGATACTACCCAACTCCCTGATAATAACGGGGGACAAAGGGCGAATAGCGGTATTTCTGGCAACACACAACAGTCTGTGCTGCCAAGAATGCGGCGAACCACCAAGACGTAAACTGATGAATGCCGTAAAACGACCTTTCTCACCGCGCGTCAACTGCTCATAATATGCAGCAATATCTTTTTGCGTCATTTGCTCATTATATTGTGTTAAATCTTCCAATTTACTTTGTTAATTCAAGAGTTATGCGTAATTTTGCACGCAAATTTAGCTCAAAACATTGAAATAAAAAAATAATTCGCTCAATATATTGAGGGTATTAGAACATATTAACATATTAAATGTAAGATTTGTCATTTATGCTTAACATTGATCTGGTAGATAATCTCTACGCGAGCCTCTCAAAAGAGCAACAGCAGACGCTTTGCACCCAACTGTTCAAAAACAGCAAGCAGACCATGAATTACTTCAGGCGCACGAAAGACATCAGTATGTCCAAACTGGAAATACTTGCTGACTTTTTCCATATGCCCCTGGACTATTTCCGCATGGGAAACTCATTTGCCACAAATAATGTAAGTGGCAATAACAACTATGTTGGCAATGTCTCTCTCAGCAACAACCTCCTTATCGAGAATGACTCTCTTCGCAAAGAGGTCGAAAGCCTGAAAGAGACCCTAAAGGCTAAAGACGAAGCCCTGAAAGCCAAGGATGACTTGATACAAGCAAAGACAGATTATATCGAGGCTCTGAAGGCTCAGTCGCCCTCAAAATAATGAGCAAACATCCAACGAATTTTACCTCGGCTTTTGCAGCTACAAAAGATTGAAATAATGCGTATATAAAGCTTTCGGATTACTTCCCTACCTACAAAAAGGTGCTTATCGTAAGCACCTTTTTATTTTTTGTTCGCGCACATGCGCGTACTTTATTAATATCCCTTTTTACATCCGTTGTGGGCACCATCTTATTCCTATAGAATAGGATCCTTCACTTTCAAATGTTCCACCCTCTTATTTCATTCCCAATAAGTCATTTTTTTGCGTCCTTTCTGTTAAGAGACGTTAAATCTTTTGTTCATTGTGTATTTTTTACGCAAATAATTTTGCCGGTTAAAAACAAAACCTTACCTTTGCGTCGTAATTACACATTGAGCGTGATGAAAGTATTAACAAATAAACAATATTCAATTATGGGACTTTTTAGTTTTTTGAACAGAAAGAATGAGAGTGAAAACGCAGCCATCTCGATGCTGCCAGTTTTAAACCCAGCTGACCAATCGGAAGAAGAGATCAACAGTGTGATGACGACTCCTGAGCCTGAATCACCTGAAAACAAGCCGCTGACTGTTTCCTATGCTACCGGTTGGCCAATTGATATCATTTATGGATATCTCCACAAGAACTATGAAGAGAAAGGATTCAATGATTCCATGGTCAAGAGCGACTTAGCCTTCAGAGACATGAACATGAACATCATCAAGAACAAGATCCTGATGGTATTCCGCGAAATCAATCTGAATTACGATGTGATGAAGAGGGACATTGAAACACGTATGGACACCTGCAATGCTGCCGGCTTGATCTCAACTGTTACAGAACTGGAGAATCAAATGGCTATCATTACCACCCACAAGCAGGAATTGGAACAGCTCGAAAGAGAGTTCAAGGCTGATGACCAGGCTTCAGTACCCCTTCAGTCATACAACTGTGGTTTCCTGAGAGGTGTCGCTACCATCGCCATGACTTCGCCTCAAAGAAAAGCAATGCCACAAACTAATAATGCTCAGCCTCTTTCACAGCAAAGAGCAACGGCATAATAGTGTGAAGTATCAACAAAGTCAAACCAATAAAAAAAGATATTATGAACTGGTGGATTAAATTCGGTTGCAAGTTGACAGGGTGGAGTTCAAGCGTACTGTCACAATGTTCAGAAGCCAGCAAATGCAAGTTAAGCAAATACACTTCTGCATTACTGATTCTCATCCTCATCTGGGGAGTTACAGGATTCTGTTTTGCTCAAAGGTACATCGGGCTACCCACTTGGGCCTGTGGATTTGTGTCTCTGTTCTTCATCACGATTGTCATCATGATTGAGCGTCAAATCATATTAACAAGTGAAAAGACATTTTCAATGCTGGCTTTCAGGGCAATCATTGCTTTCATCATGGCCATCGTCGGATCGACCATATTCGACCAGACGATGTTTGGCAAGGACATCGACAAGCAGATGGCAAATACCATCGAAGTACAAGTAGCTGACCTGACCAATCAAAGAGTACGCATCATTGATGAAAAGCTGGCTGCCTTGCACCTTGAAATCGATTCAATAGACCGCATAAACGCCGCCTTACAAGCGGACATCAATGCCAATCCATTCGTAATCCAGAAGTCAGTCACCAACAGTACATCTAAGCTGGTAATGCCTGACGGACAAATAAAGACTGTAAACAATCCTTCAGTAACGACCAATCAGGTAGCGAACCCCAAACAGGCACTTCTGGAGTCCAACAGCAAAACAGTTGACAAGTTGCGTGAACAAGAGCAAAAGTGGACGGAGAAGAAGCAGAACGTAGAAGAGGACGTTAGACGTGAATGTAAGGAAAGCGTTGGTTTCCTGGAAGAATTGGAGGCAATGTGCGAAATCATCACGACAAGAAAGCTGGCCGGTGCGTTTTACGTAGTATTCTTCGTTCTCCTTATGAGCCTTGAACTATTCGTCGTGGTAAGCAAAATGGTTGACAGTGAATGTGACTATGAGGCTGCAATAAAAGGTGCTCAGAAAGTAAGAATCGTACAGTTCGCCAATGCATTTAACAGAGTGACATTGCAAAAAGCCCGTGTCGTATGAAAACCATTTTGCTCGCAGCATTGCTATACTTGACACCTCATGTTTCGAGTAGCAACAGTGAGAACGTGTATATCAGCAAAGGCAATAGTGCCTATGCGTATCACATGAAGAAATCTTGCAGGGCACTTAAAAGATGTGTTGAGGAAGGACATGTAATAACTGTCACACTATCGAAAGCGAAAGAAATGGGACGTCGCCCCTGCAAGATATGCTATAAGTAGGATGGCCTGAAGTTATACTTCATCCATTAATATTGTTTATTTGTCGTGTGCGGCCTTGTCCGCAAGGCTGCACACTTTCCAAGAAACCACACCAAATTATTATAAATATGAACAGCGTCAACAACATCTTAGACATGTTCCCTGAGAGGGAAATGAAAGATAAGCTCAATGACATTATCATTGCCATAAACGAGCTTTCCCAAAAGACTCCAGTTGTCGGATTCCATCACTCTTTTTATGTTCCTGGTTGGATAGGCTTTTTCCAGCTCATGGCCGTAGAAAGTAAGATGAACAAATTCGCATCACAACCATTCTGCCGCAACATGAACTATTTTGAGTTTGGTGATTGGATCATCAACAAGTCAAAAGAAATCGCTGATCTTCAGAAAAGGACTGCTTCTGATGACCAGCAAATGACCCAATCACAGAACGAGGCAATAATTCGTGTGTTCAAGGTTATAACCGCCTTATGGATGAACTACTTGCCAGAGGTGTCCACGTATCATAGCATAAAGTACACAGAAAACACTCTTATTTCTCCTGCCGGAATGGTATATAAGGGATTGGAAGAAAACTTGAAAGAATTGGGGTATGGGCAAAGCGATGACAGCAGTAATGATTCTAAGTCAAGCGTGAAAGACGAAGCAAAGGGATGCCTATACAGTATTGCTGGGTATATTTTGAACATTCTCCTGCTTGCCGCCATATTCGGCTTGTTAGGGGCAATATTTGGCTGATTTTTACGTTATATAAATAGGAGAAATTTAATGTTGTAAACAGCCGGATAAAGGGTGCTCTGATTTCATTTTCAACAACAATGGAAGAAGATTAGGAAATCCTTTGGAAGCAAACAAAAGAACAATTAACTTTACAAGCAAAAAAAATGATAGAATTAAGACCAGCTCTCAATGAGGCACTGAGAAACTTAGGTAACTGGAGAAACAAATACCCCTCCCAGGTTTACCCACATAAGATAGTGCTCAACATGATGTATCGCGCATACAGCACACGTTTTGTCTATCAGGCATTTGCCAATGACGAAATGCCAGAATTTGATGACTTCCAAGAAGCTGCAAAATATGTGATTCGATTCTATGGGGAAACAGCTCTTAGAGAAGTTATGCCCTATCTGGAAGGATGGATGGCAAACAACCCATACGAACAAGTTGGGTCTCTCAGCACTGCTCGATATGAGAAATTGGCAACCCAAGCAGAAACCGACAAGAAATATAAGGAGGAACTTGAATTCTCCTATATCTTTGAGTTGTTAAACGACATGAGCGTACTCTATTTCATCGCTTTCAGATTGACAGGAGAATCTGAGGTCGATGCCATCGCTAAAATGAGCGACGTTATCATTGAACCTCTCGAACATATGGACTACACCATTACAAAACAGGTGTTCCAGCAGCTCCTTGTGGGAAGATACATGAGCATGAATTACCACCCATTACCTTGACAGACTTGCATGGAGAACTTTCTGTGGTCATATTGTCTGAATGAAGAGCAATATACAAAACTGTATCGTATCATTTGTAAAGTTCCTGGTTTGTTACAATACCTAACAGACCACAATGATCGTGAGTTGACAAATCACATTCTTAACTACAAAATGTTAGTTGAAACCGATGGAAAGTCAACTCTTGGCATAAGGATGAATCTGGAGCTTATAAAGAACAGATATGACATATTTAGAAAGGAATATGAAAACAGTAACAGGAATGAGAATGAGTTTTCTTACGATTTCGACCTTAATCATGTCCTCACATGGAATCCCAAGCCCCAATGGACAAACGGTATGACTGTTGAAGAGATTGATTATCTCGACCATTTTATACCAAAAGTTATCGGGCTGCCCAAATACCTACATAAAAACACAAACAGGGAAAACCTATATGATTTAATTGTCACCTATCAGATGCAATTGAACGCAACAGGTTTGAATGATGCGGAAACAGACTTTCTTCTTGAAACCATCAAGGAAAGATTCTACCGCATAATGGATGATCACAAAGACGCTATCCATTATGTAAACCATAGTCACCAGATAAATGACAGAAGACTGTTGGACGAATTCACGACTGAGGCTGCCAATTCTTTCTATCCCTACGATGTACAAGATGAAAGATGCAACGAATTTGCCAACAAATATATCAAAGTATTCCACCCTTATATTGCAAGTGAAATATTCCAAAAGTATTTCAGAGCTAACAAATTGAATGTCGCATTATCATTTGCTCAGCAAGAATTAAGTCATATATTCTCATCGCCTAATATATATTGGCACAACAAGGAAGCCATATTCGGCTATGTCAACATTCTCCACAATATATTAGATGCATTAGGACAAAAGGGACAAAACCAGCTGCATGAAAAAAGCCAGAAACTTCAGAATGTTTTTCTGGAAACGCTCTATCTGCTCCTATCCAGAATGATTTATTGGACGGATAAAGAAACACATAAAGATGAAAAATATGACGACACGAGTTTACCCATCAATGTCCAACATAAGCTTCGGGCATATAAGTTAAGAGGGTACCTCATGGAACACTATGGAGAACTGCTTGTTTCAAATATCGAAAATACGGATGCAAATAAGATGAGCTATGCAGATTACACTTCTGCTCACTTTATGGCATACATTCACAAAATAGTTGGCAGGAACTCTATTTTTAAAAGAGAAGCGGATAGAGTGTTTCACCTAAAAGGAATATTCCAACATTGCACACCAGAGAAGGCATCTGAAGACGGTTTCCGTATGAACGATGAGCTTGCGATGGCTATACATAAAAAATACAAGGAAGGGAAATATAGTCTTCCGCAAAAAGAAGTTTCAGAATTTGTTCTATTCCTAAGAACATATTTCAAGAACGAACAGAAAATAGCATTGGAGAGCAATGAACCTATCTCCTATTTGCAGAAAGACAACTTCTCACCTGCATACAAATCAGACAAAGACGAAATAAGGAAATATCTGCAAGCGAATGGTATTCAGTATCTATATCACTTCACAGAAAAGCAGAAGATTCAATCAATCATCAAATATGGTGGCTTATTCTCATATAAGCGAGCGTTTGATGAGAGTATTGCCATGCCCGTTAGGGAGGATATGGCTCTCACACGAGACATTGATGCAAAATTAGGATTGGAAGATTATGTTAGAACCAGCTTTTGTTCCCGATTGCCTAAAATAAAAGAAAGACAAGCCGAAGGCGCTGAACTGGTATTGCTAAAGATTGATCTTGACGTAGCACTTTTTGAAGCTACCCTATATACCGACATGGAAGCTACGCAACCAGGTATGAAATATGGGGCAGATTTCGATGACCTTAAAAAGGTTAATCTCAGTGCTACTCAAAAGGAAGTATCAAAACCTGAAGACAACGACTATTGGCAAAGACAAGCAGAAGTCTTAATCAAAGGTTTTATACCCGTAAAATACATTGTAAATGTTAATTCTCCTGAAATTTTAGACTAATGCGTAATTTTTACGCAATAATGTTTGGTAGGAATAAAATCGTTTTGTAAATTTGCAGCGTAAATAATACACAAAGAAGCATTAAGAGTATGGAATATAATGAAAAAACAGGCAAATGGGAGTCCAAGTACTGGCATCCGGCATTGACAACCGACGCTGTAGTTTTCGGTTTCGACAAAGAAGATGGTTCTTTGCAAGTTCTCTTAATCAAACGAGGCAAAGCAAAACCAGGTGAAGTTCCAGCCTTCGAGGGCTATTGGGCATTACCTGGCGGCTTCATTCAGAAAGACGAGCCAACCGATGAGTGTGTTCATCGGGAACTATTTGAGGAATCATCAATGAAGCTCTTTAATAATGACAAAGGCATAAAGCCTGAGTTCATTGAACAACTTAAAACGTATTCGGCACGAGGAAGAGACCCACGCGAGTTTGTGGTAACTGTAGCATATTATGCACTGGTTAAAAGAGATAAGTATGTAATCAAAGGCGGTGATGATGCTGCTGAAGCCAAGTGGTTTTCCGTTAATGAATTATCTGAACTGAAACTTGCATTTGATCATGCCCAGATAATACAAGATGCAGTAGAAAGACTACGCGAAAGAATACACTTTGAACCCATCGGATTCAATCTACTTGACAAGGAATTCACGATGCCGCAGCTGCAGAACATATATATTGCTATTCTTAATCCACCAGAAGAAGACAATACAATTCGAGACAGAAGGAATTTCCCCAAGAAGATGCTGAAGCTCGGATATATCAAAGAAACGGGAAAGAAAGTCACAGGTAACCCATATCGCTCTCCAAAGTTATACACCTTTGACGAAGAAGCATATAAGGATGCCAAGAAAATTGGGATGAGACTGGAATTCTAATCGTCTTGAACAACATTAGCCTCCCAAACTGGGAGGTTTTAATGGTCTCAATTTTCCAAAGCGTCAATAATACACAATGAGAAATAAATAATATAGTATCAACTAAATAAAGAAGATATGAATGAGAATAACGAAAAGGCCATCCCCGAATGGCACAATATTGCAGACGTTTCCGTACAGCGGATATGTGACAACTCCATTGTATCGCAAACACTTTACGTCAAAATCATCGAAGGAGAAAGGTTCTATAAGATCAATGGTGAACACGTAAGGATGCTGGCAGGAACAGAATATGTAAACGGTTTCGGATATAATGCTGTAACCGCTTCTTACAGGCTATTACTTTAAAACATGTTAGGATAACCTTTAAAAACAAATTCATTATGGACGAGTATGAAGATTATGAAGTGCTCCAGGATGATTCCTACGAAGAGGAATATGGAACACATTATGGAAAGTACGCAGGAACCTATGCACAGGATGTTGCTGGGTATAGCGACGATGTAATTGACGATGCTTTCGATGGCGACCCAGATGCCTATTGGAACATTGATTAACAACTTAAATACGGACAAATATGATTGGCAGCATTATTGGAGATATAGTTGGAAGTGTATATGAGTTCACTCCCAACAACATCAAAACAAAACAATTTGAGTTCTTCAACCCAAATGGAAGTTATACTGACGACAGCATTCTGACTTTTGCAACAGCGGACTGGCTTCTTCATGGTGGCGAGGTTGCACATTATTATAGTAAGTATGGAGAGAAATACCCATGGCCGATGGGTGGATATGGAGGGGGATTCAAACTTTGGCTCGTCCGCTCCATCAGGCAACAGGATTATCGACCGTACAATAGTTGCGGAAACGGGTCAGCCATGCGAGTAGGGCCTGTCGGATGGGCGTTCGACACCATTGAAGAAATTCTTGCCAAAGCAAAGGAGAGCGCGGAATGTACGCATAACCATCCAGAAGGAATTAAAGGCGCACAGGCCACTGCATTAGCCATAATGATGGCAAGGCATGGATGCGACAAAAACGAGATACGTTCAGAGATAGAAAAACGCTTTGAATACGACCTTCAGTTTACATGTGAACAAATTAGGCCGACCTACACATGGGGAGGAACATGTCAAGACAGCGTTCCACAAGCCATTGTTGCATTTCTCGATGGAGAAGACTATGAGGATTCAATAAGAAATGCAATTTCCATAGGAGGTGATAGCGATACTATCGGCTGCATAACAGGAAGCATTGCTGAAGCATACTTTGGGGTTCCTGCTGATTTGAGAAATTCTGCCATGAACTATCTCCCAGAGGAGTTTCAAAGCATTATATCAGAGTTCGAGAACAAGTTTGGAAACAAATAAAAACAGAAAGACATGAAGAAGATAAATAAATTCTGGAAGCTGTTCAACAAGGATAGCAACCACAAAACGGTCACAGAGGAGAATAGTGAAACGCCACAGGCCACTACTGAATCCCCTCAGCCAACCAAAGAGGAAGAATCAGAACATAGTGAAAATACGCAAAATACAAAAGATGCCAAAATGAACAACGGTAAAGCAAAAATCTATAATTTGATTATAGTTGACGAGAGTGGTTCTATGAGTCACCTCCGAGAAGCCACACTTTCAGGTATCAATGAAACAATAAGTACAATTCGTAGTGCCCAGGAAGAGTTTGAGACAACACAGGAGCACACATTGACTCTTGTCACTTTTGACTCAGGCTCAAATAGACCTGATGTACGCACAATGATTGACAACCAGCCAATCTCTGAAGTGAAAGACTTCAAGGACTACATGCCCAATGGATGTACTCCGTTATACGATGCTATGGGACAGTCATTGACACACCTTCACGACCGAATAAAAGATGACAAAGACGCAACAGCTGTTGTTACGGTTTTAACGGACGGTTTGGAAAACGCATCCAGAGAATGGGATGCAGCCGGATTACGTCGGCTGATAGAACAACTGAAGTCAGAAGGCTGGTCTTTTGCATATATGGGTTCAGCACATAACGTGAAAGAAGTGACAGATTTGCTTTCCATTGAAAATGTCGTCGAATTCAGCCACAACAATCTTGGAGCTGGCAGTACTTGGGGACGTGAACGGTCATCCAGACGTGCTTACTATGAAAAAATGAACAGGATGTACGAGGAAGAAAGGGAAATGTCAAGAGAGGAAATACTTGAAAGAAAGCGTCAATATGCAAAGGAGTATTATGGGCCAAGAGTATCAAGTGATCGTATTGACCATCTTGAAGAAAATGAGATATTCGTATTTGGCAGCAACGCAAGCGGCTACCACGGAGGAGGAGCTGCTGCCTATGCAATGCGCAAATTCGGAGCCATTTGGGGACAAGGTGAAGGATTACAAGGGAAAAGTTACGCTATCCCGACAATGGAGGGCATTGCAGAAATGAGTGAGGCCATCAGAAGATTCACATCATTTGCAGCTGAACATCCTGAATTACGTTTTCTGGTTACGAGAGTTGGTTGTGGAGTCGCTGGTTATTCTGTCAGTCAGATAGCCCCTCTATTCAAGGAATGTGTTCCATTGGAAAATGTAGCTTTGCCTTCTGACTTCTGGGACGTTCTCGGACTAAAAATGTATTAGGCAACGACTACATAATCTTAGTATTCACAAATAAAAAGGAATCTCACATGAAGAAACTATTGGCCTTGCTACTGTTATCGGTGGCTCTAAGCGCAAATGCGCAAGATAAGAAGAACAACCGCCCGACATCATACAACTACATGAGAGGTGTTGAATCGGTTCAGAATGAGAAGACGGAGGAAGCTCTTGAATTCTTCAACAAAGATATACAGGAGAATCCTAAGAACGGGTATTCTTATTCATGGATTGCCATGTTAAGAGCGCACGGAGAAGAATATGGACGAGCTTTGACTGCTGCTGATATGGCAATCAAGTTACTTCCCAAGAAGGATGCTGAATATGTCATCTTTGCTTACTCTACACGAGCAGATGTATATCTGAATCTCGAAGATACAGTTAAGGCCATAGCTGACCTTACCACAGCTATCAAGATAAAGCCAGACGAGAACAGCTTATACGAAAAACGTGCTCAGATTTATTATGAACAGGAACGATATGATCTTGCCGATGCAGACTATCAAAAGATGATAGAATTAAAGCCAGGTGAGACAATGGGCTACATGGGTATAGGACGTAATGCAAATGCTCAGAAAAGATGGGGCGATGCCATTAAACAATTTGACTATGTAACCAAACTGGCAAGCGACTACTCATCTGGCTATTCCTTCAGGGCTGAATCATATATTGGCAAAGAAAAATGGGCAGAAGCTACGGATGATATTGTGAAGGCACTAAGCCTTGATTGGGACAGGAAAGCGCTCTATCTGGCAAACACGCTTAAAGAACCGGCATTTACAATGTTGGTTTCCAAAATCAAAGTTCAATCGGCAAAGTCGCCGAATGAAGCCACATGGCCGTATATCATAGGAACGATGTACGAACAGAGCAAACAATATACGAAAGCCATAGAGTACTATGAAACAGCGAACAGTAAAGACGTTTCGCCAGTTATACACCAAAGGATTTCTGAATGCCATTATGAACTTGGTGACTATGAGGATGCTCTTAATAGTATCAATCAAGCTCTAAACCTGGACAGCACAGACCTCTCATATAAAGCACGAAAAGCCAACATATATTACGAGATGGGCGATGTGAAATCTGCAATTGCCGAATGGGACAACGTACTGGAAGCACAGCCTGAATATGGTTTCGGCTACTATCGACGGGGATGGTTTAAGGAACTGGCTGGAGATATGGAAGGAGCAATAGAAGACCTTTCAATGTCTATAGTCTTAGACCCTGAATATTCTTATGCATACGTAAGCAGAGGAGACGTCTATATGAAACAAGGCAAGAAAGAATTAGCTGAAGCTGATTTTACAAAAGTAATTGAAATAGAGAACTCTCCTGAAAAATACGACTGTATTCATTACGCATACCAAGGGATGGGTGATTATGACAAGGCAATAGCAGCTATCGATAGCATCATAGCAAGAGATTCAACAGATGCCGGAAGTTACTATGATGCTGCTTGTCTCTACTCACGAATGCAGGATAAGACAAACGCTTTACGTTGTCTGGAGAAATCGTTTGAACTTGGGTACAACCGGTTTGCTCATGTCGAACGGGATTTTGACATGGACTTCCTACGTGATACAGAAGAATTCAAGGCACTTGTCTCAAAGTATAAGTCTGCGAAAGTATCAACCTACAGGGAACAAAGCAATCATGTAACAAATAAAGAACTGATTATTACAGAGATCCCTTTTACCAAGGAAGACGGTATCTGCAAGGTGAAATGCCACATAAACGGTCTTCCACTGCACTTTGTCTTTGACACAGGGGCAAGCGATGTGACTCTTTCAATGGTGGAAGCCACTTTCATGATGAAAAACGGCTATCTATCAAAGAACGATGTCATCGGCAACCAAAGGTATATGGATGCGAATGGCGATGTCAATGTAGGAACAGTCATCAACATCAAGAATGTCAATTTTGGCGGTTTGGATCTGAATAATATCCGCGCTTCTGTTGTAAGAAACCAAAAGGCTCCCCTACTACTTGGCCAAAGCGTTTTGGCACGACTTGGGAAAATCGAGATTGATAATGCAAAAAATGTGATTAAGATAACACAATAAGACTATTGCAAAATTAGTTCAATTATAAACAATTAAAAAGAGTACAATTATGATGCCAGGTAATCCGCGAATTCTCATCTGCCCATTCTGTGGCACTGAGAAACAAATCATGTCACTCATCTCAGGCAATACCTTTGGAACTGAGTTGTGGTCAGATAACAAACAAATTGCTCCCATGCTGCCAGAAATCTCGTATGTCCAGAAATGTCCCCATTGTGGAAAATACTACATTACGGGAAGACAAGAGGTGAAGTATGCCAAGGATGGCTATTCATTTGAGAAAGGCCTCCTAACCTACCCTGAAATGAAAGAAGCATTCACACAATTATCAGAGGAGGGTTTCTTGAACGAGAAAGAGGAAATCAATGTGCGCATGATGCTTCATCACGCGTATAATGACTATTACTATAGGACAGATGAAAAGAAAGTCAGCAGCGAAGAAGACAAGACCCTTTTCCATGAAAACGGCCTGTGGTTGATAAACAATCTGATCACAGATAGTGTGATGAAAGCTGAGTTCTACCGGGAAATTGGCGAAATAGACACAGCTAAAAGCATCCTTGACTCCATTACAGTTGAAGATGAATTCCTCAAACGTATTGTCACCGGCATAAAAGAAAGATTAGAGGTCAATAATTGTCAAGTTTTCAAAGTGCAAACATCATGAGAGCTTTAGGAATAGTATTACTTGGGATAACAATAGCCGGAATGGTGTCTTGCAGTAAGCCAACACCAAGTCGTTCAATAAAAGACGACCCTTTCCCCATGGCTTATGAGAACGAACTGTTTTCCATTAACCTCCCCAAAGGTTGGGTGTGCGACTCATCAGGATGGAAAGGATTGGACTCCTTACAGAATGTGGTAGAGATATTCAACCCTAATGGCAGTGTTGTATGGTTCCACTTTGTTAAAACTTTCATGCCCTTCAAATGGAAGAACATTGACGAAGCAAAAGAAATGGCCAAGACTGCAAGGGCTATAAGTGGCGATGACATGGAACTTATACATGAAATAGATAGTGTAGAGGTCGGAGGTTATCCAACGAGTATCCTATACTTTGCAAATTACGTGGATAATGACACCATTATTCAGAAACAGTTTGTCACCTATCTCCAGGATTCTCACATAGTCATTTACTTCAATGAGAACTTCTATGTCCAGGATTGGGAAGAAGCACAAGAACTTGGCGACTTGATTATAGGTACTATCAAGCTCAAAAGAGTAGTAAACCCGTTGGAAAATGACAGCATATTCAAGAAATCAATGGAAAAAGGACTTGAAAGCCATCCTGTGCAAGAAAAATATATGAAGAATGCGACTGAAATAATAGAACAATTATCTAAAGATGAGTAAACTAAGAGCATATTGGGATTCACGCTCTCTGTTTGGAAAGATTGCAATGGCAATAGCACTGCCAATCTTTGCAATAGTAGCAGGAGCAGAACATCTTATAGCCAGAATGACTGGAGCGACATATAATGAAGTTAATATTATTGTATATTATCTTGTCATCCCATTGTCATGGACGTTAATGCTTGACTACATCACAAGAATGCCATTTCTAACACCTATGTTCATGTCAGCATGGATTATCTTTATCTGGAAAGACAAAATGAGCTTCAGAAATCGATGCGACTGGGCATTCAAAAAATCCGTAGATTTTCTACTATGGTTCAAGAAGATTGGCTGGAACTATGTCGTCAGTTCCGTCATTATCTGTGTTGTAATACCCATTCTTGTTTACATCGAACTAATATATGCCATCATCAACTTAAATTAGGAAGCAATATGAAGAGAATTATTTATGTGGTTATCTTGACAGCTTTGTGGTTATATCATAAAGATTCCATAACGAAAGAGCGATTTACCTTACTGAACATCTTGGCCATGAAGTACATGGCATTCAGGGCTACAATGCCGCTGACCCCACATCAAAAATGGCACTTATGACATATGTCCGCGAATATTTTGCAAGGGTTAAAGTTTTTGTTGACATACTCACAGGCAAAGAACCTGCAACTTACGAAAAAGGGGAATAGATACCAGGGCTATCTTTAAACAGCCTTTAGTTGCCAGCCTTATTATTCTCATATAGGTATAACCCAATCAGTCCAAGTGCAACAACAACATCTGTGACATTCCACATCGCCCTGCCAAGAGCGACTTTAACAAAAGGCTGAAACAACAGTGCCAATGCGCCAAAGGTTATCGCCAATGGTTTAATCTCCTTTATCCAATAGTTATACGCAAAAAGCGCAAATAATACCATTGAGATAAATCTCACCAATTGATAATAACCATAAGGCATCGGGGCAAGGCATAGTAAAAGTAATGCCGACAACAACAAATAAAGAAGTTTTATATTCATTATAAATCCTATCCTATAATAATTACACCTCGTATTCACTCATCCTCATTGATGTAATACGTCCCTCATTAACCTTAATGGTAACTAACAAAGATTGATTATAGGCACTTTGATGCAAAAGTAGTGCAAAATCATTTGTACCATCCATCCGTCCAATCTGGACACCAATTGGATTGGAACCATCTTTCAATCTTTCGAACTTGCCACGTAAATAGTTCATATATTCACGTCTGCTCGACATTTCATAGAAAACAGCATCAGATGTATAATGAAAATCTTTGTCAAGGTATGTTTCAATAATATCACCATCAAGGTTTTGCCAACATAAAGCGACTTTCTCTATGAGTTGTTTTTGAGATAGAACTTGCGGTAATGGATTGTTTTTGTCCCTTAGCAATGAGATTGTCTCAAACTTTGCTGCATACGCAGCGCCACAGATATTCTTTTGGCCATTGGTGTCAAAACACCACAAATCACCTACAACCAAAACTGGTAGAATCCCACGTTTTTCCACGGATTTTCCAAGAAATTTCATATCAATTAGAGATATGTCATCCCTGCTGGGCATAACGTAAAACCATGTGTCATGAGAGTCACCATCCATTCTATAAAACAGATCAGGTTGTTGTTTAAGCGAAGAGAACAACCCTTGAAAGATTCCTGTCTTTTCTACACTACGATATTTCCAAGAATCCTCAACTTTTTTTATTTTGGAGCCGCAATGAAGAAAACTCTCATATAGAGTTTCAACTAGGAAGCGATGTACGCCCTCCATTGTCATTATATCGCCTCTATTCTCACTCCCCGTGCAGCGGTGAGTATAGACATACGGTTCACCGTTTGAAATCAGTCTCATCATATCTTTACTAATCAAAATAGCTTGAATTAAATCCAATATTTTGCATGAAAGTAGCCAGGGCAAGGAGTCTTCTACTATCCCCACCTGCTGCATCTACCATATAAGTACGGAACTCATCCTTCTCGCGATTACTCAACTGTTTAGCTATCTCCGTTGCCTCCTCTTGACTCATTGCTATTATGTCTTGAAGGATTGGAAGAATTTCTTCTTGTGAGTCAACATAGAAAAAATCCACAAACAAAGCGAATACATCAGGCTCATTGGTTTTGATTCTTCCACCATATGAAATACTCAATATACTCAGTCCAACATGAGCAAGAGCCTTCTTTTGATTAAAACTTAAAGTGTCTAACAACTTTTTATTCTATTAATGATTTTACAATAAAACAAGAGCTCCAGATACTATAATCAATGCAAGCAAGATTCCAGCACATCCGCTTTTCTTTGATTGATTCATCGTTCCTTTTAATGCTTTGAAGTCCATCTTCTCTATCGGACTGCCAACTCTAATTCCATCGTCATACTCTTTAACGACACGTTTAAACTCTTCCCAATCAGATATTCTAGGAGCTTTTGCATAATAACTGTTTACACCAAACATTTTTGCATAAGAAGCAGAGTCAGAATCAATACCTGGATCATGGTTAGGTTCCCACCATACAGCAAAACCTTTCTGCACATCTACATACATCATTGCCAAAGGCAAATGGAATTGGTGGCCACATGATGGGCATTTCGCAATATTGATTCTGTCTTCCATTACCATACTGCGGTTCGCCTCATTCTCTCCCCATATAGTCCTAAAGAAATCACCCGAGTACTGATGAGAGCACTTAGGACATTCTATAGCGATTTTAACCAGTTTACTCATAATACATCTATTATTTTTATACGAGACTTATACTACTGAACAAATCCGATTCGGCGACGCTCTGGCTCAACACCAGAAGACTCCATCTTCTTTCTCATCTGTTCATAAGATTGCAAATCACTTGAACTGACTGATGGATTATTCTCTTTGATAACCTCTTCGAGAAGAGACTGAGTAATATCCACATCATCCTCAAAAGCTCTGGTCGCAGCATCGTTGACTATATATGCTATATCAGAAGCCACGAAGTTTTCTGTCATATCTGCAAGACGAGCATAGTCAATATCGTCTGATGCTGGTCGATCCTTCATGTGGATTTTAAAGATTCCCTGTCTGGCTTCTTTATCTGGAACAGGAATAAAGATAACTTTATCCATACGTCCTTTACGAAGAATTGCCGGATCTATCAAATCTGGACGATTTGAACTGGCAATCACAAATATACGGTCTTTGCCACAATTGTTCATTTGCGAAAGGAATTCATTCACCTCTCCTGATTCACTTGAATTATTGATTTTACTACGATTTGGAACCAAGGCTTCAAATTCGTCAAAATTCAGTATCGTGGGCGCATTTTTCCTTGCTTCATCAAATAAAGCACCTATCTTTTCCTGTGAACCATGTACGTATATGCTTGCAAGGTCAGATGACTTGACAAACACATAATTGTAGCCTGCTTCTTCAGCAAATTTCTCAGCAATAAAAGATTTTCCGCATCCAGGAGGGCCATAAAGCAGCATTCCATTTGGAATTTGTATCTTGAAGCGTTCCGCTTTCTGTGGGTCTTTCAAGATGTTTATAATCTTCTTCTGCATGATAGATTTTATCTCATTCATACCAGCAACATCAGCGAACCCATTACCATGCTTTGGTTGAATCTTGCTTTTCTCTTCTGTCTGATTTACACGAGTCATAGAAATAGGCGGGGCATCGATTTCAATCTTACGTTCTATTGCATCCAAGAACTCCTTGGCAGATGCAAAACGTTGGTTTGGATCTGGAGCTAATGCCTTGACCATAACTTTCAACAGATCATTATCCATCTCCATTATTTGTATATTTGGTAATGATAAAGGCCCATTTCGTTTTTCCACTATAGCCTGAACCTGTTCTTGCAAGGTTAATCCTGCAAGATTTGTTTCCCAAGGCATAATTCCGAAAATAAGCTTGTAAAGTACAACTCCTGCAGAGAACAAATCAGAACGAACACTACCATCACCAAAGAAGCGTTCTGAGGCTACATAATATAAGTTCTGACCATGCCAAGATTTTGTATCAGGCTTTAAATCGGCATATCTTGCTGCACCAAAATCTATGAGCTTAAGGTTATTTAGATTACCCACAGTATCAAGCATTATGTTCTCAACGGTTATTTCATTATGAATCACCGGACGTTCAAGAGTGTGGATAAAGTTGATGGCAGAGAGGAGTGCAGACATAACCTGTCGGATCTCCATCGGGCTAAGGGTTCCACCTCTATACAATCTGTCATTAAGATTCTCTCCCTTGACATACTCGGTGACAACATACAACAATTGATGACCGTCCCTTTCAAGCTTTCCAGAGTCAACAAATGAACATAAATTCATGTGATTTAGACTACTGGCTAACTCAACCTCGATAACTTGCCCATCCTTGTCATACTGATACACTTCAAGTTCCTCCATGAAAATCAATTTCAGGAACTTTACTTTTCCATTTTCATCCTTAACACGATATGTCTGAGCATAGCTGCCTTCCTTATGCGGGAAGACAACTACATACTTTCCGATGTTGTCGTTTTTCTTGAATAGGAACATAATAACGATTTCTAATTTTTTACAATAATAACTTCAGCAGGACGAATCAAATGTCCCTGTCTTGTATAGCCTTGCTTTTCTATAGATACTATATCACCAGTCTCTCTACCAGGATCCGGTTCAGTATCTGCTACTTCACATAGTTCCTCAATGGATTTATTATTCTCGAATTCAATTTTCTGCACATTAAATTTCTCCAAAACTCCCAATGCTTTTTTCTTTGCATTAAGAAGTCTATTGATAGCTTTCTTTGTAGTCTCATCCTTGTCCAATTCACGCTCTTTAATAGTTTGTTCTGCTCTTTCGAACGTGTCCAGGACAGTCAAAAACTCACAGAAAATCTCGTCAATTCTCTTATCTTGACTTTTTTCAAACTCTTCAAGTTGATTTCTTAATGTAAGATTCTCTCTTGATAGTTCAGAAACTTTATTAGCTATTTCACTTCTTACACTCATAGGATTCTATTTTAACGAGTTATACTTATTCAAATCCAACGCTTCTAAATTAACCTCTTCACTTTTAACAGAAGACGCTAACGGAATTACTTTCTCTTCATCCAAAATCGGGAAAGTAAAGTCTGCGGCCAATCGCTGGGCTGGCTTTCTGAGGGTCGCCTGTGCTTCGGTTATCTCTTTCATCGTATATTTTTTCGACTTCAGAGCTTTAATTTGCGATTTAACAATGTCTGAGTTACTAGCATCTTGCTTTAACCCTAATACTTTATATGGATTCTTCATACTTACACTTTTATTACGTTAGAATGGGAGATCAAGATCATCAAAAAGACCAAGACCAGCAAGCCCGCTAAGTCTACTAGAACTAGAGCTGCGTACATCGCCTAGTTTTTTATAATAATCCAGTCCGGCTTTAAGTGCCCAACCTTTTTCATTAAGAGATTTTCCTGGAACGCTTCGTCCCATTAGAAGCATACGGTTATCTATATCGAGTTGGTTCCAAATATTGGAATATGACTGAGCCAATTTATCCTTGTGTCTATTAAATGCAGCACTCTTATTATTGTTAAGTGAATCAAGAATTGACTTTACAGAAGAGACTCCCCATTTATCAGCAATTACATACTCCATGATGCACATATCGCACAAAGTAACCAAATTTTGACAAATACGGTCATTATTTGGATTCTTCTCATAAAGTTCATAAACCTCTTTTAAAGCTTTGTCTTTCGACATAGAGCCACTATTAACCTTGTCGACAATAACAGAAAGAGTAGCTTGAACACGAGCATCTTCAACTGCAGACTTAAAGGCATTGCCTGTATTTCTTACTGCATTATCAACAGCAGTTCTATCAGCACTACTGTTATTTTGTTCAGCCTGGACTGCCAATGCCGCTAACATACCTTCCAAGTTCTGTTTTACCTGAATGCTTGACGGAGCAATTGTGTAAACACGAACCATATACCCAACACCATCGCGTAATTGCATCCTGTCATCGTTCAAGCGTTGAACGATTTCGCCATTTGCATAATTGGAGAAAGCCAAGGACAATGGAGCTTCATTGAACGACTTACAGACAATCTCGTACACATCAATGAATTTCTTATAATCCATTTTGGACTTAATATCTTCATTCATGCGACTTGAAGCAAAAGACTTTAATGAGGCATACAACTTGGAGTAATTCTTAATCTGAGGCAAAGAAGAAAAAGCAGAACGGATAGTCGTAACACTCCCGGACATAGCAGACTTGCATTTTTCAACTTTCTGTTGAGCATCACTATAAGAAGAATAATCATTACCCGAAAATCCGTATCTCACACCAAGGTCTAAAGCGTTTTCTTCATTATCATAACCTTGCGCTATATCATAGTCCAAAGCCTCCTTTATGGATTTTCTGACAGTTGACAACTGATTTGCCAAATATGGTGATGCCGTAATACAGTCCTGATCCAAGTTAAGTTCCATCAAATCATCCAAAGCTTCCTTTTCATCAGTGAAGAACTGCTCATATTTAGGATAATTGTCACGAATGAAAGTTTCCATTCTAGAAGACAATGAAACTTGAACATCCTTAATGGCAATATTGTGATTATCTACCGGATCATCAAAATTAATGTTATCTGGCAGATTGTCATAATCATAATCACTTGTTTGACCTAAACTGCCTTGAAGGGTAAAGGTGAAATCATCATCCCAAGAAGTATAATCCAAACTCTTCACAAACAACCTGTCGGTATATACAGCAGAAAGCCAAATTGATATAGCATATTTCAGCATTTTCTCCTTAGCTTTTCCCGACTCGACGACACCTAAAGCTGCAATGGCAACATTACGGAACTGGTTGTCATTCTCAATATATGCAGGGTACATTGCTATGAGCTTGTCGAAAGCCTTGTCATACTGTTCCTCATTAAACATTCCCCTTAATATATATGACTCCAATTTGCTCTTGTAAGAGTTGAATTTTGAAGAGGTATCAGTCAACTTACTAGATATTTTAGTCTTATATTGGTCAATCTCTTGTAAGAAAGAGGTTGCCTCTGCGACCGTCATTGTCCCTTCAATAACAGACTTTATCTTCTTATTGAACTCTAAAAGATACTTCTCGGACTCCTTTATGTAAATATTTTCACATAAAGCCAAGAGAGACGTTTCATTAGGAAGATACTTCTTCAACAGTTTTTCTGCATCAGCTGGCCGAGTAGACTGTAACAAATAACAAGCATAGCGGTAAGCCAAATCATCCTTAAGCGATTCATGCGATTTCAAATCCAACGCATTGACTATACGCTGCTCCTTTGACGAGTCGATAGTACCCGATTTGACATTACAAATTAGAGAACGCAATTCGGCGCGACCTTTATATGAAGGAAGATTCTCTGATTTAATGGTTTCATAGAGTGCAATCGCCTTTTCGTATTCAATATCAGACTCCAGTTCGGTGGCACAAGACCATTCTAACTTAACAATATCTTTCGTTAAAATGTCAACTTTTTCTTTCGCATAATCCGAATTGCACTGGGCGTTTAATAAGGTTCTTACTTTAATAAAGCTGTCAATTGCCTTTTCCTTTGGCTGTGCCTTTGCTTTATTGTACAGCAAATCTATATAGCTGTCCCACAGTGCATAATATGAAGAATCCTTAATGTCTTTTGTCTTCTCTATACTTTCTGAAATTTGAGAAATAGTATCTTCCTCAAACTTTATTTTTTGCCCCAGGGAACTAACTTTAGAAAAGTCGCGGTTACGCAATTCTATGAAAAGTGGCAGCCAATACGTCTGATAACCTTTTATTCTATCTAAGATTTCATACGCTTCTTGTTCTTTGCCACCATCATAAGCATTTCTGGAAAGGAGGACAAGTTCCTTTAAAGCATCTTCTTTTGATGACTTGAAAGACGAATCGACCTTACCATCTTCACATAGACCTAAAACGAGATAATAGCACTCTTTTTTCTCCGAAGTTTCGGATGTATATTTACCTTTATTACAATAAACTTCTGCAAGTAGTGTTTCTGCTTCATTATCAACACCCACCAGTGATTTTGCTTCTTTCTCAGAAAGCTCAAAATCCTGTTCTTTTATCAACTGCCGAATTATCTGTTTTTTCCTCTCAAACAACTGTTTATCAGATAAAACAGATATTGAATGATTGATAATGGATAGTGCATCAGGCGATTTCTTATTCTTAGATTCATTAAGTGAAACAGTTACATAATAACTATTCACGTCGCACTTTTTTTGAATCAAATACTCAGAGGCCGTATATGCATAAGCATTGTCATTCAAAGAATCCAGTGACTTGCTGAATGCCGTCCTTAATTCTTTTGTATGCAAAAACTTCTTATGCTTATCCGAAACAAACTTGACTACTTCTTTCGCAATATCCGAAGATGGTGAAATCAAATTGGCAAAAAAGAGAGTACTTTCTTTGACATCCCAGTATTTTTCCAAGAAAGACATACTCTTATGTCTTTTTATCTTAGATATAGCAGAATCATAGAATAGTTTTTCAAACGACGATATACCAACAAATGGAGACAGTACATCTACAATGGTATCTTCATCTGTATTATCATGAATAAGCTGTTTCAGCTCACTTTCATTAATCTTTGACTGATTACCATTTGAAATAAGGTTTTCAGCTTGATTGATGTAGATAAAGTCAAATGTTTTCTCAGAAATAAACAAACGGCAAATATTGATTGCAGACTCAGGATCAGCCTTTTCTGCAATCTTTGCTATTCGCATTTTTAAAGAATCAATCTGAGCGTCAGTAAGCTTCAAGTCTTTAGCCATTTTAAGCAACTGCTTTATTTCTGTAGCATTTGCCCTGGCACTTAATTCTTCAAGTACATGAACACACCTTGTATTGTTAAACTGATTGTCTGATGAGAAATATTCAGATGCAAAAGAATCAAATAAAACAGAAGTCTTATAATCTGATTTCTTTGCAGAGGAAGCCGACAATGAAACCAGTTCATTAGCAGCATCATTGCACAACGACGAATCAGAACAGAACTCAGATATTTTCTTTGGAATCTTTACATCATCGTCCTTCTTTAAAACGACATTTACGACACCATCAATCGCAAGCTTTTTAAAGTCTTTATCCAAAGACAAGAAAGGTATCAATAGCTTTATGATGCGAGAATATCGATTCTTAGACTTCAACAAATCAACAAATGCCCTTATATCTGATGTACGGCTCTGCTCATACTGATTCAATTCGGCAATTGTTTCATTGATTAGCAGGTCATAAGAAGAAGTTTGCTGAGATTTAGAAAAAGCCAGATAAGCATGGTATCTATGACGTTTCTCATCATAAGCACGATTATTTTTCCGATATGTCTGAATTGCATCAATCAACAAAACCGCATCATGATAGCTTTGACCCCTAAATCTATCATTAGCGAATGATTCTATGTTATTCAAGTGAGTAGTCAGACACCTCTCATAGTCTTGCCTATTCTGCTCATTTGAGTAACCTTGTAAATCGACAATGTCTTTAAGGGCCTTCAACTTTCCTTCCACGCCTTGTGAATGTGAAACAAACATGTCGGCCAGATGGACTATTGCAAGATCCTGATTGCCTAAAAGAGACCGGTATATTTCTTCGGCCTGGTCTAAGCTATTTTCTGATACCAGACGGTCTGCCTTATCCAAGCGACTATCATAGTATTTGCCTTTTATCCAGCTTATTAATCCCATTTTATTTTATTATCAAAGTATCACCAACATTTAATGGAGTTTCAATAGTTCTGTTATTTTGCTTGGCAATTTCATCTGCACGGGTTCCCGTTCCATAGAACTTTTTACTTACAGACCAATATGAATCACCTCGCAGCACAACATACTTATAGTTAGAACTTGGTTGCTCACTTACAGTCTTACTCTGAGCCAACTGGGTATTTAAGACCTCAACAGAATCCTTTAATTGAGACAATTCTTCTGTTACGGACGACGGGACAGAGGGCTTTTGAGTTAAAAGCATTACGCCCAATCCCGCAGCCGCTATAATAGCGACTGCGGAGATAGGTTTCCATATATTTGTTTTATGTCCTTCTTCGGGAATCTGTTCAATCACACGATATATGCTTAAATCGCTTCCGCAACAAGGACACTTTACATCTTCATTAAGGAAATCTGGAATACCAGTTTTCCCACACACAGGACATTTTGTATTTTCAGCCATAATATTATCCAACACCTATGCCCGTGGTAGCACCAGTAGCAGGCAGATTTATATTACCAATTAAATGTTCATTTGCAGAGAGAATGTCTCTTGCTCGCTGTACATTTCCTTCATTGAGTGCAGCCATAAACTGATTGAATGCAACCAAAGCTTTATTAGCGCGTACTGGATCATCCTGGTCATGGCCGGCTATATTTAGCAAGAATCCATGAGTAAACAATCCATACTTCTCTGTCAGGTCATCCAACTTGTTTACAGCATCGTTTTTCTCCATTGGTGAAGAAGCGTTCTTGTAGCGGTCAAGTTCTCTACGCATTGCAGTTTTATCTTCGTCTTTGATAAAGCGACCAAAATTCTCTAATTGTATCTGGGCGATTATCAACTGTACGGGAATATCTTCATCCTTGGTTGTTGCAACTTGGCTTGCAGACTTCAAAGAATCCTCTATCTTCTGCCATTCACTACTCTCTGGAGAATAGTTGCAAGAAGATATAGTGTCAATAACCTTCTGCAACTTATCTACGAAATCAGCTTTCTTTGAATCACTGATATTCGGGTCGTTCATTACCCTGTCAAAAGCAGGAGCTACAGCTTCAAGGCAATGAGCGTCCAAAGCTCCTCTACTCAAAACAACATTTGTTGTCTTACCTGTTGCAGGAACCCTTACCCTAACATTCATGTTTTCATCTTCATTTAAGCTGAAAGTGAATTGCAGCTCACTGTGAACCGGAAGGTTTTCAGGGATAGTAAAGTAACCTGTGCCCAATTTCTCCATCTGATCATTTTCGGCATCACTAAACAGTTTAACACCGACAATTTTTTGATTCTCTACCAATGTGTAGAATTTACGGTTTTCTTCACAAGGCAATGGAGTATTCTCGTCAATAATCTTCTCATACTGAATATTATCAGCATCATCTGATACTTGGATGAATGACTTATGCTTGGTAGTGTGACTTACTTGAACACCTCCTTCTTCAACAGAAACCTGTTGGATGGCCTCTAAAGACTGATGGCAATGAGGACATTCTGAAGTACCAGCAGGAATAGCTTTGCCACAATGTGGACACTCAACTTCAGTACCAAGAGAATGCGATAAAATAGCAGCACCTTCTGCAATTGCAAGCATAGGTTTCTCAGAAGAGAGGATTTTATCCTTTCCATACTTATCACAAAGCATCTTCCTTACGAGAGGTATGCATGAAGAACCACCAACCAAAAGAATATTGTCAATCGTGTCTATTGGATAAGCCGTCTTCTCCAGAAGATCATCAATCAAATCCAGGGTGCGTTGAACAAGAGGACGAATCATGCTTTCGAATTTTTCGCGTGTCAACTTCACCTCAATATCAATTGGCGAACCATCCTCATCTTCTAATTGATCGAATATAGAGATTGTTGCAGACTCTGACTGACTGAGAGCTTTCTTAACACTCTCCACATTGTCTTTAAGTTCACCCTGGAAAGCATATTTTTTCCTTTCAGGAAGTTCTTCTATAAGCTTATGAATGTCTACATTGTTAGCTTTTCCGGCCTCAGAAAGAACATATTCTGATATTAAACGGTCAATGTCATCACCGCCGAGCCAACGATCACCACCTGTACCGGACTCTATGAAGTTGCCCCCAGAAGCAACCAAAATTGACAAGTCAAATGTACCACCTCCAAAGTCATAAACGAGGAAGATTTTATCTTCATCAGCAGCCATCTTGTCAGCACCATATGAAATAGCCGCAGCAGTTGGCTCAGCCAGCAATCTTTGAACTTTCAAACCAGCTAATTCAGCAGCTTTACGAGTGGCTGATTTTTGTTTTTCATTAAAATAAGCAGGAACAGTAATAACTGCATGGGTAACATCACCGCCAAGCTTCACGGAAGCATCATTCTTTAACTGGCGAAGAATCTCTGCACTGATTTGTTCAGGAGTGTACTCCTTACCATTCATAATGACAACAACAGACTCGTCTGTTCCTCCAGACATCTTTGAAATTCCATAAGGATACATGTCCTTATCAGCTTTCATCTTTTGTACCTGAGGGTCAGAAATTGAAGCTCCCATAAGACGCTTTGCAGACACTACAATATTAGGAGCATATCTTCTCCAATTCTTGTAAGGTGCATTACCGACAGTAAAGCTTCCGCTTTTGTCAATGGCTACACATGAACGACATAGGTCCTCATTATTTGGGCCTGTTGCAATAACTCTCACAGTAGCATCCTTAAATGCTACAACGGAATTGGTGGTTCCGAGGTCAATACCAATTGATTTACCCATAGTAAATTATGTTATTTAAATTATTTAATATCTTTCGTTAGAGGTTGAACAGGTTGATTCCTGCTAACTAAAAGTTCACGAATATCGATATTCAATAAATCAGATATTCTAGATAACGTCTGCAAGTCAGGCTGAGTGGTATTCGTACACCACTTCGAAATGGTCACTGGATCTTTGCCCAGCTGCTCTGCTAACCACTTGTTGGTTTGACCAGCGTCTGCGAGTACCGCTTTAAGTCTATTTAAATTCTCCATGGACAATAAAATTAAATTTTGATGCAAATTTAATAAATTATCTCGTAACAACCATCAATGTCCAGAAAAATCTTCATCAGATTAACAAAAAAAAAGTCTCATTTCTTCAAATACTACCAGTTATTACACCTTTTCACAAAAGACAAGAATTGTATCTCACTGTTATCCCCTTTTTCTTATCATTCTTGAATGATGGCTCACTTACCCTTCTTCTGCTTTTCAAAAAATCTCCTTTCCATCCCTGTAGTAGTCCACATCCTGATACCTTACAAACTGCTTTTACTACATTCTCAATCTCTTTCCCATTCCTCCATTTATTTCATTCCACGTCACAGCCCCTTTACCTGCCAATGGACATTCATCGTTCTATATATGCTCCCTGCTTATAGCGGAATGATACGCAGCTCATTCCGTGTCCTTCTCCGTCCGATGGCCATAACGTCCCCTGTCTGAGCGTTGGACAGCCGGGCATCCTCCTTTTCGTATCTGTCACTGAATTGTTCTTATTCCGACTTCCTCATCGATGACTTTTCCGGGCGAAGCGAGTCACACTTACTTTTTCCGTCGCAAAGTTAGTGCAAGCCGTATTCTGCAAGTACCAGGTGCCTTATTCCCTGAATTTTTTCAAAAACTTTTTGCTGTCTGTCCCAGCCAATAAAAACTTTTCTGGCCCAAGGGTGAAATAATTCGGTAATTCCTTGCATTCCCATACTTCCCTTGCCAACTCTGATAGCAACGTAAAAAATAAATGTTTCACTTCTAAAAATTCAAAACAATGAAAAAGATCGAGAACAATTTCGCAGTAACAGGTTTCGTAGGTAAGGATGCAGAAATCCGTCAGTTCACAACCGCTTCAGTAGCACGTTTCTCACTGGCTATCGGCCGTAACGAGAAGAACGGCGAAGAGAACAACCGCGTATCGGCTTTCGTCAACGTGGAAGCATGGCGTAAGAACGAGAACGCCGAGTCATTCGACAAGCTCACCAAGGGTGCAATGCTCACCGTGGAAGGTTACTTCAAGCCTGAGGAATGGAGCGATCAAGAAGGTGTCAAGCATCAGCGAGTGCTGCTGGTAGCCACCAAGTTCTATGAGACTCCCGACAAGGAGGAAGAAGCTCCTGCGGAGGAGAAGAAAACTTCAAAGAAGAAGGCCAAGTGAGCCTTCTTCTTCCCTCTGCAAAGCAGATTTCCTGATTAAAGGGAAAAGAAAAGAGTTAGATTTCATTCGATTATTCACCATCAAACATTTTAGATTATGCTTTACACGCACACTATCGGACGCATCGGCAAGGATTGCCAGGTCATCACAGGAACGCACGGAACATTCATGGCGGTTGACATAGCCGTTGATGATTACTCCAAAGGTCAGAACATCACTACATGGGTAAGGGTACGCAGCAGCAGAGAGAACCATGTCCGTCTGGCTGAATATCTCACCAAGGGAAGGCTCATTCTCGTGGAGGGAACTATCTCCACATCCCAGTGGAAAGACCGCCAAGGCGAGAGCCACACACAAATCTCCATCAATGCGGACAGCATCGCTTTCGTCAATGCAGGGAAGAAAGAGGAGCAGAACGACAACCCGAAGAAGGCTGCCAAGAAAGGAGCTAAGGCGAAGAACACACCCCAGCCACCGCTGGACGCTCCAGCACCTGACGAGAAGGACATGCCATTCTAACAAAGAAAGGAGGATGCAATGAGATACGCAAGGCTATTTGTTCCCTATCGTGGATATTGGGACATCAGCGTGGATTTGGATAGCATAGACGGTGGCTATCATGGCTATCAGTACACCTGCATCGTATTAGGCAGTGGAGCAGAAATAACCTGCTATAGGGATGAATTTGAATTTGTAGACTAATAAAGGTGAATATGGATTGGCACATCGTATATGCAAAGTTTGACGGATGCAAAGGCTTCAAGGCTTTTGACGTTAACGAGGGAAGACAAGTCGGAAATCTGATTTACGCTTCTCTGATGGAGAACACGGAGGACACCCGGCAGAAACTACAGAAGCTGGCAGACTTGAACAAGGAGTATCACCTTGTGCTGCAACTTCGCAGGAAAGGCAGAGTGTGCTTCCAGACAAAGTAAAAGGTAACGGGCAGACTAACCATCTGCCCATAAATTCTAATCATTATGGCAAAGCAAAAGACTGAAAACAAAGAGTATAAAAGACTCTTGGAAAAACACGAGGCTCTTAACAACCTCACGGATGAAGTTCTTGACACCCGCAGGGAGCGGTTCATTCAAGAGGTCATCAACCACTATGACATGGTGGAGATAGGAACGCTCTATTTCGGTGATATGGCTATTGACGTGGAGAGCATCTACTATGACAAAGCGGAGCATCGTCTGATGGTTCATATCTCCAGCAAGGAAATGGAGGGTGACATCATCTACACTTCCCTGCAGAGGGAGAAGCAAGGCAAACTGGTGGAACTGGTATTCGAGGAAATGAAGTGCCTCGAAGAAGGTCCGACGCTGCTGGGCATGATGATTGACGGAAGCAACATCTTGTATCGAAACGTCTTCATCAAGGAGCTGAATGCCGAAGTCAAGGTGACGACCGAAGAGGTTTTTGAAGCACATATAGAGGAAGGCAGCCCCGATGAAGACAAGTTCTACTGCTATGTACCGGCAGAGGAGTTCTTCAAACTCAATGACATTGAATTTGAGAAATACGTCAACAAGAAATTCTAAAGGCAACGGGCAGACTCGCTCGACCTCTGGTCGCTTGCCAGAGCAAGAACCACCTGCCCACAATTCTTTATGATTATGGATAGTGTGACAGACAAGAAAAAGGATCAAATTAAGGCTCTGATTGAAAAAATGAAGCAGGAAGGAAAACCAATAGATTGGGCTACCATCGTACTGTGCTGAAGCCAGCGAGTCCTGCCCAACCAGGCAGGACTTTTTCATTCTCCTCTCATGGCACATATCCCTCAGAAAGCGTCCTCAGTCGGTGAAGCAGGGCTGCACTGACTGAGGACACCTTCTGAGGGATGGACAAACACGAAACGACAGGCGTCATCAGTCGAGGATGATCTCCGTTGGAGTACATGCTCTTCATCTGAATCCCGTCCATTCGTCTTTTGTTTGCCCTGCTATGCCATTGACCTCATTCTTCGCTTCTGCCCTCAGGGTATCAAAGAACTACGCCCACCCGAAAGCGGAACGGCAGGACTGGTTCTGCTATTGAGCCGATGGCACGATAGCGGAACGGATGAACGGCGAGAGGACAGAGACCTTTCTCCCTGGCATCCACAGGGCTGACTACATTCTTCGCCAGCTCAGTTTGATGGCCTTTCCGAAATGGTCTTTGTTCACTCGCTTTGACGTTCATCTGGCAGCCGTACCGTTGCCGCTACCCACCGTCATTCATGTATGACTAAATTTGCATCCTGCAATTCAGCCGTTCAGTTCCATTACCATTTTCTTTCGATTTATCATATCGGCTTTGTATAGCTGGGGAATCATTTTTCTGCGAAGTTACCTTGGATTTTGCAAACTGCAAGGCGTGTTCCGTGAACAATCTTCCTTTAGGCAAATATTGCTTAAAGAGTATTCTTCACGACAGTCTTGCCTTATTTGCCCTATCCGCACTTCTGAAAGCAGAAAAATCTTCCCGCTACACAGCCGAAAGGCTTTGATAAAAGGGAAATAAAAATTTCAAGCAATATGGCAACAACGCAATTCAACAACCGACTGATTACTCCAGAGCTGACAGAGGCTCTGAGCAGTTATCCCCTGTATTCTCAGGACGCGAAGAAGAAGGATGCTCTTTGCATCGCAGTGTTTTACCTTGGCAATATCCGCTGGTACATCATGGAAGGACAGCAGGAAGGCAATGACTTCACGCTCTATGGCATCGTTACTGGACTGCAAGAGACGGAATACGGCTACCAGTCTGCAACCGAAATGGCAAGTATCACCTATGATGCAAGCGAGTACGGACTTGGCACTTTGAGGATTGAGCAGGACAAGGATTTCAAGCCTTGCACCCTTGCAGAGATTGAGGACGCAGAACTGCAAGCATTCCTCTCACGGCTCTATGATAAATACTAATGTATAACCCTTAAACATATCAGATTATGAAGATTATCGTAATGAACAGCGCCAACGTGCGCATCGAGGTTTTGAACGTAGCCGACCACATGCTGGAGGACGAAATAGAATTGTTCCTTTCCAAGCACGGCTATTCGTTGAACAACATTTCTTGGATGGCAGCACCCATCGACTTTGTGCCAGTGCAGTTCCATAAGTATGACACCGACAAGGAGAACGGCGAAGAAGTTCACGTCACACGTAGCGGACGTCTGAAGGACTTTTCCATCTATGACAGTGTGCAGGAGGTGAAGCACCGTGAGCAGGAAGAACTTGCAGCAGCACTTAAACTTCATGGCGAGAAGGTGGATGATGGCTATGAATGGCACTTCGAGGGTGAATGTCCCATCGTAGCAGCCTATGACTATGACGAGCCTTGTGACGTGGTAATCCTTTCCGTCAGAGCGAACAAGGATGGAGGTCTCACCATCATAGGTGACGAGAAGAACGACCGGGGAAATGAGCATGAGATTGAGGCAGATGACATCTTTGCCGGACACATGGACTTCATCACTTCGGAGATTGGAGATTAAACGACTTCGGGAATAGGTGGCAAGGGAGCTGCCTATTCCCAATAATACACAAGCAATATGAGACAGATATTTGTTGTTTACGAGACTGACGCATGGCACAGCACAAACCATCGGGAATGTGCAGGTGTGTTCACCAGCAAATGGGCTGCCGTGAATGCCATCGTGAAGAACCACCGCATAGAGCTGGATGAGTTCTTTGACGAGGACGAGATTGAAAAGACCTCAAAGCGTGTGTTAGAAGCCGAGGCAAAGCGCAGGCTCCGCAAGGAACTGGAGTTTGCCTACCAGACGCAAGGCTATGAAACCAACTATGATATTGAGGTCTGGAATATCAACGAATGGTATCTAACTAAATATTAGGCGATATGACCAACAAGCAGAGAAAAACAATGATTGAGCAATGGGTTACTCAGCTGAACCCTAAAGCCATACTCCGTGCAGCCGATGCCCGACGTGGGGCAAGGTATGCTGTATATGTGGTAGAGAAGCCAGGAGAGTTCGGGACAAGATGCACCGACTATCTGCCTCTGGAGCAGCTGGAGCAATACCTTGTTGGGGTATTCTATGCCAGCGAGTTTAACAGACTGATTGGAAAGAAGTCTGCATAAACCAAAGCCCTTCGAACATCGCAAATGACTCGAAGGGCTGCTTACATTTGCCAGGACAACTCACCTCAAACAAGTTTCGTGTTTTACTCTTGGCAAAAAACAAAACGATTTCTGCCAAGTCAAATTTAACAAACCGGGCCTTTATTTTAACATTAACGCCTATGGTGGAAGCATGGTGATTCGTTTCACCATACATTCCACCATCAAATCACCATGGATTCACCATTTACATTTAATAGCTATAGCTACACTTTGCTACATATTGCTACATTATCGCTACATGCTATTATTGACTTGTATCATCGTAACTTACTGTTATTCAACGCCGCTACTCATCGATACATCCTTTTACGCAATTTTGAATGAAAAGATGTTGTTTAGATTTTTGTGTGGGGTTCTTTGTCCTTTGCCGGTGATTTCGGCAAGGTTGTAGAGGACGAGGCGGAGGTCTAAACAGGAAAAAGTTGCGATTATAGAGTCATTCAAAACATAAAATATCCGATTTTTGATGCACAAAGCAAAATAAATGGGAAAACCTTTGGTTATATAAGATTCTTTTAATACTTTTGCATCGTTTTAATGGTATATTAAAATGAAGCAGAATGGTTAAAACGAAAGATATAGTCATATTAGGACGACCCTTACAGCTGCAAGAACGAAACAAAGCGCAGATGAAAGGTGTTACCATCGGGGACTCTCTTGCATACAAGTTCTACGATGGCGAGTTCCATGGAATGTCACTACTTTTCGCAGAACCCAAAGGCAAGATTGCTTCGCCACGCAGTCTATCTGTCACAGCCAGCAATCTTACTTCGTTGTTACAGCGTCCCACGGTATTCTTGCTGCCGACATGTCCGGCCTATGAACGGCAAAGGCTCATCGATAAGGATGTTTATTTCATCGCATCTGACAAATACGTTCACCTGCCGATGCTTCTGGCTAACGAGCGTATTCGCAAGACCAAACAGGCAAAGGTTCTGACACCAGTAGCCCAATACCTGCTGCTCTACCATTTACAGATAGAAAGTATCGAAGGACTGGCAGCACGAGACTTACAAGACAAGATGCCTTATTCATATGCAAGCATTACGCTTGGCATTACTTGCCTTGAAGACCTGGGACTGTGCCAGAAGGTAGCCGATGGTTCCAAGCGGAAAGTCATACATTTCGATAAGATGGGGAAGGATCTGTGGGAACAGGCTCAATCCGTCCTCATCAATCCTGTTGAAGAACGCATCTTCTGTGATGACCTGCTTTCAGATGAACACTACCCTGCATGTGGCATCAATGCCCTGGCACATTATACATGGCTCAACCCTGACCCGGAAAGAATCATTATGATGACTGTCAAACAGCTCCGTGACTTCAGGAATTCTGGAACCTTGGTACGTCCTAATGAGTTCGACGGCAACATCATCATTGAGGCATGGAAATACCCGCCTGTCACCAAGATTGGTACAAGAACCGAATGGGTGGACAGACTATCATTGGCCGTTTCACTCCGTGAGGATACAGACCCACGAGTGGAAGGTGAAGTTGAACGTTTAATTAATGATATAGAATGGAAGGATTAGAGAAATTCCGCGAAGCATTTGAAGCTTACTCAGAGAACTACGTTATCATCGGTGGCACGGCTTGTGACATCGCTATGTCCGGGACGGCAGTACGTCCTCGTGCAACCCACGACATTGATATGATTGTCATTGTCGAAAAGATGACTGCTGACTTTGCCGAACACTTCTGGCAGTTCGTGCGTGAAGGCGGTTATCGCCCTGAAAAGCGCAAGCAGTCTGAAGGGGAAGTTCCTAAGTACGAGCTATACCGCTTTGTCAATGGCAAGCCTGACTATCCCGAAATGATTGAACTGCTGTCTAGGCATCCAGACATTCTTGGCGAGCCAAAGGGACTGACCATTGAACCGCTGCCAGTGGACGAGGAAACGTCAAGCCTGAGTGCCATCATCATGGATGATGATTTCTATCACTTCACCATCGACCACAGCAAACTGACCAACGGGCTTCGCCATGCTGACTCGGCTGCCCTCATCGCCCTAAAATCACGTGCCTACCTCAATCTTTTGCAGGACAAGACCAATGGCAAGCATGTCAACAGCAAGGACATCAAGAAGCATCGTTCAGATGTGCTGAAGAACGTGGTCATCATGGAAGACAGTCAGATTACGGCTCCAGAACCAATCGTCGCTTGCATAAAAGAATTTGTCGCCTCAATCAGAAATGATTGGGATGACCTCTCAGAGCCTCTTGCAAAGGCTCTTGACCAGGATCCTTCGTTCATCGAGGCTCTGCTTGAACAATTAGATGGATTATTTGCCATAGAACAGTCATGAAGATACAGTATGCATCTGACCTCCATCTGGAGTTTGCCGACAACTGGCGATACCTGAAGGAGAATCCCCTGCAAGTGACAGGGGACATTCTCGTTCTGGCTGGCGACATCGGCTACTTGGGGGATGACAACTATACCAAACATCCCTTCTGGGACTGGGCATCGGAGAACTACCAGCAGGTAATAGCCTGTATGGGCAACCATGAGTTCTACAAGTTCTACGACATCGCAAAGCTGAACGATGGCTATTGCCTTGAAATACGTCCTAATGTCCATAGCTATTATAACGCCATGGTGAGTATAGGTGACATTGACTTCATCATAACCACATTGTGGGCCAGGATTCCCCTGAAGGAGGCATATTATACGGAACAAGTGGTAAGCGACTTCCGGCGTATCATCTTCAATGGCGATATTCTCACCTTTGCTGATTTCAACCGCGAACATGAAAGGTGCCTGACTTTCCTGAAGAACGCTGTATCAAGCAGCAAGGCCAGAAGAAAAATAGTCGTAACCCATCATGTCCCATCCTTCCAGATGCAATGCCCCAAGTTTGCCGATAGCCAAGCTAACGGAGCTTTCACGGTTGAACTGGAAGACTACATCAAGGATAGCGGCATCGATTACTGGATATATGGCCACTCCCACTACAACGTGGATGTCGAGATAGGCAATACCAAATGTGTGTCCAATCAGTTGGGGTATGTATTTCATGGGGAGAATGAATCATTTGAGCCAGGTAAATATATCGAAGCATAACACCCCATGAAATTCTCCATGATATGTTCACTCAGTTCTCTGAAATATCTGCTCGATTCATCCAGACGGACAAGTCATAGGGTGTAAAACGCTTACTTTTTTCGCCACAATATATTGAGCATAAAATATCAATATTTAACGAAATATTCAACCGAATGAAAGAACAAAAGAACTTATCCTATAGTTTAAGAAAGGTGACACATCCCTTCAAAAGCAGCTTAAACTCAATGTTTTTGCCGATTTTGAGCCTACCTGGGGCTTTTGTCACCTTAACAAATGTTAATTACGTTAAAAATGCGATTTTTGAAAATTATTTTGAGCGTTTTCGCAGTTTTCTACCGTTTAACAACTAACTGTCTGATAATCAGCGATGTTTATTTCCTGCATCGGAAAGTAGAAAATGTTAATTAGAAGACATCTCCCCAATGGAAGGTCAAATCATGGCGAAATAGCAAACCGCTGATATTCAAAGGATTAACAGGGAAGTACAGAGAGTATGACCAACGGCTCAATTACCGACCGTTATACACTATATACACTGATAGTCAGATTGTTACACGCTTTGTATTAGAAAGTAGGACGTGAAAACATGAGAAAACAAATAGGAACACTACGGCATATTGCGTTGAGAATCAGCGATTTGCAGAAGCAAAAACACCGTTTCTAACAACGGTTCAAACTCTGTTCCTGTATTGTGTTCATATCTGATTATCAATGTGTTAGATGCTCTGCATCGGCAAGTAGAGTCACACAGCATTTGCATTTTCAAGCATTTATAGATGGTCGGAATTAAAGATTTGGGCATGAAGAAAATACTATTCTTACACGGTTTCTTTGCCACAGGCAGTTGCCCGATGGCGAAAGCCCTGCAAGAGGCTTTCGTGGGGAAGGCGGTGGTGCTGACTCCCGACTTGCCACTCCATCCCAGGGAGGCATTGAAAGCGATCAGCACCATTATCGACCGGGAGCAGCCCGACTTGCTTTTGGGCAACAGCTGCGGAGCTTTTCTTGCGCAGATGCTTGCACCTGTGGTGGACATCCCTGCCCTACTCGGCAACCCACATTTCAAGATGACGGAGTTTCTGAAAGAGCGCATCGGCGAGCATGAATACAAGGCGCCACGAAGAGACGGCAATCAGCGACTGGTGATTGACGAGGCGCTAATTGCGGAGTTTGCTGAGCTGGAAGCCATACAGTTTGCCCATTGCAACCCATATTACAAGAATCGTGTGTGGGGACTTTTTGGTGAGAAGGACACACTGGCTAACTTCTCGCCTCTTTTTCTGGAGCACTACAGCAACGCCTTCCACTTTCCTGGCGGCCACACTCCTACAGAACAGGAAGTGAAGACCTGGTACGCTCCTCTTGCCACCAAAATACTCATAGAGTTTTCTGAATACTATAATGAACACTTTGCATAGTTGCCTCTCCTACTATCTTCTTGCCATCAATGCTGTTACGTTCATAGTATACGGCATTGACAAATACGAGGCCAAGAAAGCGATGTGGCGCATTTCGGAAGCCACACTTTTGATGCTGGCTGTCCTCGGTGGAAGCATCGGAGCATGGATCGCCATGCGAGTTTGGCGCCATAAGACGATGCACAAGAAATTCAAATATGGCATTCCTGTCATTCTTTTGATACAGATTGCCCTGATAGCGTATATGCACATACCTATGTGGAGCCATATTTCTTGAGGTAATATGGCTAAGGCTATAGATTACCCTGCCGACACACGTAACAAGAGCCGAATATGGTTTATTCAACTATGCCTTGCAAGAAGAAGAAAGACCGAATGTCATCAAGCCTACATTATAAACAGACAAGCCTTCGATGAAGATGACAAGGACCACAGCCCAGAGCAGTAGAAACGCAGTACCGATCTGTGTAGTAAACCAGAAGCCCGCCTTCACTCTATCGTATACTGGAGTTAAAATAAACAGTAGTTAAATCTACACGAAAAGTGTCTGGTTTCCACCAAAGCCGTTTCTATGACTAATAAAACGCGACTGCTTGGCTTTCCGCGAAACACTGGTGACCATCTGTTCTGCGTTGCTGCAGCTTGCGTGTGGAGTCAATATGATGGCTATACGCATGTTTTCGTTGCTGATTACTACAATTATCGTACGTCAACTTTTGATTTTTAGCAAAGTAAACGTTACAGCTTATCGCTAATCGCCAGATTAGAATACCAACATTTTTTAACATGATAAAATCAAGATTAGCTGATATTTTCCGTTATTTGAGTACATTGAGACTATTAGCAGCCAACTACAACTATAAAATGACTAATATGAAAAAAGGCGTATCCTGTTTACAGTATTATAAGTCGCCTTGCGGAGAGATGGTATTGGCTTCTGTTGATGATGAATTGTGCCTATGCGACTGGAACGACATGCCTTGTTCTGAGCGCAATATGAGACGAGTCATGCGGATGATGCGTGTAGAATTTACAAGACGCAGTTCGGATGTTATACAACGGGCCATGGGGCAACTGGATGAATACTTCACAGGAAGCCGCATGACCTTTGACATCCCATTGCATCTCTGCGGAACCGAGTTTCAGAAGCGAGTGTGGCTGTCACTGCCCTACATTCCTTACGGAGAGACCAGAAGCTACAAGGACATTGCTGTAGGCATCGGTCAACCGAATGCCGTGAGAGCGGTGGCACAGGCCATCGGAGCCAATGCCATCTCCTTCCTCGTTCCTTGCCATAGAGTAATCGGATGCAACCATACTCTGACCGGTTATGCCGGCGGACTGGATGCCAAGAAGAAACTACTGGAGTTGGAGCGTCGAGAGTCATTCACGCAGCCATACTTGTGACGCCAAGCAAATGCCAACTCATATTGTCTTTTATCACCCATAAATTATTGCCAAACTAAACCAAACTTACCGCGATGGCTTTTGTGGGGAAATGGGGGTTGGAATTATTTCTTTCAGGCTTTGAAATAATCTGTTCCGGGTCTGAATTCATTGTTTCGCATCATGAAACTGATTTTACGATGACTATACTATAGAATTGGCGGCGCTGTGACTGGAATTGCCTTACGGCGCAGAATACATCTTTCATGGTATAGGTCAAGTTTTTGGCCATATTGCTTGCATATTTCAAGGATTTTTTAGAATTTTGTAAAAAGGTATTGACGAACGAAGTTTCGGTGCATGCACCGATGACTTGCAGCCCTGTATGGCTGACTTCGGGCATACCCAAATAAAATCCAAAGAACACGCGAGAGAATATGCAGATACTATTGGCCAATGCAAAAATCATGTTTGATAAGGCGGAGAGACCACCTCTCACTACCCCACTCTTCCAATCGACCGCCGACACTCTGGCTGCCGAAATGGCGAGAATGGACGTGGACGAACTGGCACGCCAACTGGACTGCAGCCACAAGATAGCTGCCGAAAACCTGAAGCGATATCACGCCTATGCCAGGGCGACCAAGCTCCCAGCGATACTTGCCTACAACGGGCAGGCATACAAGCACCTCAGAGCTGCCTCACTGGGCGAAGAAGCGCTGATATATGCGCAGAAACACCTCTGGATAACATGCTTTCTCTATGGCATACTTCGTCCCATGGATGGTATCGTGCCCTATCGCATGGAGCATTGTGTATCATTAGATGCCACCAATGACAAGCCGGTCAATCAGTTTTGGAAAGACAGGCTGACAGAGGTGATCATAGACAGCGTGAAGAGGGACGACGGTATTCTGATACACCTCTCGACCGAAGAATATGAGCATCTGTTCGACTGGAAGAGAGTCTGCCAGGAGGTAAGAGTCATCCATCCCTTGTTCTATGTGCGACAGCGAGACGGCCGTCTCAAGATGCAGGCCGTGTGGGCCAAGTCGTGCCGTGGAGCAATGGTAAGATACATAGCGAACAACCAACTGGTCAGCCCTGCAGAATTGACCACATTCAGTTACGAAGGATTCGAATACGCGCCCCACATGGGCGACGAGGCCTTCCCCCATTTCGTCAGAGAACTATAACCCAATACACCACAACCATGACTATAGGAGATAAAATTCCAGAGATTCTTGGCATAGACCAAGACGGACACGAAATTAAAGCGAGCGACTATCGCGGTCGCAAGATAGTGCTTTACAGCTATCCCAAAGCCAACACCAGCGGATGCACAGCCGAAGCCTGTTCGCTGCAAGCGCACAAGGAAGAGCTGGCTGCCGCCGGCTACGAGATTATCGGCATAAGCAAGGACAAACAAGCTCTCCAGAAGAAGTTTGCCGATGCCCACGGCCTGCAGTTCCCTCTCATTGCCGACACTGAGACCACCCTGCTGCAGCAGCTCGGCTGTTGGGGCGAGAAGGTAGCTTGTGGCCGCCACACCATCGGCATCCTGCGTACTACGTATCTCGTAAACGAAGAAGGCATCATCGAAAAGATTTTCACTCCCAAGGAAATCAAGACCAAGATACACGCCGAGCAGATACTTGACGCTATCAATGCCGCCGAGTAGCATCGTCCGGCGATGGCGGTCGGTGGTGGTTTCTGTCATCGTCTGCCTGAATGGGCATGGCGAGTTAGCCTTCGTCATGACCAAGTCCGTCGCCGTGGCAGCATAAGCGAGCGGAAACAGGAGAGCAGCCATCTCGACGAACGCAAACGTGCGCAGCGGAAAGGCAAACGAAACCCTTGAGGGCATATTGCATGTCATGCGAGCGGCTGAGACAATGGCGCTGTCACCAACTCTAACAAAAAGCATTATGGACATCAAGAAGATTATAAACCCATGGACGGGTATGGAAGGCTACAACTGCATCGGCTGTGCCCCAGACAATCCCTTCGGCGTACACCTCTGTTTCTATGAGGACGGAGAGGACATCATAAGCAAGTGGAAGCCATCAGCCAACTATCAGGGGTGGCTCAACACCCTGCATGGAGGCATACAGGCGTTGCTGCTCGACGAAGTATGCGGCTGGGTAGTCATGCGCAAGCTGCAGACCACCGGTGTGACATCGAAAATGGAAACCCGCTACAAGCGGCCGATATCGACAGACGACACGGAGCTTACCATCAGGGCTCACATACGCGAGCAGAGGCGCAACATCGTCGTCATTGACGCGACGCTCACCGACTCAGCCGGCAACATCTGCACCGAAGCCACTTGCACCTACTTCTCCTTCCCTCGCGAGAAGGCTGAAAGAGACATGCACTTCGTATCATGCAAAGTGGAGGGCGAATAGTAATGATACAACAAGTGGAATTTGCGCTCGCCGCCAAGCACCGCGGATGTCACCTCGTGACCCGCGAAATCATCGACAGGCTGCCCAAGCCGCTCCCCAAGGCTGGGCTGCTCAATCTCTTTGTCAAGCACACCTCCTGCGCACTAAGTATCAATGAGAATGCCGACCCCGACGTGCGCTCGGATATGGAGAAAATCATGAACCACATCGTCAGGGAGAACGAGCCTTACTACGACCATGTGCTGGAGGGTGCCGACGACATGCCGGCCCATGCCAAGAGTTCGCTCTTTGGCGTCAGCCTCAGCATCCCCATCACCGACGGAAGGCTCAACCTCGGTACGTGGCAGGGCATCTATCTCTGCGAGTTCAGAGACTATGGTGGGCCGCGACGGATTGTGGCTACTATATATGAATAGGTATAGCAGAGAGCTGTAGACCCATGCCACCAACATAGAAGAACAGATAACTCAAACATCTACTAAATAATGAAAGCATATACATATATCGAAAAAGGCAGATTTGCCCTGACCGAGAAACCGAAACCATCGATACAGGAGTCTACCGACGCTCTGGTGAGAGTAACGCTGAGCAGCATCTGCACCAGCGACCTCCACATCAAGCACGGTAGCGTGCCGAGAGCCGTTCCGGGCATCACCGTAGGCCACGAGATGGTGGGAGTGGTCGAGGATGTGGGCAAGGATGTGAACAAAGTAAAGGTCGGCGACCGCGTCACGGTCAACGTAGAGACGTTCTGCGGTGAGTGTTTCTACTGCAAGCATGGCTACGTGAACAACTGCACCTCACCCAATGGCGGTTGGGCCTTGGGATGCAGGATAGATGGCGGACAGACCGAATATGTACGCGTTCCGCTGGCCGACCAAGGGCTAAACCGTATTCTGGATGGCGTATCAGACGAACAGGCATTATTCACTGGCGACATACTTGCCACTGGCTTCTGGGCTGCACGTATCAGCGAAATATCCGAAGACGACACCGTGCTCATCATCGGAGCCGGCCCAACCGGTATCTGCACACTGCTCTGCGTCATGCTCAAGCACCCCAAGCGCATCATCGTGTGCGACAAGTCGGAAGAGCGCCTCGCCTTTGTTAAGGAGCATTACCCCGATGTGCTGCTTACCGTTCCCGAAGACTGCGAGGACTTCGTCAGAGTCCATAGCGACAACGGTGGCGCCGACAGAGTGCTGGAAGTGGCTGGAGGCAAGAATACCTTCGCGCTGGCTTGGAAATGCGCTCGTCCCAATGCCATTGTCACTGTCGTGGCACTCTACGACGAACCTCAGACCCTGCCCCTACCTGATATGTATGGCAAAAACCTCACCTTCAAGACCGGTGGCGTAGACGGATGCGACTGCGAAGAGATACTCCGTCTCATCGAGCAAGGCAAGATTGATACCACGCCGCTTATCACTCATCGCTTCCCCCTCGGCGAGATAGAAGAGGCGTACCGGATATTCGAAAACAAGGAAGAGGGCGTGATAAAAGTAGCGATTTATAGCCCCGAGTGCGAGCGTTGACCGCTCTATAGTCCGGGGGCAGTCCTCGGCTGCCGCAAGATTATGTCCGCAATGTACCCTGGTCGTACATTGCGGCTTTTCTTTGACATCCCCTCTCCTCATAAGCGCCATTACATACACAGAGGATGCTGGGCAAGAGGTGGAGAAATGACTTTTTAGGGTATCCATCAACACTTTTTTCCTCATATCAAGCGTACGAATAATTATTTTTAACTAAATTTGCAACGCTAATAATTATGATTGCGATATGATTACATTCCCCTGCGCCAAGATTAATCTTGGTCTCAATATTGTAAACAAGCGGAGCGACGGGTATCATGAGCTCCAGACGGTGTTCTACCCAACTAAGCTCACCGATACCTTGGAAATCAAACGCATGGATGACGAATTTCCCATAGACACTGCATGCGACCTCAAAATCTATGGTATCCCCGTTGCCTGTAACGAGCAAAACAATCTGGTAGTCAAGGCATACAATCTGATTGCCCAGGACTACGACCTTCCACGCATCCACGCCCACCTCTTCAAACAGATACCATCTCAGGCAGGACTTGGAGGTGGCTCGAGCGATGCTGCTTACATGATACGTCTGCTGGACGAGCGGTTCAGGTTGAATATGGGCAACGCAGAGATGGAGCGCTATGCAGCCAGATTGGGTGCCGACTGCGCATTCTTCATCACAGCCGAGCCGTCGTATGCCACGGGTATCGGAGAGATACTCGAACCGACCGACGGGCCATGGGATGCGCTTGAAACCTACTACATAGGTATCGTCAAACCAGACATTGCCATCTCTACGAAGGAAGCCTTTGCCCACATTGTCCCACAAATGCCAGCCAAGTGTTGTCGCGACATTGTCAGACAGCCCATCGAGACTTGGCGCGACGAACTCACAAACGATTTTGAGAAACCGCTGTTTGCCCTGCATCCCGAACTTGCCGACATCAAGCAACGCCTGTATCAGGAGGGAGCCATCTATGCACAGATGAGTGGCAGCGGCAGTGCGTTCTTTGGCATCTTCGACCGCAAGGTTGACATCGGTCGTGCGTTCGATGGCATGTTCACTTTCTTTGACAAGCTCTGAGACACGACAATGAAAGACAATCGATACGAACTGTTCCCCATCGTTGACGAAGAAGGCCACTTCCTCGGCACCATATCCAGAGGCCACGCCCACGATGGCTGCAAGATACTCCACCCAGTGGTCCATCTGCACGTAATCAATGACAACGGGGACATATACCTCCAGCGCCGTCCCGAATGGAAGGATATCCAGCCTGGAAAATGGGACACCGCATGCGGAGGTCATGTTGACTTGGGCGAACACATCGAAGACGCCCTACGCAGAGAGGTAAAAGAAGAGATAGGTATAAGCGACTTTGTGCCGGAGTTCGTCACCCGCTACGCATACGAAAGCACGACCGAATACGAGTTGGTCAACGTCTATTTGTGCCATTATCGCGGCACGATTGTCCCTGACCGCGACGAGCTCGACGGAGGTAGATACTGGAGCATCCATGAGATAGAGCAAGCCATCGGTAACGGCATCTTGACTCCTAACTTTGAAAGCGAATACGTCACTTATCTCCAACCTTACCTCGTTCATCATAAGAGAAAATAACCACGGAATGAATTAAAATATGTTTTTTTTCTCTGATTTGAATGTTTATTAGTAACTTTGCACGAGTTTAGACAATAGAAAACATAAGATATTCGATTATGAGTAAACAAGTAGAAAAGATCAAAGAGCTGATTGCGAAGCGCGAGCAAGCACGTCTTGGAGGTGGCGAAAAGGCAATCGAAAAGCAGCATGCACGTGGCAAATATACAGCTCGTGAGCGTATAGACATGCTCTTGGATGAAGGCAGCTTCGAGGAGTACGATATGTTCAAGCTCCACAGATGCCACAACTTCGGCATGGACAAGAAGCAGTATATGGGCGATGGCGTGGTTGCGGGAAGCGGAACCATCGACGGTCGCTTGGTGTATGTATATGCACAGGACTTCACTGTAAATGGCGGTTCTCTCTCTGAGACCATGGCACAGAAGATTTGCAAGGTGATGGATATGGCTATGACTATGGGAGCCCCCGTTATCTGCATGAACGACTCTGGTGGCGCCCGCATCCAGGAGGGTATCTGCGCGCTTGCCGGATATGGCGAGATTTTCGAGCGCAACATCCTTGCATCAGGAGTAGTTCCCCAGATTAGCGCCATCCTTGGTCCCTGCGCCGGTGGAGCCGTATATTCACCCGCTCTTACCGACTTCATCATCATGAAGGAGCAGACCAGCTATATGTTCCTTACCGGCCCGAAGGTAGTAAAGACCGTTACAGGCGAGGACATTGACGCCGAGCATCTGGGAGGTGCCAGCGTACATGCCACCAAGAGCGGTGTGACCACCTTTACCGCAAAGACCGAGGAGGAGTGCATGGATATGATTAAGACACTGCTATCTTACATTCCTTCCAATAACATGGAAGAAGCACCTAGATGCGAGTGCGACGACCCCATTGACCGCAAGGCCGACCTGCTCAACGAGATTATCCCCGAGGACCCCAACCAGGCCTACGACATGTACAAGGTCATCACAGCCATTACCGACAACGGAGATTTCTTTGAGGTTCAGCCCAAGTTCGCCAAGAACATCATCACCGGCTTTGCTCGCTTCAACGGCCAGAGCGTGGGTATCGTAGCCAACCAGCCTTCTGCATACGCTGGCGTGCTCGATGTAAACGCTTCTCGTAAGGGTGCACGCTTTGTACGTTTCTGCGACGCATTCAACATTCCAATCGTATCACTGGTAGACGTACCCGGTTTCCTTCCTGGTACAGGACAGGAGTATAATGCAGTAATTCTGCACGGAGCACAGTTGCTCTACGCTTACGGCGAAGCTACAGTGCCAAAGATTACCATCACACTGCGCAAGAGCTATGGTGGTTCGCACATCGTAATGGGTTGCAAGCAGCTGCGTGCTGACCTCAATTTCGCATGGCCTTCATCAGAGATAGCCGTAATGGGTGCCAGCGGTGCAGTAGCCGTATTGTGCGCCCGCGAGGCCAAAGCCAAGAAGGAGGCAGGCGAGGATGTAAACGCATTCTTGGCCGAGAAGGAAGAGGAATACACAGAGATGTTTGCCAATCCGTATCAGGCAGCCCAGTATGGTTACATTGATGATGTGATTGAGCCTCGTAACACCCGCTTCCGTATATGCCGCGGTCTGGCTCAGCTGGCTACCAAGAAGCAGTCATTACCAGCAAAGAAACATGGCTGTATGCCAATGTAATCAAAGGAGAAACGAATATGGACAAAAATGCTTATGCAGCCATCGCCATGGCACTCTATGAATACAGCGGCAACAACGTGCATGACAAGGAGCCAGGTATCATTACCATCAAGCCACGTCACACTTTGTGGAATGCGAAGTTCTTAGGTGTAACACCAAAACCATAACAGACAAAATGAAAGAATTCAAATATACCATAGAAGGCAAAGAGTACGAAGTTACCATTGCCGCTATAGACGAGAACAATGTGGCTGACATTACCGTAAACGGCGAGAGCTATAAGGTACAGATAGAGAAGGAAGCCGAGCCTGAGAAGAAGAAGGTAGTGCTGGGACAGCCCGTAGAGGCAGCTGCCGACGACGCACCCGCAGCTACCAACGTGAACACTTCCAATGCAATCAAGGCCCCACTGCCTGGCACCATCACTCAGATTTGCGTAGAGGTGGGTCAGGAAGTAAAAGCCGGTGACACACTGGTAGTGCTTGAGGCTATGAAGATGGCCAACAACATCGAGGCCGAGGCCGACGGTAAGGTTACTGCCATCTGCGTGAAGCCCGGACAGGCCGTACTGGAAGAAGACGCACTGGTTGTCGTAGAATAATAGAACAACAATACTACCGCCAAGAGGCATGGAGAGTCAGCAGACTGTCCATGCCTTTTTTCATTTATTTTCAGAAACTCCGTGATTATATTGACAATAGCAATATCATTGGTTATGAGAAGCCTGAAGCCATTTCTCTAAACCGTCACGACAACCAGAGACTATGGCGAGAAAGACAGCATCGCAATGAAGCGTGCGGCAGATTTCGCCACAATAGACGAGGCATAGAAGGACGACCATGAAAGCCTGGCGGAAAAGTCTATCATGACAGCGATCAAGTATAAAGAAGAAGCGAAGTTGGAAATAGAGAAATCGTGTTTGGAAACAATGATTGCAAAGCGCGAAATGACCATATCACAGTTTGAAATAAACTATAAAGCCATCAGGAGCATGTTGCCTGTACGACCTTTCGCAGAGCTGCCATCCGCTGACGACGCTACGCTATGTCCTTCGGAGTAGCACTCTGCCTTCACGACGCTAAAATCGCCGGATTCCGGCACAGAAGTGATGCCTCTGCTTGCACTGACTGACACAATTCCCATGCCGAAAGCAAAGGCGGAGCGCACGACTATAATTGATGTTCCAGAAACGACCAAAAACGGCCCAAAGCAAGCAATTAACTGAAAATTAACCAATTTTAGGGTTGCTTTTGTTTGATTTTAGAAGAAAAAGGGTCTATTCCCGTTTTTTTTTCGTACCTTTGCAGCCAAATGTGGAAACACATAAAATGCATTAATACACATATTATGGCAAAGAAAGTACTATTCGTCAACCAGGAAATCAATCCTTACCTCCCCGAGTCCGCAATGTCAGTCATTGGCCGCGACTTACCTCGCATGACTCAAGACGCCGGCTTTGAGATACGCACATTTATGCCCAAGTGGGGCGTCATCAATGAGCGCCGTGGCCAGCTCCACGAGGTTATCAGACTGTCTGGAATGAATTTGGTCATCGACGACACCGACCATCCACTGATTATAAAGGTTGCGTCAATACCCACTTCAAGAATACAGGTATACTTCATTGACAACGAAGACTATTTCGCCAAGCGCCAGATGGCCATGGACGAAAGCGGCAATGAATACACCGACAATGGTCAGCGTGCCATCTTCTTTGCCCGTGGTGTGCTGGAGACTGTCAAGAAGCTCCGCTGGTCGCCCGACCTCATCGTTTGTCAGGGATGGATGTCGGCCGTCATTCCCTTCTATGTGAAGACCGCCTACCACGACGAGCCCACCTTCGCCAATACCAAGGTTGCCATGGCTTTGTATCCCAACGATCTCAAAAACATACTCGGCGAGCACTTCAAGAAGACCCTCGAGTTCAAGGAGGCCAACGAAGAACTGCTGAAGCCATACGATGACCACTTTGACCTGATTGAGTTAGGCAAACTCGCCATCGACTATTCCGACGGAGTAATCGAGGGCCAGACACCTATCACCGAGTCGCTCATCAAATATGCAGAGGACAAGCAGCGTCCCCTGCTCCGCTATCCCGGAGAAGACTATGCCAAGGCATATACTGACTTCTTCGACACACTCATCTAATTACATGTAACAATCAATGAAAAAAATTGGATATACTCTCGGTCTGCTCATTTCGCTGATTACATTCGTCGCTTGTGACAACACCACCGACGACATCGGCCAAACCATCATCGGCGGCGCCGACATTGCAATCAAGACCGATACCTTCTCTGTTTCTACCCGCTCGGTACTTGCCGGCTCGGTACTTTCGCGCAACATCACTGCATACCTGGGAAAAGTAAGAGACCCCGAAACCGGCTCCTACGTTACCGGCGACTGCATGATACAGTTCAACTGCCTCGAAGGTTTCTCCTTCCCCAAGAAAGACAGCATCCGCAGTCTTGAGAACGGCGAAATCATTGCCGACTCTTGTGAAATCCGACTGTTCCCTTCAGGCTATTACGGCGACTCCATCACACCGATGAAGATGCGTGTCTACGAAATGGACAAGCCTATGAACGAGGGTAAGAACTACTACTCTGACTATAATCCCCACAACGAAGGTCTCATCGCGTCCAATGCTTATTCGGTAAGCAGACCCTATACTATCTACGACCAGAGTGAGGTAGACAGCATCAGAAACAACAAGTACTACCAGACCAACATCCGTGTATTGCTCAACGACAAATACACCGACCGCAACGGCAACCAATACAAGAATTATGGTACCTACATTCTGAGAAAGTACTTTGCCAATCCCGCCGACTTCAAGAACGACTATACGTTCATCCACAATGTGGTGCCCGGCTTCTTCTTTGAGAATACCGGTGGTCTCGGCTCGATGGCCTATATCGGCAGCAGCCAGCTCAATCTATATTTCCAATACGTATACAACGACAGTGTAATGAAAGGCGTCGTATCGTTTGCCGGTACCGAAGAGGTGCTGCAGACTTCGACCATCACCAACAGCCAGAACATCGCACAGCTGGCCAACGACAACAGCTGCACCTATCTGAAGTCGCCTGCCGGAATCTTCACCGAGATGACCCTGCCCATAGACCAGATATTCGCCGGTCACGACAAAGAGTATATCTCTTCTGCCAAGATTACGCTGAAGCGCATCAACAACACCACTACCAGCAAGTATGCGCTTGGTGCTCCGACCACACTGCTCATCATTCCCAAGTCGGAGATGCGCTCCTTCTTTGAGAACAACAAGATTGTGGACTACAAGTCGACGTTCCTGGCCACTTACACATCGTCTACCAACTCTTATACGTTCAACAACATCTCGGGCCTCATCAATCATCTCAACCAGAACCGCAACAATGCCGACTGGAACAAGGTGGTGCTGATACCGGTGTCGATTGCGTACAGAACAGATGCCACCACAGGCGGACAGACGATAGCCAGCGTGGTACACGACATGTCGCTGACCAGCACACGACTGGTCAAGGGTACAGACGGTGCAGACTCGCCAGTCAAGATAAGCATCATCTACTCTAAATTCAAATAAGAATGGCTGACAACTTCCTGGAACGTCATCGAGAGGAATACGAGAAAAGAAAACAAGCATGGCTTCGCAAGAAGAAGCACTTGCCCATGCTAAGCAATAAACCAAATAAGCCTGAAGACGAAAGTCTTTAGGCTTATTTGGTTATTATACATATTATGACTTGATGGTATATCGGGCAAACTTGAGCAGAAGCTGCTTGCGCCCCGTGTTCTCAAAATCTACTGTGGCCTTGGTATTCTCGCCAGTGCCATCAATCTGGACGACACGACCAACGCCAAAACGCTGATGCTCTATGACTGTGCCCACGCTGAGAGCACAATCGGGAGCCGCGGGGGCAGACTGGGGAGTACCCGATGGGGCCACGGTTCGACCGCCATTGGACAGAGCCGACGAGAGTCGACGCAGATTGCCGCCACGCGCCACATACCTCTGCTTGAAGCCCTCGGAGAAGGGGTCTACAGCTGTCTCGGGCTGATGCGGACGGGTAATCTTGGGTTTCCGATCTGCCACAAACTGCCCTCCCACCGGACGGGAGTTCTGCCAGGAATCATCATCCCTACGACCATAACCACTACGGGCATGACCCTGATAGGCAGCGCCGCCACCAGAGTCACCTCGGCTCGACGAGACCACATCAAGAAACTCGCTCGATATGTCGCGGATGAAGCGGCTGGGCGTTGTCATCTCCATCTGTGAATACATCCAGCGGTTCTTGGCACTGGAAAGATAGCAATGCTTCCGCGCACGGGTGATGGCGACATAGAGCAGCCGTCGCTCTTCCTCCAGTTCCTTCAACGAGTTGGACGAGCGCAGACTGGGAAACAGTTTCTCCTCAAGGCCCACGACAAAGACGGTGGCAAACTCCAAGCCCTTGGCGGCATGGATGGTCATCAGACTGATGCGGTCATCATCGTTGTCGTCGGTATCGGCATCGGTCTGTAGCGACACCTGCTGTAGGAAATCAGCCAAAGACACGCGGTCGTCCAGGCCTTCCTCCTTTCTCGACGCGACAAACTCATTGATGCTGCCAAGCAACTCTTCAAGATTCTCCTGACGCGAGCGGCTTTCTATGTCGGTAGAACGGTAGAGGTCATCGAACACGCCGCTCTGCCTTACAATCATATCACCCAACTCATAGGCATCCTTATCGGCGAGGTGCTCCATAAAGCCCTCGATAAGCTGGACAAAAGCGCCGAGCTTGGCCATTGTGCCCCGGTTGACATCAAGTTGATAAGCGAACGGATTGCCCAGCACAGTCCAAAGACTCACACCATAACTCTGGGCACAAGAGATAATTTTCTGCAACGTGGTATTGCCTATGCCGCGAGTCGGATAATTGATGATACGCTTGACAGCTTCTTCATCGTCAGGGTTGACTACCACACGGTAATAGGCGATGACGTCCTTGATTTCCTTGCGTTGGAAAAACTCGGTACTACCCACGACACGATAAGGCATATTGTGGTTACGGAATTCCTCCTCGAAGATGCGGCTCTGCGAATTGGTGCGATACAGGATGGCAAAATCGCGGTAGTCACACCCCTCGTCACGCATAATGCTGCGTATGGTCTTGGCCACCACGGCAGCCTCTTCCCTATCACTGTAGAGCTGGCGATAAGTGACCTTGTCGCCATTGTCGTTGCTGCTGAAGACGTCCTTGTCAATCTGATGCTGATTGTGCTTCATCAGACTGTTGGCTGCATTCACTATCTCGGGCGTCGAACGGTAGTTGCGCTCCAACTTGAAGATATGCACGTCTTTGTAAATACGCTGGAAATTAAGTATATTGTCAATCTGTGCACCTCGGAAGGCATAGATACTCTGGTAGTCGTCGCCCACTACGCATATCTTCTGGTTCTCGCTGGTGAGCAGCAGCACTATCTGCTGTTGCACCGAATTGGTATCCTGATACTCGTCAACCAGCACGTACCTGAACCTGTCGGCGTAGCGTCGGCAGATATCCTCGTTGTTTTTGAACAAGAGGTAGGTATGGATGAGCAAATCGTCGAAATCCATGGCGTTGGCCTGGCGCAAACGGTCCTGATATGCAGCGTAAATCTGATAAGTCTGGTCTACTTTGGCAAACTTGTCCCTGTCGCGCAACTCGGTATCGTCGGCATATTGCTTGGGCAATATCAAGCGGTTCTTGGCCCTTGAAATTGCGGAAAAGATGGTCGCGGGGGCATATTGCTTATCATCCAGCTTCATTTCCTTGACTATGGCTTTCACCAGGCTCTGCGAGTCCTTGGTATCATAGATGGTAAAGTTGGGCTGGAAGCCGATGGCTTCTGCCTCGCGGCGCAGAATATGGGCAAAGACAGAGTGGAAAGTTCCCATATTCAGATACCTGGCCCTATCGGCACCCACCAAGGCGCCAATACGTTCTTTCATCTCACGCGCAGCCTTATTGGTAAAAGTCAGAGCCAATATGCTCCACGGCTCGTAGCCCTGCTGCAGGAGATACGCTATCTTGTAGGTGAGCACACGTGTCTTGCCCGAACCTGCACCAGCTATTACCAATGAGGGACCATCGCTGTAAACCACCGCTTCGCGCTGGCTGTCATTGAGACTGTCAAGAAGATTATCCATAAGTATGATGTAATTCAGTTATTTGGTAGAATAGATTCCACCCGAACTTGTCTGCGGATTGTAGTCTTCGCCCTCTTTGGGAAACGAGGGTATATACCGCATCTCGTGCTTAATCCTGGATTGCCGTTTACGCATATATGCACTCGGATATTTGGAACTAAACTTGCGCGGATTGGGCAATGTGGCTGCGATGAGGGCACATTCGGAGCGCGTCAACTCGCTCGCGGTCTTGCCAAAGTTGTACTCGGCACACGCATCCAGACCATAGATGGAGCTGCCCATCTCTATGGAGTTGAGGTAGACCTCCATAATGCGCTGCTTGCTCCACAGCAATTCTATCAAAGCCGTGAAATAGACCTCGAAACCTTTTCTCACCCAGCTTCTTCCCGGCCATAAAAAGACGTTCTTGGCCGTCTGCTGAGTGATAGTGCTTGCTCCGTGCTTGCGACCGTGCTTGTTGGTCATATTATGGACGGCAGCCTTCTCGATGGCATCGAAATCGAAGCCATGATGCAGCAGAAAACGGCCGTCTTCGCTGGCCATAACCGCCACAGGCATATGGGGAGACATTTCGTCCAACGGCACCCAGTGATGGTGTATCGTCAATGTTCCGGTTTCAACGCACCTTATTATCATTAGAGGTGTAAGATAGACGGGAACGAAACGGTAGAAAACGACCGCAAGGATGGTGGAGGCGAAGAACAGACCGGCAATCCATCGGATGTACTTAAACAGAATTTTCATTGGTGAGTAAAAAAAGGGGCACAACCCATAACCGGTGTGCCCTTATCTTAATAATAATGTTGATTTAATTGAGTTTACCGGCGTTGGCAGAATCTACCATTGCCTGTGAAGCATACAGATAAATCTCTACACGGCGATTGAGCTGGCGTCCGCTGGCTGTAGAGTTGTCGGCAACGGGCTGAGAACTGCCGTAGCCTTCAACCTTCTTCATCTGGGCATCGCTGATTCCGCACTGTCTCAGATAAGTGGCCACACTCTGTGCACGAGAATTGGAAAGAGGGATATTGATACCATCGTTGCCTGTAGAGTCGGTGTGTCCATAGATATCTACATAGCAGTCGGTGTTCTGCTTCAGCACGTTAGAGAACTTTGCCAACTCGTTCTTGGATGTGGCGTTGAGGTCAGACTTATTGGTAGCAAACAGAATGCCACTGTCAAAAGTCACCTTGACGGCGGAAAGACCGTTCTTGTCGGTCACCTGCTCAACCTTGGCATTTTCCACCTGGGCCTTGGCCTGCTCGGCCACCTTGTCCATATGTCGGCCAATGATTGCACCGGCTCCTGCACCAACAACTCCACCAATGGCAGCACCAACGGCAGTATTGCCAGCTATCTTACCGATAATGGCACCCAACACGGCACCACCACCTGTTCCAACGAGAGTTCCGGTTCCCTGCTTGGTCTCACATCCAAGCACAGTAAGTACACACAATAAAAGTGCTGTAATCTTGAGTCTCATCTTGTCATCAATTTTAATTATTATCCTTGTCTTAGCATATCAGTCCTTATGGACCACACATTTGTTTATCACTTCTGGTATCAAAAAGTCGCACTGCGACCTTCCACCTTATATTATTTACTGCAAAGATATAATGATTTTCTAAATTTCTATGCGTTTTGAGGAGTTTTTTTCGTAATTTTGCACAATATTGTTGAATATAAATACATTTGAGGCAATAATCAGGCGCATCAAGGTAATCAGCACAAGTCTGACCTGATGCACCCCAAGCACAAAGAAACAAACAAAAGATATAAAATGGCTAAAGAACTGAAGGAGCTCACCAAGAGAGCAGACAATTACAGTCAGTGGTACAATGACTTAGTGGTAAAAGCCGATTTGGCAGAACAATCAGCGGTACGCGGATGTATGGTTATCAAGCCATATGGCTATGCTATATGGGAGAAGATGCAGGCCCAGCTCGACAAGATGTTCAAAGAGACTGGTGCCCAGAATGCCTACTTCCCTCTGCTTATCCCCAAATCATTCCTCTCTCGTGAGGCTGAACACGTAAAGGGATTCGCCAAAGAGTGTGCGGTTGTTACCCACTATCGACTCAAGTCAAGCGACGACGGAAACAGCGTAGTATTGGACCCCAACGCCAAGCTGGAGGAAGAACTCATCATCCGTCCTACCTCTGAGACCATCATCTGGAATACTTACAAGAACTGGATTCACTCTTACCGTGACTTACCATTGATGTGCAACCAATGGTGTAACGTGATGAGATGGGAGATGCGCACGCGTCCATTCCTGCGCACATCGGAATTCTTGTGGCAAGAAGGACATACAGCCCACGCCACTCGCCAAGAGGCCGAAGAAGAGGCTCAGAAGATGCTGCATGTATATGCCGAGTTCGCAGAAAAGTGGATGGGCGTACCTGTATTCCAGGGCGTAAAGAGCGAAACCGAGCGCTTTGCAGGCGCATTGGACACCTATACCATCGAAGCAATGATGCAGGACGGCAAGGCTTTGCAGAGCGGAACCAGCCACTTCCTTGGTCAGAACTTCGCCAAGTCGTTTGACGTTACCTTCCTGAACAAGGATAACAAGCCTGAGTATGTATGGGCTACCTCCTGGGGTGTGTCTACCCGCCTTATCGGTGCGCTCATCATGACCCACAGCGACGACAACGGATTGGTACTTCCTCCGAAGCTCGCTCCTATCCAGGTGGTTATCATACCTATCAGCAAAGGCGGCGAACAGCTGCAGGCCATCAGTGATAAGCTGAGCCCCGTTATCAATAAGTTGAGAGAACTCGGTGTCAGCGTCAAGTATGATGACTCCGACAACAAGCGCCCTGGCTTCAAGTTTGCCGACTACGAATTGAAGGGTGTGCCCGTGCGTCTGGTTATGGGTGGACGCGACTACGAAGAAAATACTATCGAGGTTATGCGTCGCGACACACTTGAAAAGGCGACCGTCAGCTTTGACGGCATTGTAGAACACGTGATGCAGTTGCTCGAGGACATTCAGGAGCACATCTTCCTCAAGGCCAAGACATTCCGCGACGCCCACGTATATGTATGTGACGACTATGAGGAGTTCAAGACCCGCGTGAAAGATGGCGGCTTCTTCCTCAGCCACTGGGACGGCACTGCCGAGACCGAGGCCAAAATCAAGGAAGACACCCAGGCAACCATACGCTGCGTGCCCTTCGATTACGAGCAGACTCCGGGCGTGGATATGGTTACCGGCAAACCCAGCAAGTGCCGTGTGCTGATTGCCAGAAGCTATTAAAAACAGACTAAATCCAATCGAAACGCAGACATTATCATGTCAGAAGTTTCCTCTCATATCCCTGTCTGAATAAGAAATACCTTTCAGACAGGGATATATATTACATGAATGAGCATAAAGGGACGCGCCCAGGCTGCGCTAACAAGCCATAGATGCATCAGACGCCAGAAAGAAAGCATCGCAGCCACTTATATATAAATATGTATAGCCGCAGGGATGAAAAAATAAGTCGAACCCTTTGTATTATGCTTGAATTGCAGTATCTTTGCATTAAATTAAACAATTATCACTATGACAACTAAAGAAGAAAATATAGTTGAAGAGAAGAAGAGCTTAAGTTTCGTTGAACAACTCGTCGAGCAGGACTTGGCCGAAGGTAAGAACGGAGGCCGTATCCAGACTCGTTTCCCCCCTGAGCCTAACGGATATCTGCATATAGGTCACGCCAAAGCCATCTGCATGGACTTTGGTGTCGCCGAGAAGTACAATGGTGTCTGCAACCTCCGTTTTGATGACACCAACCCCAGCAAAGAGAACAATGAATACGTTGAGAATATCCTCCACGACATTGAATGGTTAGGTTTCCATTGGGGCAACATCTATTACGCTTCCGACTATTTTGAGAAGCTGTGGGAATTTGCTGTTTGGATGATAAAGAAAGGCTTGGCATACGTTGACGAGCAGTCCTCTGAGCAGATTGCCCAGCAGAAAGGCACTCCTACAACCCCAGGTATCGCCAGCCCATATCGCGACCGTCCCGTAGAGGAAAACCTCCGTCTGTTCGAGTTCATGAATACGCCAGAAGCCACTGAAGGCAGCATGGTATTGCGTGCCAAACTAGACATGGCCAATCCCAATATGCACTTCCGCGACCCCATTATGTATCGCATCATCCATACTCCCCACCACCGCACTGGCACCAAGTGGTATTGCTACCCCATGTATGACTTTGCTCATGGTCAGAGCGACTACTTTGAGGGCGTTACCCACTCCATCTGTACACTTGAGTTTGTTCCCCATCGCCCTCTGTACGACAAGTTCATCGACTTCCTCAAAGAGAAAGACGGCAGCGACGACAACCTGCAGGACAACCGTCCACGCCAGATTGAGTTCAACCGTCTCAACCTTACCTATACCGTAATGAGCAAGCGCAAGCTGCACACCCTGGTTGACGAGCATCTCGTAAATGGTTGGGATGACCCTCGTATGCCTACTGTCTGTGGTATGCGCCGTCGCGGTTACTCTCCTGAGAGTATACGCAACTTCATAGACTCAATCGGTTACACCAAGTTTGATGCCCTTAATGACGTCGCTTTGCTTGAGGCAGCTGTTCGCGATGACCTCAACAAGAAGTCCACTCGTGTCTCTGCCGTATTGGATCCCGTCAAGCTGACCATTACCAACTATCCTGACGACATGCAGGAAGAGATGGAAGCAGTCAACAATCCCGAGAACATCGAGGAAGGTACACACAACATCACTTTCTCCAAGCACCTGTGGATTGAGCGTGAAGACTTCATGGAGGATGCTCCCAAGAAGTTCTTCAGAATGACTCCTGGCAAGGAGGTACGTCTCAAGAACGCATATATCGTAAAATGCACCGGCTGTGAGAAGGACGCAGAGGGCAATATCACTGAAATCTTTGCAGAGTACGACCCACTTAGCAAGAGCGGATTGGAAGGTGCCAACCGCAAGGTTAAGGGTACACTCCACTGGGTTAGCGCCGATCACTGCATCCAGGCAGAGGTAAGAGAGTACGACCGCCTCTTCTTTGTAGAGAACCCCTCTGCCGACGAGCGCGACTTCCACGAGCTGCTCAACCCAGACTCTCTGCGCGTACGCACCAATTGCTACGTAGAGGAATATGCAGCCAACAAACAGCCGGGAGAGTTTCTGCAATTCCAGCGCATAGGTTATTTCATGGCCGATGCCGACACGACAGCAGAGCATCCTGTATTCAACAAGACCGTGGGCTTGAAGGATGCTTGGGCAAAACAGAACAAGAAGTAAATGATCGATTTTAATAAAGAGCTTTATTTTAAAACCGACAAATTCAAGGTTCTCCTTGACCGTTATGAGAAATCTACGAGTCAGGGAGAACCTTTCTATCTTGACCCAGAAGACCTGACGGACATTGCCGAGTACTACCAGTACCACGAATGTGACGAGAAGGCGCTCAGCACCATTGACAGGGCGATCTACACTTTCCCCAGTGCTGTAGAGCCGCTCCTTTTCCGTTCCCGATACGCTCTTCTGAGAGAAAACGACGTAGAAAAGGCTAAGTATTACGCCCAACAAATCATAGACACGTCTGACTATGATTACAAATATCTACATGCCGAAATCCTTATCCATGAAGGCAAACCCGAAGAGGCTGACGAGTATCTCCGCATGGGCGTTGACGACTTATCTCCTCGCGAAAGAGCCGATTATGTTTATGACGTAGTCAATTTGTTCTTGGACTACGACGCTCTTGACTGTGCCCGGAAATGGATAGAGCTTATCGACGACAAATCAGGTAAAGACTACCGCGAGACATCGGCGCGTTGCTACCTACTCAACCAAGAGTATAGCCAAGCAGAGGAGCTATACATGCAGCTGGTGGACCAAGACCCCTACTCCGCTTATTACTGGACGCAGCTTACGGCTTCCCAGTATCTTAATGGAAAAATCTCTGAAGCCCTGCAAAGCAGCGAATTCGCCCTTGCGATTGACTCCCAGTGCGAAGATGCCTTGTTGGCAAAGGCCAACTGCCAATTCACGTTAGGCCAACTTGCTGATGCGCTTGATTTCTATCATCGCTACAGCGCTTTGCGTCCCAATGACGGATATGTAGAGTCACTTATCGGTTCAACTTACGTCAAGATGAACAATCTCGAAGAGGCTTTGATTCATTACAACAAGGCTATCCTTCTCGCAAATAGTGACCGTTCGCTGTTTATAGATATTTCCAAGCAGAAAGCACTGCTCCTGTCTTCTATGGGGCTAAGAGACAAAGCTCTCTTGGTCATTGAGGACTGCATCAACACTGCCAAAAACAATATCGCCGACCTCCATGTCATCAAGGGGTATATCTATATGGACGCTGGAGAAACCGATGAAGGATTACGGCAATTTGAGACGGCCATTACCCTGTCCGACAATGACCCCTTCATCATCTATCAGATAGGCACAGCCTGCTATGACAATGGGGAGTATGATCTGACCTACGACGCCCTCAGGCGCATCACGATAGAAAACCAGGATGACAACCCCATCGACGGCTGGGCTTACTACGCAGCCTGCTGTGCCAAGATGGGACGCGCGGATGAATTCCTCTACGCCCTCCGCAAGGGATGCGAGGTCAATCCTGCTGAAGTCTCTATCGTATTTTCCAACATACTGCACCCCAATATACCATTTACTGATTTATACGAATTCATCAAAAACAAATTTATAAAATGAACTGGTTATCATCACTATTAGGCAACCTGAATTACGGAACGATATTCTTCCTGATGTTGCTGGAGAGCACCGTTATCCCCGTACCGTCAGAGCTGGTTGTATCGCCCGCAGCTTATCATGCAGCCGGAGGAAACCTCAATGTATTTCTTGTCATACTGTTTGCAACGATAGGTGCCGACTGCGGTGCTACTATCAATTACTTTGCAGGTTATTACTTGGGGCGTCCAATCATCTATCGCTTTGCCAACAGCAAGTGGGGACGCATGTGCCTGCTCAATCAGCAAAAGGTAGAGAAGAGCGAGAAGTTTTTCTACGACCACGGAGTCATCGCCACACTTACCGGCAGACTGCTCCCTGGCATACGACACCTTATCTCTATCCCCGCCGGTCTTTCCAAGATGAAATTCTGGAAGTTCATCCTTTACACCACCATCGGCGCCGGTCTGTGGAACTGCATCCTGGCACTGCTGGGATGGTATCTGCACTCTGTGGTTCCCGAGCAGGAACTCAACGACAAGATTATGGAATATGGAGAGTATATTAAGTTGGGCATCATCGCCCTTGTGGGCATTGCCATCGTATACTTCGTCGCCAAATGGCTTCTTAAGAAAAGAAAATAAGCACTATCAACTATAGAAAAAGCATCAATCCCGCTTGGATTGATGCTTTTTCTATTTTATCAAGCCTCTGTATCTGCCCTGATTATCCTTCGCCGCTAAACTGGCGGATGCGCTGTTCTTCTGACAATTTACAAATCAACAGCACACCATCTTTCTCTGCTACGATATAGTTGTCCAACCCCTGGATAACCACTTGCTTCTGCTGCAAGGTATGCACCACACAGTTGTGACTTTCATACATCTCAATCTTCTCGCCAATGAGCGTATTTCCATAGAGGTCGTGCTTGGTCTGCATCTGCAGACTTCCCCACGTGCCCAAGTCACTCCAACCGAAGTCGGCCGGGCAGACGAAGATTTCCTCCACACGCTCCATGATGGCGTAGTCTACAGAGATGTTCTCGCACTCTGGATAGACTGCATTAATCATCTGCTGCTCATCTACGGTTCCGTAGACTGGCATCAGGTTCTCAAATATCTTGGCTATTGCGGGCTGATACACTCTGAATGCGTTGACGATAGTGCTGACACTCCAGATAAAGATACCGGCATTCCAGAAGTAGTCGCTCTCTTTGATATATTCCTGAGCGGTTTCAAGATTGGGTTTCTCCTTGAACTTGTCAACACGGAAAATTTTCTTCTGACGCAAAGAACTGACACTCAGGTCGGCCTTGATATAGCCATAACCCGTCTCCGGACGATTGGGCTTCATGCCCAAGGTTACGATGGCATCAGAATCCTGGGTGAAGTCCATGCAGAGCTTGATGATGCGGCGGAACTCTTCGACATCGGTCACGATATGGTCACTGGGAGTAACCACCACATTGGCCTTGGGGTCCTTTGACTTGATGCGCCAGCTCACATAGGCTATACACGGAGCTGTATTTCGCCTACATGGCTCTTGCAGGATATTCCCATAGGGGATTTCAGGAAGCTGCTGATGCACCAGCTCTACATATTTCTGATTGGTAACCACCCAAATGTTCTCTGGGGAGAAACCACTGAAACGTTCGTAAGTGAGTTGAAGCAATGATTTGCCAACACCTAACACGTCGATAAACTGTTTAGGTCTCTCGGATGTACTCATTGGCCAGAATCTGCTACCCACGCCACCAGCCATAATCACAAGGTGATTGCTACTCTTACTCATTATTTTCATATTTAGTATAACTTTACAAATGTATGAAAATAATTTCAAATGGAAAAAGAAAAGGGTGAATATTTTCTAAAATAGAGACAGCGACGTGTCTTCTTCGGAGGCAGGTGAGGTTTCTTCTTGCTGGAGTTCGTCAAACTGCAATTGCAACTGTCGGAACACTTCAGAATTGAGATTCAGACAATACGTTCCTCTTTGCGTACCTTTTCTGATGACAGAATCGGTCTTTTTGGAGTTGCGTATGAGATAAGAGGAAACCTGTTTGTGGACGAGATTATAATCGAGAGGCTGAAAAAAGGAATTGTTTGCATTGAAGACATAGCGTGAGATGTCCTTGACAGCAAGCCCATCCTCTCCGGCTGCAAACAAAAGGTCTATGATTACTTTCTCGTAATTCATGTGAAATCATTAAAAAAGGTCACACTTAACTGAAAGTAAGTGTGACCCTTTCTTCATATACTTAAATTTATGCAAGAGCAACCTTGTTGTCCTCGTCTTTGATTTTGCCTTCCTTGAAAAGCCATCCCATTCCTACGAGGACTTCATCCTCTGTAATGTTGGCCAACTTGGCAATCTCTGCTATTGTCAGCGCCTTCTCTGCTGTTGCAAGAGCCTGATATACATCACCAGCCTTGAAACCTACGTTCTCTGCTGTCAGTACAACTACACTCTTCGAAGCAACCTTCTTAACTGTTGATTTTTTTGTCGTTGCAGTCTTCTTGGTTGCAACAGCTTTTGTTGTTTTCTTTTCTGTCATAATTTAGTAAATATTTAACCTTACGTCATTCAATCTTTCTATCTTGTAACTTTTTGTAATGCAAAGATAACAATTTATCGACTTGCCAGCAAATATATGTACGAAAATATGACAAAATCGAGAACTTTTGTAATTTTATTTTATCAATCTTGACTCAAATCAACGGAGATTTTAAGTTCTTCCAACTGTTTGGAAGCCAGCTGGGAAGGCGCATCGAGCATCACGTCACGTCCAGAATTGTTCTTGGGGAAGGCGATACAATCGCGGATAGAATCGAGACCAGCCATGATAGAGACGAAGCGGTCGAGACCGAAAGCGAGACCAGCGTGGGGAGGTGCACCATACTTGAAGGCGTTCATCAGGAAGCCGAACTGAGCCTCTGCACTCTCCTTGGTAAAGCCCAATATCTTGAACATCTTCTCCTGAAGGTTGGAGTCATGGATACGGAGCGAACCGCCACCGACTTCGATACCATTGCAGATGAAGTCATAAGCCTTGGCACGCACGCGCTCGGGATGTTCATCCAAGAGAGGAATATCATCAGGGTTGGGCATCGTGAAGGGATGGTGGGTTGCCATGAGACGCTGCTCCTCTTCTGACCACTCAAAGAGTGGGAAGTCTACTATCCACAGACACTCAAACTTATTCTTGTCGCGCAAGCCAAGACGCTCACCCATCTCAAGACGGAGTGCGCAGAGCTGTGTGCGCACCTTGTTGGCAGGACTGCCGCTCAGTATCAGAACCAAATCGCCATCCTTGGCACCGGTCTTTTCCTTGACTTCTGCCAACACTTCTGCGCCATAGAACTTGTCTACAGAGCTCTTTACCGAGCCATCTTCGTTGTACTTGATGTACACAAGACCCTTTGCACCCACCTGAGGACGCTTTACGAAGTTGGTGAGTTCGTCAAGCTGCTTGCGGGTGTAGTTGGCACAACCGGGCACACAAATCGCACCGATATAGGCAGCCTCGTTGAACACGGCAAAGTCTGCCTTGCCATCAAATACATCCTTGAGCTCGACAAATTCCATGCCGAAACGCAGGTCGGGCTTGTCGGAACCGAAGCGGCGCATGGCCTCATGCCATGTCATCTGCTGCAACTTGGCGGGAAGGTCTACACCTCTAACCTCCTTGAACAGCATGCGGCACATATCCTCGAACAGAGAGATAACATCTTCCTGGTCTACGAAACTCATCTCACAATCGACCTGAGTAAACTCGGGCTGACGGTCGGCACGCAGGTCCTCGTCGCGGAAGCACTTGGCTATCTGGAAATAGCGGTCGAAGCCTGCAACCATAAGGAGCTGCTTCAGGGTCTGAGGGCTCTGAGGGAGAGCATAGAACTGACCGGGATTCATACGAGAGGGAACCACGAAGTCGCGGGCGCCTTCAGGAGTAGAACCGATAAGTATTGGAGTTTCAACCTCTATGAACTGCTGTGCATCGAGGAAGTTGCGGATAAGTATCGTCATACGGTGACGCAGCTCCAGATTGCTACGCACCACATTGCGTCGAAGGTCGAGATAGCGGTACTTCATACGCAGGTCGTCGCCACCGTCGGTATTGTCCTCGATGGTGAAGGGAGGCACAGCACTGGGGCTAAGCACAGTAAGCTCAGACACGAGGATTTCGATATCACCCGTAGCAATCTTATCATTTTTGCTCTGTCGTTCACCGACAACACCCTTAGCCTGGATGCAGTATTCACGACCCAAGCGATTGGCCTGCTCACACAAAGCAGCATTAACAGATTCGTTGAAAACAAGCTGGGTTATACCATAACGGTCACGCAAATCGACAAAGGTCATACCACCCATCTTGCGTACTTTCTGCACCCAACCAGCCAAGGTAACTTCGACTCCATTATCGGCAAGACGAAGTTCGCCACATGTTTTTGTTCTATACATAAAGATATATATTAATTCTTCATGCAAAATTACTATATTTGAAGATAACAACAAAACAAAAAACTAATTAATATTCAAACGTATCAACTAAAATGCTAAATAGTGGACGGCGCAAGACCGACTTCGCTTGCTTTTCCCCTGCCACTGGACTGGATATGGCTATAGCCGACACCATGCAAGCCTGCAAGCCAATGACCGTAAAGACATCAAAGTATGCCGTGGGCAGTTATAAAGTAAATGCAAAGCATGAAATCAGGAAATCAAGGTTAGCATCACAGGTTGCGCGATTGGCAACAACAATTTCAAACCCTGAAAACAAGATTATTGCCATCGAGGCATTATTGTCACGAGAAGCGAAGAAGATAGGGGCAAAGCGCGACGCTTATTCGACAATAGAAGAATAAAAAAAAACCTTTCAGGAATTGGCTCCCGAAAGGCTTATTTATAATGATGTTAGTCTTATGCGTTAGAATGTGTACTTCAGACCAAGCTGACCACGCCAACGGCTGTAGTAAGACTGAGGATACTTGATGACATAGTCTGGAGTGCTGAGGAACTGGAACTTGCCACCATCGTAGGTCAGAGGAGAAATCAACTCGTTAGAATAAGTTGTTCCGTAGGTACGGCCCCAATCCTTGTTGAGGAGGTTGCCCACATTGAGGATGTCAAGAGACAACTCGAGAGAGTGTACCTGCTTGCCCACCTTCACGCTCATCTTCTCAGCTACGTGGAAGTCGAAGTGGTTCTCGAAAGGCAGGTTGTCTGCGTTGCGCTTGAAGTATTCGCCACGATGATCCTTGAGATAAGGAGTCTTGGCCAACCATGCCTTCAGATTCTGACGCTGCAGTTCCTCGGTATAGTTGCCCTGAGCCTTGAAGGGCATCAGGTCGATCTGCTCGTCAGTAGGAATGAACATCAGGTCATTGCCACGACCGTTGTCGCCATTGAGGTCACCACTATACAGCATAGAATAAGGTGAACCGCTTCTGCCCTGGTAGATAACACCGATAGTAGTGGTGAAGTTCTTATTGTTGGCAATGTGGAAACGATAGAAAGCAGATGCCTTGATCATGTGGGGCAGATTGTAGGCACTGTAACCCAACTCAGGAGCATTGGAGAAACGATATGTAGAGGTGTTGTTCCAGTTGCTGGCAGCCTGAGAAGAAGTGGCAGGACAAAGGCTCTTAGACTGTGTGAAGGTGTAAGAAGCAGCAAGGTCAAGACCGAAGTCGAAGCTCTTTTCTGCCTTCAGTGAGAGGCTGTAAGAATAACCCTTGTTGCTGTTCTTAAGAGCATAGATATTAGAGAAAGGCAGACCCTTGGTCACGCGCTCGTACATAGGACGATTGTCCCAATACATACCTGTCACGTCGCCGAATGTCTTGCCGGTCTCAGCATAAGCAATGTTCTGATAATATACATCGTTCAGTGTCTTGCTGTAGATTGCCTCCGCAGTCCAGTCGATGCCAAGAGCCTTGAAATCTACACCGAGGTTGGCACGAAGGTTCTGGGCAAACTTGAAGTCCTTATCAAAGACGTTGATGGTCTGGTTACCGCTGCTGGCGTTGAGCAGGTGACCGTTCTCTGCCTGCTTGTTGGGGTCCAGAATCAACGTAATCTTATCGTTGCGCTTTACATTGTAAGAAGACATCTGGATACCGGTATTGGAGAAGCTGTTGCTCAGCCATACGAAAGGTACACGACCGGTGAAGATACCCACACCACCACGTACGATGAGCTTGTGCTTGTTGTCCTTATCCCAACGGAAGCCTACGCGGGGGCTCCACATAGGTGTAGAGTTGAGCTTGTTATTGGTTCTGTATCCATAGCCGTTCTGGGCAGCCCACGCGTTGAATGGAGCATTCTCAGAAGGAGTATCGAAGAACAAGGGGAGGTCCATACGCAGACCATAGGTAAGCTGCAGAGAGTTAGAAATATCCCACTTGTCCTGGATGTAGAAACCTAACTGGGCAGAACCGAACTTGGCTCTCCAACGGGCATTGCCTGTAACGTCTACATTGGCCTGCTGGAAGTAATACTGGTTGATATATTTACCGATACCGGGAGTGCCAGCCTTGAAACCTTCATAATAGCTGAAGAAATCATCGGGATTCTGGAAATAATATGAGCCAAAGAGATTTGGGATAAAGAGGTTTGAGAAGCTATACACCTCATTGTGTGTACCCATAGTGATGGTATGGTTGCCCTTATACCATGTCAGGTTGTCCTCGAAGGTAAATACGTCCTGGTCAAGACCATTGGCCATTGAGTTGTACTCATTACCGATGTTTACAGAACCATTGTTATTACCTACCTTTGAAATCTGGATGGCTGGGAATGGAGTACCAGAAGTACGGGCATCACGAACCATTACATAAGAAGCACGAAGCTCATTGCTCAACACAGGGCTGAGACGAGACTGGAGCTCGGCCATGATGGTATTGGTATTGGACTTGTACTCATAGATGTGGTCGCCAGTGTTCAGAGTAGCGATACCGCCACCACCCTTCATAGAACGGGCGTTGACATAGCTCCAGCGAACAGACAACTTATTGAAGTCGTTGATGTTCCAGTCCAACTTGACACTTGCCTTGTTGCTCCAAGTGCGCATATCGGGGTTGGCATAAATACCATTGTAGTCATAACCCTGTCGTTGTGCCATATCCTTGACAGCGTCAAGAATCTTCACAGCCAGGTCGGCATCTACCTTAGAGCCACCGGTACCCAGTCCATAGTCATTAGGATATGACTTGTCTGAGCTCTCGAAGTTAGCGAAGAAGAACAGCTTGTCCTTGATAATGGGACCGCCCAAAGTGAAACCGAACAATGACTCGCTCTCTTTAGAATAAGGTGCAGCGTAAGTTCCATCATGGTTCAGAAAGTGACGACCTACGAGCTTTTCGTTGTTGCCGTAGATGTAGGCACTACCATGGAAGGTGTTGGTACCACTCTTAGTAATGGCATTGATAGCGCCACCGGTGAAACCGCTCTGACGAACGTCAAAGGGAGCGATGTTGATCTGAATCTGCTCAATGCTTTCCATCGAAACAGGCTGAGTGTTGGCCTGGCCGCCGTTACTACCATTGTAGGTAAGACCGAAAGCGTCGTTGTTCATTACACCGTCAATCTGGAAAGCATTGTAACGGGTATTTGTACCGGCAAAAGACATAGAACCCACCTGCTCATTTGAATTGATTTGGGGATTAAGGCGCGCAATGTCGGCGATGCTGTGGGTAATAGTAGGCATATTGGCTATCTGTGTAGCATTGATGCTCTGTGCCGCACCTGTCTTGGTGGCATTAAGACCTGCCTTGCCAGCAACGACAACCTCGTCAAGCATCTTGGCATCTTCTTCCAACGAACAAGAAAGGTTCTGTGATTCACCCAACAACAAGCTAACCTTGTTGAAAGTCTTGGTCTGATGGCCAATATAAGATATCTCTACCTTATAAGGTCCGCCAGGACGCATACCCGGAATGTTAAATCTTCCGTGAACATTAGTAACGGCACGATACACGGTACCAGATGGCTGGTGGGTTGCGGTAACTGAAGCACCGATAACCTCATCACCCTGAGAGGTAACCTTACCATTAATACCTGAAGTCGTAATTTGTGCCATAATCGATGTTGTAAAGGCCAACATCATTAAAGCAATAATGGTTAAACGTCTCAACATATTATAAAAGTTAAGTTAAAATACTACTCTGCGTAGTAACTATTGTTAATATTTGGTGCAAATATAGGTATTTTTTTTTAATTAATCATAAAGAGCGCGTTAAAATTATGATACAACGCCGTTATTTCGCCTTTTACTATACCAGATCTGTTGGATACGGTTATGAATGACGATAAAATTGAGCATTGAAAGCACCAAAACGACACCTACACCTAATGCGATCATGAGCATCGGTGACGACTTGTCCAACGAGGGTGACAATGCCAACAAATAATCATAATAATACCCCCTCAATATGAACACTGCACAGATGGAAACGAGAAGTATGCCGACATTGAGCACCAGGGTAAGCATCTGATAGGGCCATGCCACGGAGCGCGTGGTATATCCTATCAACAGCAGGTTCTCCAGCTTGTCCTCATTCTTCTGGACGAGCAAGAAGATGCTCAACAAGAGGATGTAGAAGCTCAATGCAGAGATGAGAGCGCCGACAACCATAACGAGAGCTACAACCAACTTGAGAAAATATGCAGTCTTCTCATTGTTCATCTGGTCGCTGTCGACCTCATAGCCGTGGTCTTCGAGATATGAGGTAACCTCCTTGCTGGCAGGATTGTCAAAATGGACAAGAATCCGTGATGGCTGGGAGTGGGATTGAGAACTGAAGTTGCGGTTAGTCCAATCCATAAACGACTGAGGCACAAGTATGGAACTGATCTTATTAGAGAAACCAATCAGTTTGCCCGTGAACACCTCTTTCTTGCCATCTCCCTGAACAAAGAGAGAGATGTCGACCATACCAAGAACGCCATCGGAGAGCGTAGGCAGCGAATGGGACTTGGCAAAGCCGAAATTATACATTGTTATATATGACCTCGGCAGAAGTACGGGCACTACCCTATCGCCCTCAGCATAATTCCACTGACTCTTGTCGATATCAACAAATTCGTCGGGTACGCTTTCGAAATATACTTCGGAATTGAAAATTGTGTTGCCTTCAATCGACATGGTCGCATTGGCATGATACTCGTTGGATGAAAACACGCCCAAAGATTCTACAAACGGCTGGCTTCGCAGGTCTTCGACGTCATCTGGAGAAAAGAGATTGGTCTGGCCAGAAACGACACTTGACGAGCGGACGGCCTTGGTCAATACCACCTGGTCATCGTTCATGAAACTGTCTTCGCCTGTGAAACAGGGAAGCACATCAATATAGAACTGGAATCCCAAAAGAATGATGGTCAAGCCAATGAGATTGGCAAAGAAGAATCCCAACAGTTGGCCTTTACTTATATGTTTGCTCAGTAACTTCCAAATCAAATTCATTTTCAGCAATCTTTAGAAATCTACAAACAGAATACCTTGTCATAATCCAAATCCATGTGCTTGCCAATACTGGTAACGATGACGCCAGCCCCCTGGCGGTGTGCTTCCTCCATCATGAGCGATGCCATAACCGCAGCATTATCGTCGTCAAGATGGCTGATGGGTTCGTCGGCGACAAGGAAATCAAACGGTTGGGCCAAGGCTCGCATAAGAGCCACACGCTGCTGTTGCCCAAAGGACATATTGGCGATAGGGGTATCCACCTTGTCTGATATGCCTAACATCTCGAACCACTGGTTTACCTGAGAGGCCGTAACATGATGGGTAAGAGAGTTTTTAATCATCACATTGTCATGGGCAGACAATTCGGGGAACAACCGGAGTTCCTGAAACAAATGGCTGATGCCGGAACGGCGCACATCAACCCACTGCTGCATACTGAAGGTGGTCGTGGGTGTATCGTCGAACAGCAATTCGCCGTTATAATCCTGGCGATAACCGATAAGATAACTGCAGAAGGTGCTCTTGCCTCTGCCACTATGGGCTTCCACCAAATAAGTCTTGCCCTTTTCCAAGGTCACATCCTGGTTCCACACATCGGATTTCAGGTCAGCACAACTGGAAAAGACATTAGGAACGACGCTTTTTAACCGAATCTGTTTCATCATTTTACTGTTAAGACCATCAACTGTCTGTTGCCCAATGCCGTGTGGACACTCTGAAGCAATGGCAGCGGTGCTACGCGCTGCAATTCGGCAAGGTTCACGAGCATAGCAGCCCTTTTCCCCTTTATCACTGCATCCCATTTCCCGTGTTGTGCAACTTCCTTATATGGAATGCCCATGAAGAAAGTTCCATCTTCGGCTACGCCGATAGGCTTCTCGCTCATATCGGCAGGTACAAACTGATGCCAGTCGGCTGTCAGCCGTGAAACAAGTAGATGAAGTTGGCTGGAATGAGTAGGAACACTGACCAGCATCTCTCCCGATGAGGTGTCAAAAATCTTCCTGTAATTGATATCAGAACCAACGTTCAAGGCGGAGAAGAGTTTGTCAAAATCGTTTTTCCCCTGGGTAAGCTCGGTCATCGTTGTCTTGCTGTTCAAGAGAATTGACACAAAGTTATGCTCGTCTATATATGACGCATATTTGCCACGAAGAATATCCATCTGGCGGAGCTGGTAATCTCTGATGGTCTCATCATCCTTGTGGTTCTTTGCAAATATGGCTCCATCGACCTGAACATAATCGCTGCTGACAGAAATGCCTGCACGATAATACAGTTGGTTGGCATCCATATCCTTGGGCGCACAAAGCATAAGTGACGAGCGCATCAGTTCGGGAAGGGAAGTCATGGCAGCAACCATAGCCATAGGCTCGTGAATGGAGTCGAGCTGATGAACCAAGTCGGAGGCACGCAAACCTTTGTCGGCATCCTGGTTGAGATAGCTGACCATTTTAACCATAAGATTGCGCTGCTCGCCCGCAGTGACGGGACCCATCACAAGCAGAGACTTGGCATTGAAACCCACTACCCAGGAACTGCCCAAAACGGAGAATGTACATTCGCGGAAATCGGTGAGTTTGAAACCGTTTTTGCCCATAAGCTCCCTGAGGTTGTCCTCATCGGACACACAGCAACAAAGGCCATAAAAACCTTCGGGAGACTCAAAGGCATAAACCTTTTGGGCAAGGTCTATGCCGCGGGTAGTCATATTGTGGATATGGAAAAGAGAACGCATAAAGACATTCCTATCCATACCCTTGTATTTCATCAAATCAACGGATACCACCAAGGGACTTTTCTTGGGAACGGCATCCATATAGTCATCGCTGTCTGAACACGAAACAATCAACGTGCTCAACAAAATGAATAAAAATGCGAGCTTCTTCATTGTTATATTTTAATAAGGTGTCTATTTCCTAAGAGACAACTGAGCCATGGTTACGGCCATGAGACCAGCCGTTTCGGTGCGCAAGCGAAAGTCGCCAAGAGATATAGACTGATAACCGTTGGCGATGGCGGCGCGAACCTCATCGATAGAGAAATCGCCTTCGGGGCCAACAAGAACCGTACAGTCTTCAGCCGCCCCGTCGGCTGTAAGCAGGGTAAACAAATCGAGTCGTGGCACCTCATTATAGCAATGCGCTATAAACTTGCGGCCGGTTCGTGGTTGCTGGATAAAGGTGTTGAAGTCAACCATTTCGTGTACGACTGGCTTGAATGGCTTTCGGCTCTGCTTCATGGCCGAAACGACTATCTTGTCCAAACGCGCGGTGTTGACAACTTTGCGTTCGGAAAAAGCGCACTTGAGTAGGGAAAGTTCGTCAAAACCAATCTCGGTGGCCTTCTCGGCCATCCACTCGATACGTTCCATCATCTTGGTTGGGGCAATGGCCAAATGGATGTTTCCGAGCCAAGCCTTGCCGGGATGCAGCGTCTCGACAATCTCATAAAAGCAATGCTTGGACGAAGTCATAGTGACCTTGGCTCTGTAAATGCCACCATCTCCATCCATGAGAAACATCTCATCACCTGAAGCCAATCTTAACACACGCAAGGCATGTACTGCCTCTTCGGCAGGCAGTTCGTTCTGAACAGACGCCTGGGGTACATAAAAATACCGTGCTTCTTTCATAATTTCTTATTTTTTTCTGTTATCCATCTCTTGTTTGATGGCCATCGCCATCCTGTAATCTTCGTCCTTGACTGCCCGACGAAGTGCATTCTCCAACAACTCGTAACTAAGCACATTGAGTGGCAAAGACATTTTCTCGTTGTCGGGATTGTAATCCACGCCCTGTATGTCAAACAGCTGCGGGCTTATGTATATAGGCAAATCGGCTACGGCTGCCAATGTGATGGCAGCCGTAGGTTCCAACTTGTATGCAATTGATTTTTCGACATCTTGTAATTCCATTCTGTATTTGCCACTACTCACATCGGTAACATGCACCTCGTAAGGGGCGCCAGTGTGGTCTCTGATAATGGTCCATAAGACGGATATCAACGCATCTACAGACGTATGTCGCTTCTTGAAGAAACCCTCCAAATCATAAAGTCTATCCATATTGCAAGGCATGCTAAGATGCTTTGTCTGGTCGGCGTCGGTGAGGACAATCAACCCTATATTGCCGAATTGTCTCAACTGCGTCACTCCCTTTATGTATAGGCGGGTTTTGTCCATTATGCCTTAACTCCTGTTTTACGTGGTCTGAACATAAAGGCGAATGCCACACCAACTACCAAAGCGTAGGCTGCAAAGATGTACCAGCAGGTGGCCCACTGGGTTGCGCCATTGGCGTCTGTATAGGCAGTGACTACAGCCTGGGCAGCAAAAGAGCCGAGGGTTGCACCGATACCATTGGTCATAAGCATAAACACGCCCTGCGCACTTGAACGAATCTTCGAATCGGTATTGTCGTTGACAAACAACGAACCAGAGATATTGAAAAAGTCGAAAGCCACACCATAAACAATCATCGAAAGGATGAACATCCAGACACCCGCACCTGGATTGCCGGCGCCAAGAAGAGCGAAACGGGCTACCCAAGCAAACATGGCAATAAGCATAACGTTCTTGATGCCATAACGCTTCATGAAGAATGGAATCATCAAGATGCAGAGGGTCTCGCTAATCTGGGACAAAGAGTAGAGAATGACGGGATACTTCACGCCAAAGGTACCGGCATATTCGGGCAGCGACTTGAAGCTCTCGATAAATGGGGTGGCAAAGCCGTTGGTAATCTGCAGACTGATGCCCAAGAGCATGGAGAAAACAAAGAAGATAGCCATGCGCTTCTGCTTGAAAAGAGCAAAGGCACGCAATCCGAAAGCGTCTACCAGACTTTGCTTGTTATCATCATCACTCAGCGGACAGGTAGGCATGCTGAAGGTATAAAGGAAGAGAATCAGACTGAAAGCACCAGACACGAAGAACTGTTCGTATGTACTCTTGAAGCCCATGATGTCGACAAACCACATGGCAACGATAAAGCCTACGGTTCCGAAGACACGAATAGGCGGGAACTCCTTGACGGTGTCCATGCCCTTGAGTTCAAGACAATAATAGGCAACGGAATTGGTGAGCGCCAAGGTGGGCATATAGAAGCCAACGCTCAATGAATAGAATGTAAAGAGAATGGCAAAACTTGCCCCTTCACCATTAACCATACCATACCATCCTGCCGCAAACATAAAGAGGGCTGCCAGAAGATGACAAATACCCAAAAGGCGTTGTGCCGGAATCCAACGGTCAGCAATAATTCCCATCAAAGCGGGCATGAAAATAGAAACGATACCCTGCATGGCATAAAAGGCGCCAATATGTCCGGCCATGCCAATATTACCGAGGTAGATTCCCATACAGGTGAGGTATGAACCCCACACCGCGAACTCCAAGAAGTTCATCAAAGATAAACGCACTTTCATCGATCTTAAATTTTTAGTTTAATACAAAGGTAATGTAAACCATAGATAATACAAAATAATTGTCTGTTTTTTTGCTTTCGCTATTCGCTTTTTAAGTAGATGTAGCAGCATGTAGAAGAATGTGGATGTCCGTTGTGCCGGGCGTATCTACTCCCAAGAACGGTTTAGGTTTTGGACACTTCCTGCTGATAAATCATGTCAAACCACTCACGGAGCATGGACTTGCTTTCAATGATGGTCTGTATCTGCTTCAACTTGTTTCGATTGGGAGAATTGGGTATCCACAGCTTAATATATCCGTTGACGGAATACTTTTCGGTCATATGCATGACAAAACGCTCCCATTGTTGCTCTGGGGTGATATCGGGATATTTCTCAAGTCCAAACTGTATTGCCCGCCTGAAGACCACCTCGGTATCAAGGTCGCGGTCGGCTTCGGCAACAATCTTACCATAAATGGAGCGAGGCTGGCGACTGGCTGACGCGCGGTGGTCCTCCACAGCCTCCTTCATGATAACAATACGTTCTGGACTGAACCACTTTTTGAGCCGCGCATCACTGGCGAGTATTTTACCGCCAGTTAAATGATGTATGGCACGAGGCCCATTCATGCCTAAATCATGGTAAGCGGCAACCACATAAGCCATATCTATATCAGCACCGGTGAACCGAGCCAGTTCCATACTGTTTTTGATAACACGCATAACGTGGCTCAAGCCATGGCTTTTGCCGAAATCAGCATAACGCGGGAGAATATGATTCTCTACATATTCCATGATGTCGAGGTTCAACTGCTGCATGATGGTTACAAAATAGATTGTTTATTGGTTGATAGATACGATATCAAACCCACTATCGAGGTGCAAGTTTGATATCGTATCTGGTGTGACAATACCTATGCTAACTACTGGACTTGTATGGTTAATTATAGAAATTCCAACTAAGTCCAAATCTCAGGATGCTGTCATTGAGAGGATAATGAGGGGTGAGAAAATACATCTTATTGCCACTACCGGCATTGACATGACTCATCATCACAAAGAAGCGCGTCTGCTTAAGATGGAAGTTGGCATAGACATTGAGGATGGGATAATTGCCGACCTCAACACGATTGGGCCCTTCCTGAACAGCATACTGGCCCAGACCAGGAGCATAGTCAGGTGCGTAGTACTTGGTAAAATATCTTACATCAGCGCCGAAGTCGCACTTCAAGACTTTGGCGATTTTGAAGCGAAGATAGAGATTGGAGTACACATTAAGCTGAGGAACGGGCAATACATCTTCGGCACTCGACTTCTGATAAGTAAGGACATTCTCCCAGTTGAAGGGACCGAACTTGAAGTCCTGATACAACTGAAGGGTAAGCAAACTTATGGCATCACCGCTCTGACGCACATGAACATCATTGTTCAAACGGTTATAATTTTCCCCTATCTGATAACTCAATCCGAAGTATGTGTAATTGGAAATCTCGTCGAAGGCAACACGCAGTTTGGTTTTGGTCTTTTCCCAACTGAGCATACCCTGAATGCGAGAATGGATGACCTTGGACAAGCCATCATTATCCCATAAATAATGACGGCTATGGTAATGGCGATAATAGAATGAAGGTGTGTTGCGATGGAAGAAGCCATTAGCCTGAAGAGTCACAGTATCTCCAAAGAGGTTGAAGTTCAAATCAGCCGAAGCATCCACCTTCAGATTTCCGGCATCCTCTCCTGTCATACCAAATTCAGCCAATGCACAATAATGCAATGTCCTACCCTGGAATTTACTCAACTGTCCACCTATATATATATTGTTCTCACTCCAAGAAGAGGTTCCAACTTTTTCAGGCAGGACATAACGGCGCATTTCGTGGGCGGCAAACAACTTCACGCCTGCCTTGGCCCACTTGTTGAAACCCTCAAGTAGCGACAGGGCGAAGGTATTACGCAATGCAAGATGGCGAGTCTTGTCATAGATGGAATCTCCTGTATACTTTTCATCCATCTCATAATCATTGGCATAATAAGACTCGGGGGTCTCATAGGCTTGATAAATACGGCTGTAATTGTTAAGCTCAACTGTATGGATGAAACTGGTCACTGGAACATACTCTTTCTTGGTCCACAAAGTATCTTCAGCCAACTGTTGCTGCGCTGCGAGCAGGCTGTCTGCCTGAGCTTTACTTGTAATCTGAAGCCGCTCTTGGGTTTGGGTCTTCAGCGTATCTGTCGGCTCGTTGCCTGCAATGCGGGCATTGTCAGGACGACCGGCAAACTTCTGCCCTTGCTTACGGTTTTTATCAAACTCCTCTTCATCAAAGTCTTCGTCGTCGCGCTCAGCCTTCTCACGGGCTTCACGTGCCTCCTGGTCTTTCTTGGCTGCCATGGCAAACTTCTTTGCCGCAATCTCATCTTCCGTCATTTTGACGGTACGATGGAAGCCAAGGCTGTAACGATGGGTAAAGAACAGATGCTGATTGTCATTACGGTTCCAATTTCGATTGAGCACAGTAGGAATATCTGGTGTGGCGAAGCTCTCGGGGAACAACTCAGGGTGAACGATGTAGTCGTCATTGGTGATACCACCATTTTCGGTCACTTTCTGGTGATTGGTCGACATCAGAAGATGCGCCTGATATTGGTCGCCAAGATAAGAACCATACATCGTATAGTTGAAATGTGACGTACTTTGGCTGGAATAATAACCACGGCCATAAATATAATCAAAATTGAAGCCGAAACCAAGGCGCTTACCAGCATTGACACCAAACTTAGCCGTAAAATGGTCCTCGCCTGTAAGTCGGTCACCACAGGTATTGAAGGTCAGGTTGGTAAACGGCGATAAGGTATTGGTGAAATGAAAATTGCTCACATCCGTGACGAAGAAATCGTATGGATTGGTAAAGATGAAGTTACCATCCAGACTGCGGTCAATGAATATGCGGTTGATACGCGGTGCTCCAAGATTGCCGGTAGTATTGAACTCGCCTCTCAATCCTGTAGTAAAAATACTGTTCATAAACATATGAGACAGCGTATCGGGCGTAGTATGGACAATATCACCAAAACGCTTGTCAACCGTCCATACTTTTATACCCTTAGGAATTTCCTTATCAGAGCCAAGGCTATCGGGATTGACCTTACGCGGGTTGGAATTATCCAACATTACATCACGATTAATCTGATCAAATTGATTATTATCTATTTGCGCAGACAGTGATATGCTGACTGCGCAAAAAAGAGCTAAAACGAGCTTTTTCTTCATCTCTTAGCGAATAAGTCTGAGACTACATTCAACGAACTTAAATACACAAGCTGCCAGTATTACATAAATGCCGACATTGTGACTTGACAAAAAGTAGATTGCTACACCAACAATCGCAATAACCATAAAAAGGATATTCAGCACGTTACGTATCTTGAAAAGTCGCAACTGGCGTTTAGTCTTCAAATGGTTATTGTGATCGATATTATCATTAATGATCATAAATGTATCGGATTAATTAAACAGGTTGACAAATCCGTTGAAGATTTCATCCTTGCGATCAATCGTTTTGATTCTGAATTTGCCGTAAGGACGCACGACCTTTGTCTGCTTCTTGTTAAGTGCGTATTTATCGGCTATGATGTTATGGGCCGATTCGGTAAATCCTGTCGAGCGGTTGGGCTCATAGGTGTAAGAGATTCGCTCCAATCTCACATTAAGATGGGTGTCGGCACAATTTACAATCAATGTATAAGAAAACTCCGCCTTGTCACTCATCAATATGGTATTGGCAAACACCAACCACTCATACATCTTTGCGGCAATGGAGTGAGTGTTTGTATTGACAATAGCTATCTTGCTGCGCAACTGGGAATCATCTTTCTGATTCTCGTCTACGGTAAGATTGTTGACATATTCGAAAGCCTTATCATAGATTTCACTCGCGGTCTGACCAGGAACATCGAGGTTTAATTCAAAAACGACCTTGCCATCCACCAATGGCACCGCGCCCGCAAGATATTTCACCTCAGTATTTACATCGACTTCGGGCTTGACTTCCTGACGAACCGTTGGAGTAGGAGCAGAGATCGCCGACCATCCATTGACACTGCCATACTGAGCAGGCTTTTCCTGCTTGGGTGCGGGAGTCACACTTTCCTTCTTTACAGTTTTAGTCTGGTCAGATGTTACCACCACTTTCTGCTGTGGAGCTGAAGAAGATGACTCTGCATTCATCTTCTTGGCTTCGGCATTCAGTTTCTCAGCTTCTTCATTGAGCCGAGCCGCCTCTTCCTGAGCCTTTTTTATCTGAGCTTGAATCGCTGCTTGCTTCTCAGCTATCTCCTTTTCTTTGCGTTTTTTCTCTGCATCGGCCTTGGCCTTTTCTGCATCAGCCTTGGCCTTGGCTTGCTCAGCTGCCTGCTTGGCTTTTTGAGCATTGGCTTTAGCTGCCTCTACTGCCTTTTGAGCTTCTTCAAGTTGCTTTTGAGCCTGCTCCAACTGCTGTTCAGGCGTCAAGGGCTTAACATTCTGCGCAGGGCACAGCAAGGGGAAAAGAGCGATAATCGCAATCAGTATTTTCTTCATAATCTTAAGATTTACATATTTTTGTAAGACAAAAGTACAAAAAAGATATGTTTCCGTGAAACAAATGTATGTATTTAACTATATTTTTTACATCTTCAACATAAAAAGGACAGTATGGGGAACATCGACAGTAAAAGCCCACATGACGCTTTTTGACAGTTCTATACCTACTGCTATATCATTTTTCTTCCAATTCCTTCTGCAAGCGGATGACCTCGTCACGATACTGGGCGGCTTGAATGAAATCAAGCTGTTCTGCAGCCTCTTTCATGAGTGAAGTTGTGCGTTCTATACATTTTTCCAACTGCTCCTTGGTCATCTTTATGATAATTGGGTCCGCCGCAAATGCTGGCTCTTCCGATTCCACGTATGGTTTGTAGGTGATTGTCGGCCGCGTTGTCTGAGCCTTTTCCTTGGACAATGTCTGCTTGATTTCTTTCTTTATCTGTTGTGGTTTAATATTATGGTCCTCATTATATTTCATCTGTATAGAGCGCCGTCTTGAAGTTTCATCTATCGTGCGCTGCATACTCTCGGTGATATGGTCAGCATACATTATCACTTTGCCATTGACATTACGAGCGGCACGCCCTGCCGTCTGGGTAAGGGAGCGGTGGCTACGCAGAAATCCCTCCTTGTCGGCATCAAGTATGGCAACAAGTGAGACTTCTGGCAAATCCAGACCTTCACGCAGCAGATTGACGCCAACAAGCACGTCATAGACACCGGCACGCAAGTCGTTCATGATCTGCACACGATCGAGAGTAGCTACGTCGCTATGAATGTAGTTGGCACGCACATCATGATTCAGAAGATATTCGGTAAGTTCTTCTGCCATACGCTTGGTAAGGGTAGTGATGAGTACACGCTCATGACGATTGGTGCGCGTAAGGATTTCATCCAACAGGTCGTCTATCTGGTTCTCACTCGGCCGGACCTCAATTTCAGGGTCCAACAGCCCCGTGGGACGTATTATCTGCTCGACCACAACACCCTCCGACTCCATGAGTTCATAATCAGCAGGGGTAGCAGAGACATAAATGACCTGGTTGGTCATCTCTTGGAACTCCTCAAAACGCAACGGACGATTGTCGAAAGCTGCAGGAAGGCGGAAGCCATATTCAACCAGATTTTGTTTGCGCGCTCTGTCGCCTCCATACATTGCATTGATTTGAGGAACTGTCACATGACTTTCATCGATAACCATCAGATAGTCTGAAGGAAAGAAGTCAAGCAAGCAATAAGGTTTGTCGCCAGGTTGACGACCATCAAAATAGCGGGAATAGTTCTCAATTCCACTGCAATGACCCAGTTCCTTGATCATTTCCATATCATACTCGACACGTTCTTTGATACGCTGCGCTTTGATATCATCTCCAATTTGGGTGAAGAAATCAATCTGTTTGACCAAATCGTCCTGAATAGCCCTTACAGCGCCATCCACCTGCTCTTTGGATGTAACGAATATATTGGCTGGATATATCTGATAATCATCAAAGTCAGCCAGCCGATGAAGGTCTACACTGTCGAGTTCTTCGATGCTGTCAATTTCATCTCCCCACCAACTGATGCGAAGTATATTGTCACTATAGGCAATAGCCACATCAACCGTATCACCCTTTACCCTAAAGGAACCTCGCGCCAAATCAACATCATTTCTAATATATAGTGCATCCACCAACTGCCGCAAAAAGACATTGCGGTCCTTAACCTCGCCGCGCTTCACCGAAACAATGCTGTTGGTCATGGAAGCAGGTCCGCCCATACCATAGATACACGACACGGAAGACACCACCACCACGTCGCGCCTTCCTGAGAGCAATGCACTAACTGCACTCAGCCGAAGTTTGTCAATATCTTCGTTGATAGCCAAGTCTTTCTCGATATAAGTATCAGTGGAGGGAAGATAGGCTTCGGGCTGATAATAATCATAATAAGAGACATAATATTCAACGGCATTATGAGGAAAGAAACCCTTCATCTCTTGATACAATTGAGCTGCAAGAGTCTTGTTATGGCTTAATATCAGGGTCGGCTTATTCACATTCTTGATAACATTGGCTATCGTAAAGGTCTTTCCCGATCCCGTCACACCCAATAAAACCTGGGCTTTGTCACCGCTGTCTATACCTTCAGTAAGTTGCTCTATCGCATGGGGCTGATCGCCCGTGGGAGCATAATCTGATACCAAATCATAATTCATAATTGCAAAATTAAATAAAAAATGTCACCACTATCTCTAATAATAGAGTTTTTTTCCTAAAAATTGTATTTTTTACTTTGCCCATAGAGGAAATAATTGTAATTTTGCATGACAATTTTTTGATTATGAACAAAATACATTTTGCTGCTATAATCGCAGCACTCCTTTTTACAGGATGCGCTAACGAATTCAACAAGGTCTACACGACCAACAATGTTCCATATAAGTACGAATATGCCAAAGAATGCTTTGCTAAAGGCAAGTGGACACGCACTACAACTTTGCTGACCGACTTGATAGTAGTACTCAAGGGAACTGAGAATGCGCAAGAAAGCCTTTATATGCTTGCGATGGCCCAATACAACAGTAAAGACTATGAAGGAGCGGCTGCCACTTTCAAGCGTTATTACTCGTCATACCCCAAAGGTGATTTTGCAGAGAATGCCGAGTTTTATATAGGTCAAAGCCTATACGAAAGCACACCTGAACCACGACTCGACCAGTCGGCAACAGTTTCAGCTATATCTTCTTTCCAGGAATACCTCGACCTTTATCCAGACGCCAAGCACAAAGCCAGCGCCCAGCAGCGCCTCTTTGAATTGCAGGACAAATTGGTTCGCAAAGAATTGTATAACGCCCAGCTTTATTATGACCTCGGTCCATATTTCGGAAATTGCGGTCCTGGTGAGAACAACTACGAGGCTTGCATTATTACGGCGCAAAACGCACTAAAAGATTATCCCTATAGCAAGCTCAGAGAAGAATTTGCCACTTTGCTCATGAAAAGCAAATATGAGTTGGCTCAGCAGAGCGTGGCATCAAAGCAACTTGAGCGTTATCAAGATGCAGAAGACGAATGCTATGGTTTCATCAATGAATACCCAGATTCAAAAGAGCGTGCCACTGCGGAGAAATACATTGCAAAGTGCAAGGAATACATCAAGGCACATATCAACGACGAAAACATCCCAACGTTCGACAGATAAAAAACAATGACTTATTAATATTTTTAATAATTAGAAATGGATTACAAGAAATCAAAAGCCCCGGTTAACACCGTAACTCGCAACATTATGGATCTTTGCGAAGAGACTGGCAACATCTACGAGAGCGTTGCTATCATCTCAAAGCGTTCAAATCAGATTGCTGCAGAAATCAAACAAGATTTGAATAAAAAGCTTCAAGAATTTGCTTCATATACAGACACACTGGAAGAGGTGTTTGAAAACAGAGAGCAGATAGAAATATCACGCTACTATGAAAAATTACCCAAGCCGACACTTCTCGCCACACAAGAGTTTGTTGACGGCAATATCTACTGGCGTGATCCATCACAAGAAAAGGAAGACGAATAATGCTACAACGCAAACAAACATTATTTCTGCTTCTCGCCATTATTGTCTCCGTCATCTGCTCTACCTTTCCCCTTGGCACTATCGAGCCCCAAGGTATGGGAACAGAAATGAGTATATATTCATTATTCGTAAAAGGAGATAATATCAGCTACTGTTCATGGCCCTTGTTCGCCATTATGCTATGCACATATCCCGTGGCAATTATGGCTATCGCCATGTACAAGACACGCAAGAAGCAGGCTAAGATGTGTATGGTTGCTGTGATCATTAATATAATATGGTATGCCTATTATGCTATGTCCATCCTAACCACATTCAGCAAAATGGGCACATTCCATATCAACATCACTGCGCTGCTTCCCGCTCTCGCTATAGGTTGCTACCTTTTGGCAAGAAAAGGAATTTTGGATGACGAAAGGCTTGTGCGTTCGGCAGACAGAATAAGATAAAAGACGATTTGAAATATAACCCAATCAAGGAGATTAAGTCACATTATTCTCCTTTTTTATTGCCACTAAGCGACAGCTAAATAGCCGACAAATTGATTAACCACACTCTTGCTACGACTCACAACGACACATACCAATAAACACAACTATGCCACAGAGCTGTCTTGAGCCACATTGCAAGCCCGTATCAAATGACACGTAGGCACGCATCAAACATCACGTAGACACGTATCAAACACTACGTGAGCATGTCACAAAAGACAAGAAGGCAACTAACAACCAGCGCGCCTCCAAAAGTACCTATAATAACGACAACAACAGTCGGTATAAGAGGAAACATACACAATCTACCTCCGGATAGCATGTTTGCTCATGAATGGTCTACAACATCTTCAATCATTAGCATATTCATAAAGCCTTCACTCTATAACCCAACAATCAACGAAAAAACGGATTAGCAACCCCAAACCGACCAACTATATTCACCACGCATAACAAGAATACGCTAACAATCCGTCTGAAACTTAGGGACAAAAAAAGAGCTGTAAGCAACTTGTCTTACAGCTCTATCCATATTGTTATCGTAATTATCCGATATTAGTCCTTGAAGTAAGCTTTAACATCCTCATTAGGAACCATGCGCTCATCAAAAACGTAAGCACCAGTCTTGGGGCTCTTAACCATCTTGATTACCTTGGTATATGCACGTCCGTCAGTTGAACCTTCGTGCAAGGTAGCTACCGCTTTTTTTGCCATTGCTTAAATCTCCTATTACTTAATCTCCTTATGAAGAGTCATCTTCTTCAGGATGGGATTATACTTCTTCAACTCAAGGCGCTCAGGAGTATTCTTACGGTTCTTGGTAGTCACGTAACGGCTTGTTCCTGGCAGACCACTGTTCTTCATCTCGGTGCATTCGAGAATGACTTGAACTCTGTTACCTTTAGCTTTCTTTGCCATTTGTTATATCTCCTAACCTTAAAATTAATCTACATTGTTACCCTCGGCGATTACCTTGATATCTTTCCAGTCGCAGTAACCATTCTGTACAGCCATCTTAAGAGCGGCGTCAAGTCCAACCTTATTGATAAGGCGCAGACCAGCGGCACTAATCTTCAGGCTAATCCAGCAATTCTCCTCTACATAGAAGAACTTCTTGCTGAAAAGGTTAACGTCAAAGCTGCGCTTTGTGCGATGCTTTGAGTGAGACACATTGCAACCTAACTGTGCCTTCTTACCTGTGATTTGACAAATCTTAGACATTTCTATCCTTAATTTTTGATTCTTAATTAGATACTTATTCCAAACAGGGTGCAAAATTACAATTTTTTTCGGAATAAACAAAATAAATCCCTAAACTTTTTCAAAATTAAGGTTTTTTATTGTTTTTGCATCCACGATGGTGATACTCATAGACATGGGCTTACTTTACCTCTTCGGCATCCGTATCTTCAACGATGGGGTTCTTCTCCTTATAATAGTCGAGGAAAAGACGCAAAGCAATATTGGTTGCCTTAGCTATATTAATGTCACGGCCATTATCCTCTTCTATCTTGAGCGTACGCACATCGTCCTTAGAACCATATCCAATCCAAATTGTACCTACAGGTATCTGTGAAGTGCCGCCACCAGGACCAGCGATACCAGTAGCAGCGATAGCATAATCACACTCCAAGGCATCGCAAGCCCCTTTGACCATAGCTTCTGCCACTCCTTGACACACGGCAGTCTGTTCTTCTATCAATTTGGAATCGACATGAAGCAGACGTTCCTTGACGTCATTGCTGTATGAAACGATACCACCTTTGAAATAATTACTGGCACCAGGTACCGCTATAATCACTTGGGCAATACGACCACCTGTACAACTCTCGGCGGTTCCCAGTGTCTTTCCTCCAGCATAGAGATACTGCAGTATTTCCTTGCTGAGTATTTTACTTTCTAATTCCACTATATATTATATTTATGGGTTGATAATCAATACTTACTCAAATGTCACTTTACTGAAAGCCGGCAGAGATATATCGGCAAAATCATGGTCACGATATTTGAATGTGCCGACACAGGCAATCATAGCAGCATTGTCGGTGGTATAACTGAACCGAGGAATATAGATGGTCCAACCAAAACGACGGGCATGTTCCTCAAAAGCATTGCGAAGACCGGTATTGGCAGAAACGCCGCCGGCCACAGCCACATGGGTTATGCCAGTCTGCCGTACAGCCTTGCGCAGTTTGTTCATCAGTATATCTACGATTGTAGCTTCGAGACTGGCGGCAATATCCTCTTTATGATTTTCCACAAAGTCGGGCTCATCTTCTATCCATTTACGCAGATTATATAAGAACGATGTTTTCAGGCCTGAGAAACTATAGTCCAGCCCAGGGATATGAGGTTCGGAGAACTGATATGCCTTGGGATTGCCTTGGCGTGCGAGACGGTCGATTATAGGCCCTCCAGGATAACCCAGACCCATAACCTTTGAGCATTTGTCTATGGCCTCTCCCGCAGCATCATCGATGGTTTGCCCCAATACCTCCATATCATTATAGGCACGGACAAGTACAATCTGAGAGTTACCACCTGACACCAACAGACAAAGGAATGGCAGCGGCGGACAGGAGGTATCATCATCGCTCTCCTTGATAAAATGAGCCATAACATGTCCCTGGAGATGGTTGACATCTATCAGAGGTATATCCAAAGCACGTGACAATCCCTTTGCGAAGTTGACACCTACCAACAATGACCCCATCAATCCTGGGCCACGGGTAAACGCGATGGCTGACAGTTGTTCCTTGGTAATACCAGCACGGTGAAGAGCTTGGTCCACAACCGGGACTATATTCTGTTGATGGGCACGCGAAGCCAACTCAGGAACCACGCCTCCATAAGCTCGATGCACCTCTTGCGAAGCGGTGACATTGCTCAGCAACACTCCGTTGCGCAACACAGCTGCCGAGGTATCATCACACGAAGACTCTATACCTAATATATATATATCGCTCATATCATGCAGATTTAATAAGTAAGTATCTCGACGCCATTCTCTGTCATTACGAATGTATGCTCCCATTGTGCAGAGGGCAGTTCGTCACCAGTAATAACCTCCCACTCATAAGGATCATCCGCATCTATAAACACCTCATAGGTTCCCATATTAATCATGGGCTCGATGGTAAACACCATGCCAGGCACAATCAACATACCCTGACCGCGATGGCCATAATGCACCACCTCGGGCTCCTCATGGAATTTCAGGCCCACACCATGTCCACACAAGTCGCGCACCACGCTATAGCCATTTTTCTCGGCATGACGCTGCACTGCATGGCCTATATCCCCGACAAAGCAATAAGGCTTGGCAGCCTCCATACCTGCCTCGAGACACTCACGGGCAACACGCACGAGACGTTCCTTTTCAGGCGTAGTCTTACCGATAACAAACATACGTGAAGCATCGGCATAATAGCCATCCACAATAGTTGTCATATCGACATTGACAATATCACCCTCTTCCAGGACATCTTCCTCCTTAGGGATACCATGACACACAACCTCATTGATTGAAGTACATACGCTCTTGGGAAAGCCCTCATAGCCTAGACAGGCTGGGATGGCATTGTGGTCCTTGCAATACTGCATACAGATATCGTCAATTTCCTGCGTATTCATACCTGCATGTATCTGGCGGGCCACTTCGTCAAGACAGCCCGTATTGACCACACCGCTACGGCGTATGCCTTCTATCTGTTCGGGAGTCTTAATCAAATCGCGGGTTGGCACCAGCTTTCCTTTCTGCTCCCAATACATTACCTTTTTATCAAGTTCAGTAGGCTCCTGTCCAGACAGACAGTGCCAACGTCTTTTCTTATGAAACATATCCTATGTTATTAAATCACTGCAAAATTACTTCAAAATCAAGAAACTGCCAAAGATAAGGCTATTTTTTATCACTGTGACTGTCGAACAATGACAACTTTTGCCGCCGTGCATCGTCTATAGACAAGAGTCTCTGCTGCTCATCGTGATAACTCTTCCGAAGTTCATCATAGCGATGGTCCAGCTCCGCCTTATACGCCTCACGCTCTTCACGATTAAGCAGACGCGCAGCTGCGAGCGAGTTTTGCGATGCATCCTTCATCCACACCACCGGACCGTCATAGACCGGAGCCACCTTGAGGGCAACATGCATCTCTGAGGTGGTAGCACCGCCTATCATTATAGGTATATCCAGGTGCGCCCGCTCCATCTCGTGGGCCACACAGACCATCTCTTCCAGTGACGGCGTGATAAGTCCCGACAGGCCAATGATGTCTGCCTTGAGTTCGATAGCCTTGCTCACTATCTGGTCGGCAGGCACCATCACACCGAGGTCGATTACTTCGTAATTGTTGCACGCCATCACCACGCCAACAATATTCTTGCCGATATCGTGTACATCTCCCTTGACAGTAGCCAAGATTACCCGCCCTGCCGATGTCTGGTTCTCGTCACGTTCCGCTTCGATATGCGGTTGGAGTATAGACACAGCCTGTTTCATTGTACGTGCCGTCTTCACGACCTGTGGCAGAAACATCTTGCCTTCACCGAACAGCCTGCCTACCTCCGACATTCCATCCATCAGCGGCCCCTCTATTATCTGCACAGCCCGTGGATATTTCTCAAGGGCTTCTGCCAAATCTTCAGCCAGATAATCGCCTATGCCCTTGCGCAGTGCATATTGCAGACGGGCTTCCAGCTGTTCCTTTCGCCAAGCCTCTTGCTGCACATTGGCTGACGGCAAAGCGCCACCGGCCTTGAGCGCATCCTGCTCCTGCTTCAGACGGGCAGCCAGTTCAATGAGGTCTTCCGCAGCTCCCTTACGGCGGCAGAGCACTACATCTTCTATAATACGCAGATGGTCTTCGGGGATATCCTGATAGGTGATACGCGTAGAGGGATTGACAATACCAAAATCCATACCAGCCTGAATGGCATGATAGAGGAAGACGGCATGCATAGCTTCACGGATATAGTTGTTGCCACGGAAGGAGAAACTCAGATTGCTCACTCCGCCACTTACGTGGGCTCCTGGCAGATTTTCCTTTATCCATCGGGTAGCACGGATGAAGTCCAGAGCATATCGGTCGTGCTCTTCCAGCCCCGTAGCTATCGAGAGTATGTTGGGGTCAAAGATGATGTCACACGCATTCATGCCCACCTGCTCCGTCAGAATGTGATAAGCGCGCTGAGCTATCTCGATACGCCGCTCATAGGTAGTAGCCTGGCCCTCTTCGTCGAAGCACATGACTACCACGGCTGCACCGAAGCGCTTGACATCCTTGGCGTGGCTGACAAACACATCCTCTCCTTCCTTCAGCGAGATGGAATTGACCACCGACTTTCCCTGACAACACTTGAGGCCAGCAAGGATGACATTCCATTTCGACGAGTCTATCATCACCGGAACGCGTGCCACGTCGGGTTCCGATGCCAATAGCCGCAGGAAATGGCTCATCTCGGCTTCAGCATCAAGGAGGGCATCATCCATATTGACGTCTACCACCATAGCACCGTCACTTACCTGGTGGCGGGCTATCGTGAGCGCCTCTTCGTAGTTCTTCTCCTTGACAAGTCTGAGAAACTTGCGAGAGCCAGCCACATTGCAGCGTTCGCCGACATTGACAAACATACCCTGCCGAACCTCCAGCGGCTCCAGTCCACTCAGTTGCAGATATTCACTTCTATCGCAGGGGACATAGGGCTGCTTGCCACGAGCAAGTTCCACATAGCGGGCGATAAAATGGTCATCAGTACCACAGCAGCCACCGACGATATTGAGTATGCCTTCATCTATCAAAGCGCCTATCTTGGGAGCCATAGTGTCGGCAGTCTCGTCGTATAGCCCCATAGAGTTGGGCAAACCGGCATTGGGGTAAGCAGATATATAATAAGGAGACTTACGGGCGAGCTCCTCCAGATACGGTTTCATTTGAGATGGGCCAAACGAGCAGTTCAGTCCGACTGAAAATACCGGATACGAACTGATGCTCGCCAAGAAGGCATCGAGCGTCTGTCCGCTCAGCGTGCGACCAGCCAGGTCGCTCACCGTCACACTCAGCATGATGGGCAGTTCTATGCCACGGCGCTCCATCACGCTCACCGCAGCATCCATGGCCGCCTTGGCATTGAGGGTGTCAAATATGGTCTCTATCAGAAACGCGTCTACCCCACCCTCGGCCAAGGCATCGACTTGCTCCATATAGGCGTCAAGCAGTGTGTCATAGTCAAGGTCACGTGCAGCAGGGTCAGCCACATCCGGCGACATCGAGCACGTGCGGTTGGTGGGACCTATCGAGCCCAGTACAAACCGAGGGCGCTCTGCCGTTGCATAGCGGTCAGCCATCTCACGGGCAAGCCGGGCACCGGCCAACGCCATCTCACCCGACAGATGCTCCAAGTGGTAATCAGCCTGGGATATACGCTGCGAAGAGAAAGTATTGGTTTCTATCATGTCTGCACCAGCGTCAAGATAGCGCCGATGAATATCCTGCACGATATCTGGACGGGTAAGACACAGCATATCATTGTTGCCTACATACAGTACATCATCGCGCAAGTCCAACCTTCCGCGGAAGTCGCCTTCCGAGAGACCGTAGCCTTGTATCATCGTGCCGATGGCACCATCGAGTATCAGTATGCGTTGCTTGACAAGTTGTCTTATATCCATAAACAATCTGACAGGAATACGCCTCGGCCTACTCCTGTCTCAAATAAAATCAATTAGAAATGTTTTCTTACACGGTCCATCTCCCGACGGTCTTCCTTTTCCTTGAGAGTCTGGCGTTTGTCAAACTCTTTCTTACCTCGGGCAAGGGCGATATCCATCTTGGCTCTACCGTGCTCGTCGATGAAAATCAAAATAGGGACGATGGTAAAACCCCCATCCTTGGCAGCGGCCTCGAGATGACGTATCTCGCGCTTCTTGAGCAGAAGTTTGCGGTCACCCTTAGCCTCGTGATTGGAAAAAGAGCCATAGAAATAAGGGCTGATGTTCATACCCTTGACCCATATTTCCCCACGGTCTATCACACAGTAGCTATCGACAAGCGAAGCCTTGCCGGCACGTATAGACTTAATCTCCGTACCGGTGAGTACCATGCCTGCCGTATAGGTATCAACGAAGAAATACTCAAACGAGGCTTTCTTGTTGCGTATCTGCACAGGGCTCTTCTTGCGTATATCCTGTTCTTGTTTGTTCATTTTTTCATTCTCCTTTCTTACTCGTTACCGCCATCTGTCAAGCCTCTATCTCGCAGAAACGGTCCAGATGCTCATCCACATAGTGGGCTATGGCAGAAGTGAAACCCTCTTCGCCCTCAACAAACTTGTCATCAAGGTCGTCAAACTCGGGGAAGCGCTCAAACATGGCCATAAACTCGTCGTCGTCACACTCACGCTCTATCTCTTCATGATACTTGGAATAGAGTTTGTGCGCACGGCGTATAAGACTGCACAGTTCAGGCAACCCCCAACCACGCACAGCCTTGTCAAACGGATTGTGGAAGATAAAGTGTCCCCAACCGTTGTGGATAAGCTGGACAAAGCCACCATCCATCATTTCTTCGCGCATGGCAATATATGCCAGCAGCGTAATCTGGTCGGCATTGAGCATCCCCATTGTCTCGGCTGTAAGTTCTCCACCGATAGCCTCATAGGTGGCATCCACTATTACCTGCACAAACTCATCCATGCCTTCGCCGGCAGCTTTGGCCAGAGCGGCGTCTTTGACTTTTACTATCATAATGATGCAAAATTAGACAAAAAAAACGGAAAAAGAATATGTAAGGTACAAGAAAATAGTGTTTGCCCTTGAGATTTGACTTGCGGCGGTCATGTTTGCCAACTCAGAATGACAAAACGGCAGCATTTGCCATTGAGGTATCTAAAAAATCATGAGGCAGAACAAAAAACCCTCATCATTATTAGGTAGTTTGTTTAGTTTTTTATAACTTTGCGCTTGAAAAAGGGGATGCCCGTGACCAACGTATCGCCCTTGACAAGCGTGAATAAGTAACAGTACTTTATATTTATTTTTGAACAACATGATTTATTCAAAGGAAGTTGACAACATGTGCGTTGTCGCCAAAGGCCCGAACCACGGACCAGCTCCAATCCCCGAAGAGGGAAAATGGATTCAAGCCAAAGAGATTAAGGATATCTCAGGTTACACTCACGGTGTGGGATGGTGTGCTCCTCAGCAGGGTGCTTGCAAGCTGTCTCTGAACATCAAGGAAGGCGTTATCCAGGAATGTCTCGTTGAGACCATCGGCTGTACTGGTATGACCCACTCAGCTGCTATGGCTTCTGAGATTCTGCCTGGCAAGACCATCCTCGAGGCTCTGAACACTGACCTCGTTTGTGATGCCATCAACACAGCTATGCGTGAGCTCTTCCTCCAGATTGTCTATGGCCGCAGCCAGAGCGCCTTCTCTGAGGGTGGTCTCGTTATCGGTGCCGGTCTCGAGGACCTGGGCAAGGGTCTGCGCTCACAGACTGGTACTCTCTATGGTACCGTTGCCAAGGGTACTCGCTATCTTGAGCTCACCGAGGGTTACATCACCAAGATGTTCCTTGACAAGGACAGCCAGGTATGCGGTTACGAATATGTACACCTCGGCAAGATGATGGAAGCCATCAAGGACGGTATGGACGCCAACGAGGCTGTGAAGAAGTTCACTGGCCGCTACGGTCGTACAACTGCTGAGCAGGGTGTTGTTAAATCAATTGATCCACGTAAAGAATAAGGAGATACACAACTATGATTAGAAAAGTAAGTTATGAAAGCCAGGAGCGCCGCGAGAAGCAGGTGCTGGCTGCTCTGAATGCAAATGGTATCAGTAGCGTAGAAGAGGCTAATCAGATCTGCGAAGAGGCTGGTGTTGATCCTTATCAGATGTGCGAAGAGACTCAGCGTATCTGCTTCGAGAATGCTAAGTGGGCATACGTTTGTGGTGCCGCTATCGCCATCAAGAAGGGTGTTAAGACAGCTGCTGATGCAGCCGAGGCCATCGGTATCGGTCTGCAGAGCTTCTGCATCCCCGGTTCTGTAGCTGATGACCGCAAGGTAGGTCTCGGCCATGGCAACCTCGCCGCCCGTCTGCTCCGTGAGGAGACACAGTGCTTCGCTTTCTTGGCTGGCCACGAGTCTTTCGCTGCTGCCGAGGGTGCGATCAAGATTGCCGAGATGGCCAACAAGGTTCGCAAGAATCCTCTCCGCGTCATCCTCAACGGTCTTGGCAAAGACGCTGCCCAGATTATCAGCCGTATCAACGGTTTCACATACGTACAGACCAAGTTTGACTACTACAGTGGCAAGCTCGAGGTTGTAAAGCGCATTCCTTACAGCGACGGTCCTCGTGCCAAGGTTAACTGCTATGGTGCTGACGATGTACGCGAGGGTGTTGCTATCAACTGGAGCGAGGATGTAGACGTTTCAATCACTGGTAACTCTACCAACCCCACACGCTTCCAGCACCCCGTAGCCGGAACTTACAAGAAGGAGCGCGTGCTCGCTGGCAAGCCTTACTTCTCTGTAGCTTCAGGTGGTGGTACCGGCCGTACACTGCACCCAGACAACATGGCTGCAGGTCCCGCTTCTTACGGTATGACTGATACTCTCGGCCGTATGCACTCTGACGCTCAGTTCGCAGGTTCTTCTTCAGTTCCTGCTCACGTAGAGATGATGGGCTTCTTGGGTATTGGTAACAACCCAATGGTAGGTGCAACAGTGGCTATCGCTGTAGCTATCGACCTGGCTCTCAACAAGAAGTAATTCACGAGCGACACATTTTTCAAACATAAGTTTATCCCTGTGACTTCTATGTCACAGGGATTTTTTTGTACCCTTGTCATCACAAGAATCCCCATTGGAACACATATTCGCCTCGACGATGTACGCAAAGTGGGGTTGGTAACAGTCGGACTCAATGATGAAGAAAGTATATGTGTAAACACATCATTTTGCGCTATAGACAAAGCAGTCGCCTTGATGCCGTAAAGGGTACGATATCTACTGATAGCGCTGGAGATGGCGTTAGGGATGAAGGCGGAGCGGGAAACGCGGAATTAAAAGTTCGAGTTATACGTTGTTGAGTTTGATTTGACGAATTCCCAGTTTGAAATCAACTTTGGGCGAAACACCTTTAGGTTGTCGGGGAAGAACTGCAAAATGTTGCGGAAGAACAACCTATTATCGGGGAAGAACATTTGACTAACGGGGAAGAACAGCAGACAATCAGGGAAGAGCAGTTGACTATCGGGGATGAGCAGCAGACTGTCCTGGAAGTGGAGATGATTGGCTTGGAAAGGCGACAGACTGACGGGGACGAGCTGCTGACTGACGGAGAAGTCCTGACGACTGCGGGGGAAAGTCCTTACGACCGTGGAGGAAATCCTGCCGACGGTCAGTAAACACAGTCAAGGCAATGGTGTCTGGCGGCTACACTAAGGATTGCTGCCGTCTGATAAAGATATGGACGAATTACTTCTTCTGCGTATTCGGCAGGAAGCCGGCAATGACTCCTAACAAGGGAAGGAACGCGCTGGCCTGGAAGATAAACTCGATGCTGGTCCTATCGGCAAGCCAACCGAAGAACGCGGAGCCAAGACCGCCCAAACCGAACATAAGTCCGAAGAAGATGCCAGCTATAAGTCCCACCTTATCGGGCATAAGGTCGGTGGCATAGACCACAATCGACGAGAAAGCCGACGCGATGATGAGGCCAGAGAGAAATGTGCAGACGATGGTCCAAGGCAGACTGGCATAAGGCATGGCTATCGCGAAAGGAGCAGCTCCGAGGATGGAGAACCATATCACATACTTGCGGCCATACCTATCGCCAAAGACGCCACCTGCCAAGGTGCCGATGGCAAAGGCCAACAGGAATACAAACAAGCATATCTGCGACGCCTGTACACTGATACCAAACTTGTCGATAAGAAAAAAGGTGAAATAGCTCGTGATACACGACGTATAGAAATACTTGGAGAATACAAGCAGAATGAGTATCGCCAGGGCACGATACTTGGCTCCACGGGAGATGTGGTCGTTCAATGCCGGAGTGGGCAGATGATGGTGCTGGGCATAGACCAGGCGCGCCTTATACCAAGCTCCCAAACGCATCATAATCAATGCGGCGAGCAGTGCTGCAAGGGCGAACCAGGATATGGCATACTGGCCGAAAGGCAAGATGATGACAGCAGCCAGCAAGGGGCCGAGGGCGGAACCTCCGTTGCCTCCGACCTGGAATATAGACTGTGCCAGGCTTTTCTTTCCTCCCGATGCCAACTGCGCTACGCGTGATGCCGTGGGGTGAAAGATTGAAGAACCAAAGCCGACCACACTCACAGCCAAAAGAATGAGCAGATAATTCTCGGCAAAAGCCAACAGCAGAAGTCCTATCAACGTAAAGCACATGCCCACGGACAAGGCATAGGGGCGTGGATGCCTGTCGGCATAGAATCCGGTGAATGGTTGCAGGATGGAAGACGTCATCTGAAAGACCAGAGTGATAATGCCTATCTGCGCAAACGAGAACTCAAACTTGTCCTTGATGATGGGATAGATAGACGGGATAATCGACTGAATCATATCGTTGAGGAAATGTGATATGCCACAAATCACCAACATGGAATAGACCGTACTCTCGGTCATGGTGGGATGTCCCTTGATTATGCTGCCTATAGATTTCATCATCATTAGTCTTAATACCTATTATATATAGTAACCGCCTGCCAATATGGCAGGCGAATATTGCACGCGGGCTCACCGCAACAGTAGCAGAGGGGCTGAGCACGCCGAAGAAAGCATCATCAGAAGGAATAGGCGAAGCCCAAAGAGGCGTACTCCTTCAACTGATAATAGCCATGACGGTCACTGCGCTTGGTTCCGTCGTCAAAACGGGGATAAACGAATATGTTGCTGGATATATACTTGTTGAACTGGAAGGTAAACGTATTCTCCCACTCAAGCTCGGCACGCTCGTAGGTAGTATAACCATAGAGACGGGTCTTCCAACGTATGTTGTCGGCAAACTTCCACAACAAATCGACCGTAAACTGCGAACCAAAGTTGTGCAGCTGGTGCTTGCCTTCGTCCAAACCATAACGAGAGGCAAGCTCAAGACGGTTGACATAACGGAAATTGTAAGCCAGAGGAGCCAAGTGGATGGAACCGGTAAGCCTATCCTTCAAGCACTTGACGTTGTAGTCCATACCGACAGAGAGATTGACATTCAACGGGCCCAAGAAGTCGGTGGTAACGACATTGGAGTTACTGTTCCACTGTCTGACGAACTGGGTAGCGGCTATCATCTGGATGGTATAATACCAGCTTCTGGATGCCTGCAATCCCAACTTGCTCGTCAGACGCAGCAAGTTCTCGCTTACTCGCATGGTGTGCAACGTATCCTGTCTGGAGGTCTGGAATCCCAACTTCATCTCAAGTTTGTTGTCCCATCTCACCTTCTGCTTGTTGTTGTAATTGGCATTGAGGGTTATCGAACCTACCATCGAGTAGTTGCTTTCACCACCTTTGTACCAGTTGGAAGAAATGTAATTCTGCAGGAACTGGAGATAATAGTCGCCGGAGTATGTCCAGAAGTTGGGTTTCAGCACCACAATATCCAAGGGAGCCACAACTGTCTCCTGGGGCTTGGGGGCTACCTTCTCAACGATTTCAGGAGCATGGTCGACATGTATTGCCTCGGCCTTACGTATGTCTCCAGCACGCTCCAACTGGCTCTGCGTAGAGCGCACGAGGTCGGGACGCCCGAGATAGAGCGCCAGCAGACTCTCGTCGATAAGGTTGGCATCGCGGTCGATATCAAAGAAGTTGTGGGACACGCCTTTATAAAACGTGGTCGGCATAAAGAGCAACTTGTACTCGATCCCCAGTTTGGGCAGTGCCGGCACAGTCATGGTTGGCACAAACTCTTCGAGATGGGCAGAGTCCTGGTGGACGCGGAAATGCAACAGCGAATCCATATAGAGAGTCACCATATCCGGCTGGGCTTGTGCGGCATGTCGGCGCGATGACGACAGCGATTGCGAATGTCGTGACTGGGCCGACACGGACGTAACATCACACAGCAAACCTAAAAGGATAATGGCAATAAACTTAATTCTCATAATTGTATAGTGGCTATTTGTGCTTGCAAAGTTACTGCATGCTGTGAAAAATACAAAATAAATCTCAATGAATTTTTGTTTTAGAAGTCCGCGAAAGCAAAAGTCGTGAACAAAAGGGAAAAAGCGTGGAACAAAATAATACCTTTTCTTTGCAGAGTTCACCAAATTATTGTAATTTTGCAACTTGAACAAATATTAAATTATCACAATCGTGGCAGACACAAAGTATATTTTTGTAACAGGCGGTGTGGTTTCTTCATTAGGCAAAGGAATCATCTCATCGTCTATCGGCAAATTGTTGCAGGCCAGAGGCTACAACATCACCATCCAGAAGTTTGACCCCTACATCAACATTGACCCGGGTACACTGAATCCTTATGAGCACGGAGAGTGCTATGTGACGGCCGACGGTATGGAGACCGACCTTGACTTGGGACACTATGAGCGCTTCACTGGCATCCAGACCACGAAAGCCAACTCAATGACCACAGGACGTATATATAAAAGTGTAATAGACAAAGAGCGTCGTGGCGACTATCTGGGCAAGACTATCCAGGTGGTGCCTCACATCACCGACGAAATCAAGCGAAACATCAAGATGCTTGGCCAGCGCTACCACTATGAATTTGTCATCACTGAGATAGGTGGTACAATCGGCGACATCGAAAGCGCGCCCTTCATGGAGGCTATCCGCCAGATGAAATGGGAATTGGGCAAGAAGGCTGTCAATGTGCATCTCACCTACGTGCCCTACCTCAAGGCTGCGGGCGAACTTAAGACCAAGCCCACACAGCATAGCGTGAAGGAACTGCAAAGCGTGGGAATCCAGCCTGACGTGCTCGTCCTCCGCACCGAAAAGTATCTCGACGAGGGTTTAAGAAAGAAGGTTGCCGCTTTCTGTAACGTCGACTTCGACTGTGTCATCCAGAGCGAAGACCTCTCAAGCATCTACGAGGCTCCTGTATATATGCAGGACCAAGGTCTGGACACCGCCATCCTGCGCAAGGTGGAAGAGCCCATTGGCGAGAAGCCTTCACTGGGTCCCTGGCGTCAGTTCCTCGAGCGTCGCGCCAAAGCTACCGAGACTGTCAACATCGGTCTGGTGGGCAAGTATGACCTACAGGACGCCTACAAGAGTATTCGCGAGAGTCTCTCACAGGCTGGCACCTATAACGACTACAAGGTAAACATCAACTACATCAACTCCGAAAAGATTACGGAAGACAACGTGGCCGACCTGCTGAAAGGCCAGGACGGTATCATGATTTGTCCCGGCTTCGGCCAGCGTGGCATTGAGGGCAAGCTGATTGCCGCTCACTATACCCGCACCCATGACATCCCCACCTTTGGTATCTGTCTGGGTATGCAGATGATGGTTATCGAGTTTGCCCGCAACGTGCTGGGCTATGCCGACGCCAACAGCCGCGAGATGGACGAGAAGACGACTCACAACGTGATAGACATCATGGAAGAGCAGAAGAACATCACCAATATGGGAGGTACCATGCGTCTGGGTCAATATGAGTGTATACTTAAACAAGGTTCGCGTACATTTGATATATATAAGAAGGAGAATATCCGCGAGCGCCACCGTCACCGCTACGAGTTCAACAACCAGTATCTTACCGAATATGAACGCGCTGGCATGATGTGTGTAGGACGCAATCCCGAAAGCGACCTTGTAGAGGTGGTAGAGATACCTGGACTGAAGTGGTACATTGGTACCCAGTATCACCCAGAGTATCAAAGCACAGTGCTGAAGCCACATCCACTCTTCGTAGATTTCGTTAAACACGCAATAAAGAACAAGAAATAAGACATGGACAAAAATACAATTACCGGCATTGTGCTCATAGCGCTGCTGTTTATCGGGTTTACCTGGTGGAGCCAGCCCTCTGAAGAAGAGATTAAGGCTCAGCAGGAACAGCTCGCCCAACAGGAAGCCGCCAAGGACAAGGCTGCCAAAGCCGAGAAAGATGCCGTAAAAGCTCAACGCGAACGCGCGTTGCAGCAGACCCTCGAAGACAGTACTGCACTATTTCATAACGCCCTCAAAGGTACTGCGCAGAACGTGGTACTTAAGAACAAGCATGTAGAACTGACCTTCAACACCAAGGGCGCAACGGTAGAAAAAGCCGTGATTAAGGGTTACAAGGACAACATCAAGGAGAAGAACGACGTTGTGCTGTTTGACAAGAACGAACAGTCGCTCAATTATACCTTGGTGGCCAAGGAGACCAATATCTCTACCCAGGACCTGTATTTCAACGTATCGGCGCTCACCGACTCTACCGTCGTGTTCACCGCCGAAGCTGCCGCCGGCAAGAACATCGTGCTGAGCTATCTGCTCGGCAAGGACTATATGCTCCACATGCGTCTGAGCGTAGAAGGCATGGCCGGACTCTTCGCTCCCAACACCTCCACAATGGATATCAACTGGCAGGAGAAATGCCGTCAGCAGGAGAAGGGCTTCAACTTTGAAAACAGATACGCTACCCTGACCTACCACGAAAGCGAAGGTGGCACCGATTATCTGAGCGAGACATCAGAAAAAATCGACAAGCCCATTGAAGAACGTATAGACTGGGTTGCCTTCAAGAACCAGTTCTTCTCGGCTGTGATGATTGCCAAAAACGATTTCCAGCCCAACGCTCTTATGACCTCCATCCCTTATGACAAAAAGTCTGGCGATGGCTATCTGAAGAGCTATCAGGCCAAGATGAAGTCGTTCTTTGACCCAACAGGCAAGCAGCCATCAGAGTTTGAGTTCTATTATGGCCCGAATGACTTCCGTCTCTTGCAGAATGTAGAGGAGCAAAGCACCTTCGGCAAGGACCTCGAGCTCCAGCGTCTGGTTTACCTTGGCTGGCCTCTCTTCCGCATCATCAACCGCTGGTTCACCATTTATGTTTTCGACTGGCTGTCCAAGCTCTTCCCCATGGGAGTGGTACTCATTCTCATCACACTGTTACTGAAGGTAATCACCTTCCCAATGGTAAAAAAGAGCTACATGAGCAGCGCCAAGATGCGTGTACTCAAACCGAAACTCGAAGCTGCCACCGCCAAATTTGACAAGCCCGAAGACCAGATGCAGAAGCAGCAAGCTATGATGGCAGAGTATGCCAAATATGGCGTAAGTCCATTGTCGGGCTGTCTGCCTATGCTCATACAGATGCCAATCTGGATTGCCATGTTCAACTTCGTGCCCAACGCCATTCAGCTGCGTGGTCAGAGTTTCCTGTGGATGAGTGACCTTTCAACCTATGACCCCATCTTCGAATGGGGCACCAATCTGCCCATCATAGGTGACCACCTCTCGCTCACCTGTATACTTTTCTGCGTAGCCAACCTGCTCTACTCGTGGATGACTATGCGTCAGCAGCGCGACCAGATGGTAGGCCAGCAAGCCGAACAGATGAAGGTGATGCAGTGGATGATGTTCCTCATGCCTGTCATGTTCTTCTTCATCTTCAACGACTACTCGTCGGGTCTTAACTTCTACTATTTTGTCAGCCTCTTCTTCTCGGCTGCCATCATGTGGACCCTCCGCAAGACCACCAATGATGAGAAACTGCTTACTATCCTTGAAGCACGCTACAAGGAGAACCAGAACAACCCTCAGAAGATGAAAGGTCTGGCTGCACGCCTGCAGGCTATGCAGGAACAGCAGGCCGAGCTGCAGAAACAGAGAGAAGAGCTGGCTCGTAAAAGAAAAAAGTATTAACTATGATGATAGCCAAAACTATAGCATTAGTTGCCGCCCTATGGATGGGCGGCAATTTTGCAAACGCACAGACCATGATTGGTAAAAGTGACATCAAACTCAGTTCAGACCTCATGACTCCCGAAGCCTTATGGGCTATGGGACGCATAGGTGGAGCTCAGGTTTCGCCCAATGGCAAGCAAGTGGTATACCAGGTAGGTTACTACAGCGTAGAAAAGAACAAAGGGCAGCAGACCTTGCATGTAATGAACGTGGACGGCACTGCCAAGCGTATGCTCACCACTGGCGCCAAGAGCGAGAGCGACGCCGCCTGGATAGAAGGCGGAAGCAAGATTGCCTACCTTTCTGGTGGCCAGCTGTGGAAAATGAACCCTGATGGCACAGACCGCAAGCAGCTCACTCACTCGGCTTTGGATATCGAGGGGTTCAGTTTCTCGCCTGACGGAAGCAAGGTAATTCTTATCAAGTCAATTCCCTTTAATGATATCATCAAGAAGAATCCTTCTGACTTGCCCAAGGCTACCGGCCGTGTCATCACAGACCTGAACTACCGTCATTGGGACCATTACGTTGAGACCATCGCCCATCCCTTCATGGCTGCTGTCAACGACAATGCCATCACCGACGGTATCGACATTATGGAGGGTGAACCCTACGAGTGTCCCTCTGCTCCTTTCGGTGGCATTGAGCAACTTGCATGGAGCCCCGACTCCAAGCAGATTGCTTACTCTTCCCGTAAGCGTACCGGCTTGCATTACGCCATTTCCACCGACGCCGATATCTACCTGTATGATATCGACAGCCACGCCACCCGCAATCTCTGTAAGCCTGCCGACTATAAAGAACCAGCCATTAATCCGACCAAATCGATGAAGGACCTGCCCGTCAATCATCAGGATGGCGATATGAACGTAGGCTATGACACTGCACCTTGTTTCTCACCCGACGGCAAGTATGTTGCTTGGCTCAGCATGGCACACAATGGCTATGAGAGCGACCGCAACCGTCTCCTGGTGTATGATTTGGCCACTGGCAAGAAAGAATACGTCAGCGAGAAGCTCGATACCAATGTCGATGCATTCTGCTGGAACTCTGACAACAAGAGTATCTATTTCATTTCCGTATGGCATGGATGTGCCAACATCTACCAGACTAATCTTCGCGGAGAAGTCCATCAGGTTACCGAAGGCCAATACGACTACGGCAGCCTCCAGATGATAGGTAACACCAAGAAGTTGCTTGTTACCCGTCATTCGATGAGCCACCCCGATGACATTTTTGTCATCAACCCCAAGAAGAAGACTGAAATCACACAGATTACAGATGAAAACAAGCATATTTTTGACCAACTTGCAGTCGGAAAGGTTGAGCCTCGATGGGTGAAAACCACTGACAACAAAGATATGCTGGTATGGATAATCCTTCCTCCCCACTTCGACCCCAACAAGAAATATCCTACCCTCCTCTTCTGTGAAGGCGGTCCCCAAAGTCCCGTATCACAGTTCTGGAGTTACCGATGGAATATGCAGATTATGGCAGCCAACGGCTATGTCGTCGTAGCCCCCAACCGCCGCGGTCTGCCTGGTTTCGGAAGCAAGTGGAACGAAGATATCAGCGGCGACTGGACCGGCCAGTGCATGAAAGATTACCTCAGCGCCATCGACGATGCCGCCAACAATCTCCCCTATGTTGACAAAGACCGTCTGGGGGCCGTGGGCGCCAGCTTCGGTGGCTTCTCAGTCTATTACCTTGCCGGCCATCATGACAAACGGTTCAAGTGCTTCATCGCTCATGATGGAGCCTTCAACCTTGAGTCCATGTACACCGACACCGAGGAAGCCTGGTTCTCCAACTGGGAGTACGACGACGCCTACTGGAATAAGGACCAGACCGAGCGTGCACGCCGCACTTATGCCAACAGTCCCCACAAGGCTGTCGATAATTGGGACACCCCCATCCTCTGCATCCATGGCGAGAAAGACTATCGCATCAATGCCAATCAGGGCTTCGGTGCCTTCAATGCAGCCCGCCTCAAAGGTATCCCTGCCGAACTGCTCCTTTTCCCTGATGAAAACCACTGGGTTCTTAAACCACAGAACGGTGTACTGTGGCAGCGCACCTTTTTCTCATGGCTTGACCGCTGGTTAAAGAAATAAACAATAAAAAGATATAAGCAATGACAACAACACAAAAAACACTGCGCGACTCGGCCGCCATCCGCTGGATGGCCCTGTTGCTCTTGGCTTTGGCCATGTTCTGTGCCTACATCTTTATGGACATCCTTTCGCCCATTAAAGACCTGATGCAGACACAGCGAGGCTGGGACTCTGACGCCTTCGGTACCATGCAGGGCTCGGAGACTTTCCTCAACGTATTTGTCTTCTTCCTGATTTTTGCAGGCATCATCCTCGACAAGATGGGCGTTCGCTTTACAGCCCTCCTCTCTGGAGGCGTGATGCTTTTGGGAGCCATCATCAAGTGGTATGCCATCAGCGACAGCTTTATCGGCAGCGGCCTTGAGACTTGGTTTACCAATAACCTCAACCACATTCCCGTCTTCGAGCAGTTGAACGTATCGCCGTTCTATGAGGGAATGCCCGCATCTGCCAAGCTGGCAGCCTGTGGATTTATGCTCTTCGGCTGCGGAGCCGAGATGGGCGGCATCACCGTATCGCGTGGTATCGTCAAGTGGTTCAAGGGCCGCGAGATGGCATTGGCCATGGGATCTGAGATGGCATTGGCCCGCCTGGGCGTAGCCACCTGCATGATATTCTCGCCCTTCTTCGCCAAGCTCGGCGGAGTCGTTAGCGTATCACGCTCTGTGGCTTTCGGCGTTGTGCTGCTTTGCATCGCCATGATTATGCTCGTTGTCTATTTCTTTATGGACAAGAAACTCGACGCGCAGACCGGCGAAGCCGAAGAGAAAGACGACCCTTTCAAAATCAGCGACTTGGGACAGATACTCACCAGCAGTGGTTTCTGGCTCGTATCATTGCTGTGCGTACTCTACTATTCAGCTATCTTCCCCTTCCAGAAGTACGCTGTAAACATGCTGCAGTGCAACCTCTCATTTACTGAGGTTCCCGCCGACTCCTTCTGGGCATCCTCGTCTGTTACCATCATCCAGTATGTCATCATGCTTGTGGTGGCTGTTACAGCGTTCATGTTCAACTTCCTCAAGAACAAGAGCTTCAAGTACGGAGTGCTCTGCCTGTCCATCGTATCCCTTGTCACCTACTGCTACATGGGCTACATGCGTCAGTCTGCCGAGTCTATCTTTGCCGTGTTCCCCCTGCTTGCCGTGGGCATTACCCCCATCCTGGGCAACTTTGTAGACCATAAGGGCAAGGCTGCCTCTATGCTCGTTCTGGGTTCACTGCTGCTTATCGCCTGCCACCTTACCTTCGCCTTCATTCTTCCCGAATTCAAGGGCAACCAGGTAGGCGGAGTCATCGTAGCCTACGTGACCATCCTCGTTCTCGGCGCATCGTTCTCTCTTGCCCCCGCCTCTCTGTGGCCAAGCGTGCCCAAACTGGTAGACGCCAAGATTATCGGCTCTGCCTACGCCCTTATCTTCTGGATACAGAACATCGGCCTGTGGCTGTTCCCCCTGCTCATCGGCAAGGTCCTCACCATGACCAACAAGGGAGTTACCAATGCTACCGAACTCAACTACACCGCCCCATTGGTGATGCTGGCAGGCTTGGGTGTTGCCGCGCTCGTCATCGGCCTTGTCCTCAAGGTTGTTGACAAGAAGAAGGGACTGCACCTTGAAGAGCCCAACATCAAGTAAACCTCCATATCATCCATGTGCGTCACCGGCCCTGCGCCGATGCCGCACATGGATATATATACCAGAAATACACCTACCCAATTGAACCTGACATTCGTAAACATCATAATAACTAATAATAACAACTAAAAACTTAAAGATTATGTCTGAAGAAAATGTTCTTTCAAACAAGATTGAGATGAAAAAGGTATGGCAGCTGCTCGGCATCATTGCCGTTACCGCCATCATCTGGAACCTCCCAATCACCTGTTTTGGCATTGAGGGCCTTACCGTTATCCAGCAGCGCGTTATAGCCATCTTTGTCTTCGCTACCCTTTCATGGCTGTTCGAGGCCATTCCCTCTTGGGCAACCTCACTGGCCATCATATCGGTAATGTGTCTTACTCTGTCTGACAACTCCATCGCCTGCTTCAAGGGCGAGGGCGAAGCCTTTGGCGAGCTTCTCAAGTCCAAGGACATCATGGCCACCTTCGCCAACCCCGTCATCATGCTCTTCCTCGGCGGTTTCATCCTTGCCATCGCAGCCACCAAGTCGGGTCTTGACGTGCTGCTTGCCAAGAACCTTATCCGTCCCTTCGGCAACAAGAGCGAGAACGTGCTGTTGGGCTTCCTACTCATCACAGGCGTCTTCTCGATGTTCGTGTCCAATACAGCTACCGCCGCCATGATGCTCACCTTCCTTACCCCTGTCTTCGCCGCCCTTCCCGCCAACGGAAAGGGACGCATCGCGCTGACGATGAGCATCCCAATCGCCGCCAATATCGGTGGTATGGCCACTCCTATCGGTACACCTCCCAATGCCATCGCCCTGCAGGCCCTCAATGAGCAGCTGCATCTTAACATCAGCTTCGGACAGTGGATGTCATTCATGTTCCCGCTGGTCATCATCATCCTGTTCATCAGCTGGCGCCTTATCCTCAAGTTCTTCCCCTTCACTCAGAAGACCATCGAACTCAAGATTGAGGGTCATGTTTCTCACGGCTGGCGTATGTGGGTGGTATGCATCACCTTCATCGTCACCATCCTCATGTGGCTGCTCGACCGTGTCACTGGTGTCGACGCCAACACTGTAGCCATCATTCCTATGGGTGTATTCGCACTTACAGGAGTCATCAATGGCAAAGACTTGCAGAAGATTGACTGGAGCGTTATCTGGATGGTTGCCGGTGGTTTCGCCCTCGGACTGGGCATGAACGGCACCGGACTTGCCGACCGCGCTATCGAGAGTATACCTTTCGGCGACTTCTCTCCCATCGCCATATTGCTCATCTCTGGACTTATCTGCTACTTCCTCAGCAACTTTATCAGCAACACTGCCACCGCAGCTCTTCTGGTTCCAATCCTTGCTGTCGTTTGTACAGGTATGGGCGACAAACTGGGCGCCATTGGCGGCACCTCTACCATCATCATCGGTATTGCCCTTGCTGCATCCAGCGCCATGTGTCTCCCCATCTCTACTCCTCCTAACGCTATCGCCTTCTCTACCGGACTGGTCAAGCAGAACGATATGCTCAAGACGGGTATCACCATGGGCATCATCAGCATGGTTCTCGGCTACACCGTGCTCTACTTCATCGGTAAGGCCGGACTCATCGGATAAATATTATCTACAAAAACTATCAACGGGAAGGGGCTACTCTTCCCGTTTTTTGTTGCCGCGACCCAGCACAATCGCACCAGACATCCGCTCGCACGAAGAGAGTCCATCTCCATTTCTGCACTGACCATCGACAAAGTATTTGCAGGGTTGGAAATGGAGAAATCGTGGTGCGATTTGTTTGTTTCGCATCGCGAAAAGTGTAATTCGCAGTTTGAAACAAGTAAATCGTAGTTTGGAAACTACTTGAAAGCCATTGCGTTAAACTTTGCCGCGAAGGCGATATTGATGCTACATGCCAGAGGCTGACCGCAGATGATTTCCACTATAGGCGAGCATACAGCCCCTCCACCAGCTCCATCCCCCACAGCCACAACCTTATCTCCCCCGATGTCGGGAGAAAAAGCGGTGATAGTTAGGTTTTAACAAAAAAAAAGCGTAATTTTGCACTTTACTAACAGAGGTCGCCCCTACGGGTCTGCGCGTCATGCCCGCTGCGCGAACTATAGTTAAACCGAATATATAAACATACCGCCACGCCCTGTCTGCCGTCTGCGCCCCAGCAAGACAGAGCCGTGCAAGCATATTGAAGACCAGAAATATGATTTCTATAGAAAATCTCGCTGTAGAGTTCAGCGCCCGCCCGCTCTTCCATGACGTGAGTTTTGTCATCAACGACCGCGACCGCATAGCGCTCGTGGGTAAGAACGGCGCCGGCAAATCGACCATGCTCAAGATACTCTGCGGACAGCAGAAGCCCACCTCGGGCACCGTAGCCATCCCCAACGACACCACCATAGGCTATCTGCCCCAGGTGATGAAACTCGCCGACGACACCACCGTCATCGAAGAGGCCCGCAAAGCCTTCATCCACACCACCCGCATGAAGGAGCGCATCGAGCGGCTGCAGCAGGAGATGGCCGACCGCACCGACTACGAGAGCGAGAGCTATGCCCAGTTGGTCGAGAAGTTCACCCTCGAGCACGACCGCTACATGATGCTCGGCGGCGACAACTACGAAGCCACCCTCGAGCGCACCCTCACCGGTCTGGGCTTCCAGCGCAGCGACTTCGACCGCCCCACGCGCGAGTTCTCCGGTGGCTGGCGCATGCGCATAGAGCTCGCCAAGATTCTCTTGCAACAGCCCGACGTGCTCTTGCTCGACGAGCCCACCAACCACCTCGACATCGAGAGCATACAGTGGCTTGAGCAGTTTCTCGCCCAGTCTGCCAAAGCCGTGGTGCTGGTGAGCCACGACCGCGCCTTCATCAACAATGTCACCAACCGCACCATCGAGATAACCTGCGGCCACATCGAAGACTACAAGGTCAAATACGACCAGTATGTGGTGCTGCGCGCCGAGCGCCGTGAGCAGCAGCTGCGCGCCTACGAGAACCAGCAGAAAGAGATAGCCGACATCAAGGACTTTGTAGAGCGTTTCCGCTACAAAGCGACCAAAGCCGTGCAGGTGCAGAGCCGCCTCAAGCAGTTGGAAAAGATAGTTCCCATCGAGATTGACGAGGTCGACAATTCTGCCATGCACCTCAAGTTCCCCCCATGTCTGCGCAGCGGCGACTATCCCGTCATCTGCGACGAGGTAGCCAAGACCTACGGTGACCACAACGTCTTCTCGGGCGTGACGCTCACCATCAAGCGGGGCGAGAAGGTGGCCTTTGTGGGAAAGAACGGCGAGGGCAAGTCTACACTCGTCAAGTGTATCATGGGCGAAATCCCCTTCGACGGCACCCTAAAGATAGGCCACAACGTGCAGATAGGCTATTTTGCCCAGAACCAGGCCCAGCTGCTCGACGAAGACATCACCATCTACGACACCATAGACCGCGTAGCCACCGGCGACATGCGCCTGAAGATCAACGACCTCTTGGGTGCCTTCATGTTTGGCGGCGAGACCTCTGAGAAGAAGGTCAAGGTGCTCAGCGGCGGCGAGCGCAGCCGTCTCGCCATGATACGTCTGCTCATGGAGCCCGTCAATCTGCTCATCCTCGACGAGCCCACCAACCACCTGGACATGCAGTCCAAGGATGTGCTCAAAGAGGCCATCCGCGCCTTCGACGGCACAGCCATCATCGTGAGCCACGACCGCGAATTCCTCGACGGTCTGGTCACCAAGGTTTATGAGTTCGGCCAAGGCCATGTGCGCGAGCACCTCGGTGGCATCTACGACTATCTGCGTGCCCACAATGCCGACAGCATCCACGAGGCACTGGCTGCACAGCCTGTAGTGACCCAGTCCAAGCCTGTAGAACAGCCCCAGAGCCAGCAGAAGATTTCCTATGCCGAGCACAAGGAACAGCAGAAGCGCATACGCAAGGCGCAGAAGTCGGTAGAAGAGTGCGAACGCAAGATTGCCACGATGGAGACGAGGCTCAAGGAACTCGACGCCCTGCTCATGCAGCCTGAGAACGCAGCCGACATGGAACTCGTGACCGAGTATACCACCACCCACCAGGCCCTCGAGCAGGCCAACGAGCAGTGGATGGAACTCTCCGAACAGCTCGAGAGTCTCAAAAACGAATAATCAACAACCAAACAACAATACAATGAAACTGAAACCAATTATTCCGATAGTCCTCATGATATCGGCGCCCATCATGGGCATGGGACAGAACAAGTCGGGACTGGTAATGTCAAACCTTGACAAAACCGTCAAGCCTGCCGATGACTTTTATCAGTTTGCCACTGGTGGATGGCAGAAGAACAATCCTCTCCCTGCCGCCTACAGCCGCTACGGCAGTTTCGACCAGCTGCAGGAGAACAACAGCAAGCGTATCAACACCATCCTCTCCGACCTGGAAAAGAAGAAATATGCCACCGGCACTATCGAGCAGAAACTGTCTGACTTCTACAAGCTGGCTCTCAACGTAGAGCGACGCAATACCGAGGGCACAGCCCCCGTTGCCGCTCTGCTCAACGAGATAGAGAGCGCCTCTACCGTGGCCCAGCTGCGCGAGCTCCAGCTCAAGTATGCCGCCCAGGGCTATGGCGTACAGTATGCCTCATACTTCGGCGCCGACTCCAAGAATGTGAGCATGAACATCATGCACATCTCTCAGAGCGGACTCACTCTGGAGCAGAAAGACTACTATCTCAACAACGACGCTGCCACGGTGGCCATACGCGAGGCTTTCCGCAAGCACATCGCCCGCATGTTCGGGCTCTACGGTTTTGACGCCGCCCAGGCCCAGAAGAAGAGCGACGCCGTGTTCCGTCAAGAGACCATCCTCGCCCTCATCTCCAAGAGCGAAACCGAGCTGCGCGACCCCGAGGCCAACTACAACAAGATGACCATGAAGGCGTTTGCCGAGCACTATCCCAACATCCCGCTCGAGCAGATGTGCCTGGCAGAGGGCGTAAACAAGGACTACATCCAGACACTCATCGTGGGACAGCCCGAGTTTATGAAGGGTCTGGACAAGATTGTGGCTCTGCAGACCGCCGACGAAATCAAGGCGCTCATGGAGTGGGACATCATCATGAGCTCGGCATCCTACCTCAGCGACGAGATAAGAGAAGCCAACTTCGACTTCTTCGGCAAGACCATGAGCGGCCGCAAAGAAGACTACCCATTATGGAAACGCGCCACCGCACAAGTCGAGGCACAGATGGGCGAGGCTCTGGGCAAAATCTACACCCAGCGCTACTTCCCCGAGTCGTCCAAGAAGATGATGGAGAAGCTGGTGGCCAACCTGCAGATAGCTTTGGGTCAGCGCATCGACGCCCAGAAGTGGATGGGAAGCGAAACCAAAGCCAACGCACACCGCAAACTGGACAAGTTCTACGTAAAGATAGGCTATCCCAACAAGTGGACAGACTTCAGCGCATTGACCATAGACCCATCAAAGAGCTACTATGACAACGTGATGGCTTGTCGCGCCTTTGCCCACGACAAGCATATCGCCGAGAAGGCCGGCAAACCCGTTGACCGCGATGAGTGGTTTATGAACCCACAGACCGTCAACGCCTATTACAACCCAACCACCAATGAGATATGCTTCCCTGCGGGCATCCTGCAGTACCCCTTCTTCGACCCCAAGGCCGACGAAGCATTCAACTATGGTGCCATCGGCGTAGTGATAGGTCATGAGATGACCCACGGATTTGACGACAAGGGCCGTCTGTACGATGCCGACGGTATGCTCAAGGACTGGTGGACCGCCAAGGATGCCGAGGGCTTCAAGGAGCGTGCCGATATGTATGCCAACTTCTTCAACAACATCAAGGTGCTGCCCGACCTCAACGCCAATGGTGAGTTCACGCTGGGCGAAAACCTCGCCGACCACGGTGGTCTGCAACTGGCTTTCACTGCCTACAAGAACGCCACTGCCGAGAAACCACTCAAGCAGAAGGACGGCTTCACCGCCGACCAGCGCTTCTTCATCGCCTACGCTGGAGTTTGGGGCCAGAACATCACCGAGAAGGAAATACGCAACCGCGTAAAGCGCGACCCGCACTCACTGGGTAAATGGCGCGTCAACGGCGCTCTGCCCCATGTAGATGCGTGGTACGAGGCTTTCGGAGTGAAGGAGGACGACAAGCTCTTTATCCCCAAGGCCAACCGTCTGGACCTCTGGTAACACATCGTAAGACAAGATAAAAGTGGGGGCTGTCAGAAAATACTTTGACAGCCCTACTTGTTTTTCATCGGTTTTTGCTATTTTTGCAACTGCAATACGCCCCACATTATTGACAAGTAGTAATTCCACAACAGTTATGCCCATATATTTACCCGAAGGTATTCCCGCCATCCAGACCCTGAGATACGAACACGTGGACGGCATCGAAGGATATGGACGCGACTGCGCCCGCCGAGAGGACCTTCTACACATCGTGGTCCTCAACCTCATGCCCAAGAAGGAGGAAACAGAGTGCGACCTGGCGCGTGTGCTGGCCTACTCTTCACACAAGATAGAGTTGAGTTTCATGAAGCTGCGCTCGCATACCTCAAAGAATACAACGGCAGAACATCTGGAACGCTTCTATCGGTATGCCGACGAACTGGCAGATGAGCACTTCGACGGCATGATAGTCACCGGCGCACCAGTAGAGACCATCGCCTATGAAGAGGTAGACTATTGGCGCGAGCTCACGGCCATCATGGACTGGGCCCACAGCCACGTGCGCAGCACGCTCTATCTGTGCTGGGGAGCCATGGCTGCGCTTTACCATTTCTACGGCATCTCCAAGTATCTCCTTCCAGCAAAGAGGTTCGGCGTGTTTACGGTAACGCCAGCCGATCTGCACCATCCCATATTCAGCGGTTTCGACGACACTTTCAGCATGCCCAACAGCCGCCATACCGAGATAAGGCGCCCGGACATCGAGCATACCGAGGGCGTGGACATCCTCGCCGAGTCGGCCGAAGCCGGTCTGTGCATCTGCGCCTCGCGCCAGCATAGAGACTTCTATGTATTGGGCCACTTCGAATATCCCGTGTGGACACTTGGCGACGAGTACCGTCGCGACCTGGGCAAGCGCGATGATGTCAATCTGCCACAGCACTACTACCCCAACGACGACCCCAGCGCCCAGCCCCACTGCAACTGGCGCGCAGCGGCTACGCTCTTTTACAACAACTGGATCAATCATTATGTCTGTCGTCAAGAGGCAGATGAAAACATAAACGTATGAGAAAACTCGAACTGTTGGCTCCCGCCAAGAACCTGGAATGTGGCATCGCAGCCATCGACTGCGGAGCCGATGCCGTGTATATCGGTGCCGCACGCTTCGGCGCCCGCGCTGCAGCCGGCAACTCTGTCGACGACATCGGCCAGCTGTGCCAGTATGCGCATCGCTTTGACGCCAAGGTCTATGTCACGCTCAACACCATCATCTACGACAGCGAGATGGACGACACGCTGGCGCTCGCAGAGCAACTGCGCGAGGCAGGAGTGGACGCCCTGCTGCTGCAAGACATGGGTCTGGTGGGACGGGTGGCTCTGCCTATACACGCCTCGACCCAATGCGACACGCGAACGGCAGAGAAGGCTCTGTGGCTGGAGTCGCTGGGCTTCACCAGAGTAGTGCTGGCTCGCGAGTTGTCGCTCGACGAGATAGCCGAGATACACAAGGCTTCGCCCGAACTGGAGCTCGAGGTCTTTGTCCATGGTGCCCTGTGCGTGAGCTACTCTGGCGTCTGCTACGCCTCGCAATACTGCTTCGGCCGAAGCGCCAACCGCGGCGAGTGTGCCCAGTTCTGCCGACTCAAGTTTGACCTCGTCGACGCCACTGGCAGGGAGATAGAGCACCAGCGCCATCTGCTGTCGCTCAAAGACATGTGCCAGATAGATGCCATCGAACAGCTGGCCGACGCCGGTGCCTGTTCGTTCAAGATAGAGGGCCGACTCAAGGACGCCGACTATGTGAAGAATGTCGTATCAGCATACTCGCAGCAGATAGACAGGCTGGTAAGCAAGCGTCCCAACGACTATTGCCGCGCCTCGAAGGGTCAGGTGACCTATCACTTCGAGCCCAATCTGCGCAAGACTTTCAATAGAGGTTATACCCATTACTTCCTCAACGGCCGCCAGGCAGATATCGCCAGTTTTGACACCCCCAAGGCCATGGGCGAGTATGTGGGCAAGGTTAAGGAGATACGCGGCAACTCGTTCAACGTAGCGGGCGTGGCCGAGTTTGCCAATGGCGACGGGCTCTGCTTCTTCAACAGCAACCACGAGCTTGAGGGATTCCGCGTCAACCGCGCCGAGGGCAACCGTCTCTTCCCCCAGCGCATGCCGCAGTCGCTCCGCCCTGGAGCAGCGCTATACCGCAACAACGATGTGGCGTTCTCCAAGCTGCTCGCATCAACTGTGGCTGAGCGCAAGTTGCCTCTGCACATGACCCTATCGACAACGGACGACGGCTTTGCACTCGAAGCGCTTCATGCAAGGGCCACTGTGACCTTTGAACATCAACCGGCGCGGACCAACCAGCATGACAACATCGTAAGACAGCTATCTAAGTTGGGCAACACGCCCTATACGCTGGCCGACGTGAGCATAGCCGAGGGTGCAGAGATGCTCTTCATCCCGTCGAGTCTGCTGGCAGAGTTGCGAAGAATGGTTGTGGCACAACTCGAAGAGGCTCCTGTGGAGCAGACCTCAAGCCAGGACAATCAGCAGATGGTGGCCGACGATGCCATGATGCCCAACGGATGGCAGCGCGAATACATCCAGCACACCTATTTATATAATATAGCCAACCGCGAAGCCCGCGCCTTCTACCAACAGCATCACCGTCATGAGCTGGCTCCTGCCTACGAGCTCTCGCCGACCTCACATCCGCTCATCATGCAGTGCCGTCACTGTCTGCGCTATGCGCTGGGCTACTGTGTGCGTCGCGGCGGTCGCCAACCAGAATGGAAAGAGCCTCTGAGTCTGCGCCTTGCCGACGGAAGAAGTTTCGAGCTCAAGTTTGTCTGTGACGAGTGTCAGATGAATATCTATGCTAAAGAATAGGATAATGATGATGAAAACGAGTAAATACACAGCGCTGCTATTGCTGATGATAACGATGCTGGCGTCGTGCTACCACCGCCCGCACCGTTACGCGAATGTAACCGGGGAAATCACTGGCGTACAGACAGATACCATGTCGTTCTACACACTGCACCATTATACGGTCAACTATAATTTCATCGTACGCTCAAACTCGCTTACGCTCGTTGCGCAGCAACCGGAAGAGGTACTGAGCAACATGCCCACCGACTCATTTACAGTCCGGCACGGCGAACATCTGGTTGTGGCAGACTATCGCACACTGCCACAGGACCTGGCAGACTCTGTATGGATACAGGTGGCAACTGCCTCGCGCCATTTCGGATGGGTACATGAAGGAAAGCTGCTCCGCTCTGTCGTGCCCGATGATCCCATATCCGAGTTCATATCCACTTTCTCTGACACCCACCTCCTTATTTTCCTTATCGTGATATGCGTCATCTCTGCCGCTTATCTCATCAGGAAGCTGAAGCGTATGGATGTACCCATCGTCCACTTCCGCGACATCCATTCCTTCTATCCCACTCTGCTCACGCTACTGGTGGCGTCGGCAGCGACGCTCTATGCCAGCATCCAGACATTTGCCCCAGACGTATGGCGGCACTTCTACTTCAACCCGACACTCAACCCGCTGTCGGTGCCACCCATACTGGCGCTATTTCTGCTTCTGGTTTGGGCGATGCTGATTGTAGGTGTCGCAGTGCTGGACGACGTGCGCGGTCAGTTGGCAACGGGCGAAGCCATACTCTATCTGAGTGGACTGGCTGCAGTTTGCGCCATCGACTACATAGTCTTCAGCATCACCTCTTTATATTTTATAGGTTATATTCTGCTCGTATTGTATTTCATATACGCCATCAGGCAATACCGCACCCATAGCCGCATGACCTATGTCTGTGGAAAATGTGGCGCACTGCTACGCAAAAAAGGCGAATGTCCTCACTGCGGCGCCTTCAACGTATGACGCCATCGCGGCACAATTCCTCATAAATGAGGATTGGGATTGCAGAGGATTATGAGTACCTTTGCAGCCGTTCAAAACAACAATACAAGAGGATGAACTATAACAAGACAATTGTAACTACATGTATTTCGCTGATGCTGGCCGTTGCTGCATCAGCAAGCGAATCGCGCTACGTCACACCGGTAGCCAACGACACATCAAAAGTAGTGGATATCGACGAGGTAGTAGTGGTGTCACAACCTAAAGAGGCATTCTATCTGCGTCAGCAGCCATTGAGCAGTTCGATGCTCGATGCCCACGACCTGCAACGTATGTCCATGAACGACCTACGTGACCTCTCTGCCTTTGTCCCCTCGTTTACGATGCCCTCCTACGGTTCGCGCTATACCAGCTCTATCTATATTCGCGGTATCGGTTCACGCATCAACAGTCCGGCTGTGGGCGTCTATGCCGACGGGCTGCCACTGATGAGCAAGAGCGCATACAACTATCACAACTATGAGTTGGCGCACGCCGATGTCTTGCGTGGTCCACAGGGAACGCTCTACGGCATCAACACTGAGGGCGGACTGATACGTACCTATAGCCTCAGTCCGATGAACTATCAAGGCACGAGAATCAAACTGGGCCTTGGCTCCCACTTCACTCGTCATGCTGAGGTGGCTCACTATGCCAAGCCCAACGAACACATTGCCTGGTCGCTTGCCGGTTTCTATAAGGGTCAGAAAGGTTTCTTTACCAACAACACAACTGGTGAGAGAGCTGATAAAAGCAATGAAGCCGGCGGCAAACTGCGCCTAATCTATCAGCAAGGTAACGGCTTCAGCGTCGACTATATCCTCGACTATCAATACGTCCGCCAGAACGCGTTCCCCTACGGACTCTGGAACGGCGAAACTCAACCCACTGTCGCCAACCGTCAGTCCAACTATCGCCGTAACATGCTCAACACCGGCGTAGTCATCTCCAAGCGTTGGGAAAACACCACCTTCAGTTCTACCACCAGCTTCCAATATCTCAAGGACTACATGCTGATGGATATCGACTATATGGCTGCCGACTTCATGCAAATGGAAGAACGCCAACACCAAAACTCGATTACGCACGAGATGGTTGTCAAGGGGCAGATAGGCTTGACGGAGGCGGAGACCAACCGTGCGTGGCGGTGGACAACAGGTACGTTTACCTCATACCAATGGAACAAGACCGAAGCGCCAGTTGCGTTCTTTGGAGATATGGATAACATGCTGGGAACCACCATCCAAACCGCCATGTATAAAGCTATAGTACAGACAATGGCGGCACGCTTCGAGGCAACTGGCATGGCTCCCGACAGAGCCAAGCAGATGGCTGAGCAGATGATAGAACAGCGCGGCGGAATAACAGTTACCACCGATTTGGGCGTCATCCCAGGCACGTTCCGACTCCCTACATTCAACCAAGGGGTATTCCACGAATCAAACATCGACCTCACGCGCCGTCTGACACTGACTTTGGGACTCCGCTATGATTACTCCAAGGTAAGACTCGACTATGACACGCGGGCGGAGATGAACTGCAACGTCATGATGATGGGCAGCGCAGCTTCGAGCCACCTCTTATCCAAACTCAGCAACAGTTACCACAATGATTTCCACCAACTTCTGCCCAAATTAGGATTGAGCTACAAGTTTGGCGATAACGGTTCCAACCTCTATGGTGCCATCAGCAAAGGTTATCGTGCCGGTGGCTACAATTATCAGATGTTTTCAGACATTCTACAGACCGAACTCAGCAACAACTCCAGCCAGCGTGGCGACTACGAGATACCCCATACCGAAGAGGACTACAAGGATATCGAGAAAACCATAGCCTACGCCCCCGAAACGACATGGAACTACGAACTGGGAGCCCACATCAATCTGCCCGGGAATAAGATCCAGATGGATATGGCCGTCTATCTCACCAACGTGAACAACCTGCAGTTGTCGGTGATGGCCGGAAACTACGGTTTCGGCCGAATGATGGTCAACGCAGGCCGTAGCCGCAGTCTGGGTGGAGAACTTTCTCTGCGAGGAAGTCATCTTGACAATCACCTCACATGGACAGCCAGTTACGCCTTTACCCAATCGACATTCAGAGACTATCGCGACGCCGCAACCACAGGCAACACCACCACCCAGATAGACTACCGCCATCACCGCGTGCCCTTCATCCCTTGCCACACATTGGGTTCGACGATTGACTACCGCATCGACACGCACAACCCACGTATACATGCCCTGGTTATCGGTGCCAATATGGCCGCCCAAGGCAGCATCTACTGGAACGAGGCCAACACCCTGAGCCAGCCATTCTACGCTACACTTGGCGCCCATTGCGACGCATTGTGCGGCAATGTCATTGTAAGTCTGTGGGGCCGCAACATCACCAATTCCCGCCCCAACACCTTCGTCGTGGAAAGCAGTGCAACCGGCAAACCACTTGTCTTCGCCCAACAAGCCAACCCGTTCCACATGGGCATTGATGTCAAGTTGAATTTCTAACCCGCGATGAGAGATATAGACAAGCAGATATTCGGCCTTGCCATTCCGGCTGTGGTGACCAACATCACCGTACCCCTGCTGGGCATGGCCGACCTTGCCATCGTGGGACACATGGGCAACGCTGTCTATATCGGAGCCGTGGCAGTAGGTTCGATGATGTTCAACGTCATCTACTGGATATTCGGATTTCTACGCATGGGTACCAGCGGGCTCACTGCGCAGGCATTGGGGGCAAACGACCACCGGCAGGTACGCCATCTGCTACGCCAGTCCATCACCGCCGCACTCATCATAGCCACGCTGATGATAGTCTGCCAGCGGGCTATCTTCCATGCCACTACCCTCATCATGCAGCCCGACGACACAGTGAGCGCGACCGTCGACACCTACTTTTCTATATGCGTATGGGGAGCCCCTGCCGTGATGGGACTCTACAGCCTTACCGGATGGTTCATCGGCATGCAGAACACGCGCATCCCCATGTATGTCTCCATCGCGCAAAACATCACCAACCTGCTCGTTTCCATCACCTTGGTCTTCGGATTCGGACTCCGTATCGAGGGCGTAGCCTTGGGCACGATGATAGCCCAATGGACAGGCTTCGGCATGGCGCTGATGTGGCTCAAGAGGAGCCTTACCAAGGTGGAAGACAGGGACAGCGACAAGCCTGGCACGAAGTGGCACCACGGGATGCTCCGCTTCTTTGCAGTGAACCGCGACATATTCCTGCGCACGCTCTTTCTGGTGATGGTCAACCTGTTTTTCACCTCCTTCGGTTCCCGCCAAGGCACCCTGATGCTCTCTGCCAACACCTTGCTGCTCACCCTGTTTACCCTGACCTCCTTCTTCCTCGACGGGCTGGCCTATGCCGCCGAAGCCTTGGGCGGCAAATACTGCGGAGCTGCCGACCGCAAGACCTTCAGTACTTTGACACGACGCCTGTTTCTCTGGGGCATCATTGTCGCCATTGTGTTCACCCTCGTCTTCGCCTTCGGCGGAAAGCCATTGCTCCACCTACTTACCTCCGAACACGATGTCATCAGCACAGCCCTACCCTATCTGCCCTGGGCTGTGGCCATACCCATCGCCGGTGTAACCGCTTTTCTGCTCGACGGACTGTTCATCGGGCTCACCGCCACGCGTCCCATGCTGTGGTCCACTGCACTGGCGGCGATAGTGTTCTTCGCACTCTATTTTACCCTCGCCCCCACACTCCACAACCACGCTCTATGGCTGGCGCTGATAGCCTATCTGGCCATGCGCGGTATAGTAGAAATGCTGATGTTGCGCTTTTCTCCATCTGTTTTCAAGTCATTTATGCAGTGAGATAGAAAATTATAGGTTTTTGCTTGGTTGCGCGCGATAAAACCATTAATTTTGCAAAATATTACTATAGCATAAACAGACATGAAGAAAACATTATTCTTAATCCTCTCGATTGCGTTTGCCTTCACCGCAGGCGCACAGGAGAAAATGGCCGTGTGCAAACACAGTTCACAGAATAAGAATCTTGCCAATTACCACCTATACGACCGCAGCAAGATTGACCGTGTTGATCTCGGCACCTACGGCAAGGTACGTATATTCACCGGAGACGACGAGCACATCTATGATAAAGCCAACATTGACAGCATTGTCTTTACACGTCCCGCCAACTATGAGGACATCGGCTACCCTGCTTTCCAGAAATTCTTTATCAATGAGGACTTCTCCAACTCTTTGGGCGTATTCGAGGTTTCCACGCCCAAAGGTATATCATGGGACTACAGCACACAGTACAAGTGCGCATTAGCCACAGGATTCAAGGACAACAAGACCACACCCTCGGAGACATTTCTCTATTCATCCGAGTTTGATTTCACCAACACTACTGAGGCTTCCCTGGAGTTCAGCTACAAGATGAACTACGCCGGTTCGACCGTCAAGGTGCTCATCACCGACTGCTTTACCGGCGACGCCGCCACGACAGAGTGGACCACGCTCAAGGATGACATCGAAAACCCGATGACATTCAACAAGACCATCACTGTAAACTGCGACATTCCCTCGCGCTTCCTCGGCGAGAGCAATGTTACCATCGCCTTCTACCACTCATGCGGCAACAGTTCGTCGACATGGGAGCTGATGAAGGTGAAGCTCCAGGAGATTACCTCTACCGGCGGTGGAAGCACTGGCGGAGGCGGTGGAGGTGAAGAAAAGCCAGGCACCGAAGACCCCAACAACAAGAACTGCAACAATGTGTCCAAGTCTGCCAACAAGGAGGTATGGCGATTGGAGTTCCCCAAAATCAAGGGCGACGACATGAACCTCGTGATTACCCACAGCACCGCGGCCTACGGCATCACCTACTCTCTGGAATGGGATTGCGCCAAGCGAGCCAACCGCTGGACCTGCTACCAGATGCACAAGGATAATAGCAAGAAGAACGTGAAGCGAAGTGAAGATTTCCGCGAAGACCCCAACATACCTTCCAGATACCAATCTACCCTCGGCGACTACAAGGGAAGCGGTTACAGCCGCGGCCACCTCTGTCCGTCGTCAGACAGACTATGTTCGCGCGAGCAGAACAGCCAGACGTTCTATCTCTCCAATATGCAGCCACAGATACAGGGACACAATGGTGGAGTATGGAACACATTGGAGGTGCGCCTGCGTGACAAGTGGAACACAGACAAAATGCGCGACACGCTCTATGTAGTCAAGGCTGCCACCATAGACGACCAGAACATCATGACGCATACCTCCAGCGGACTGATTGTGCCCAAATACTTCTATATAGCCATCCTGAGTGTCAAGAATGGCGTCTACCGCGCACTGGGCATCTGGTCTCCCCACGCTACAGGAAGCAAGACCGAATATATCTCCATCGACGAACTCGAGAAGCGTACTGGCATCGACTTCTTCTGCAACCTGCCCGACGACATCGAGGCCAAGGTGGAGGCCGAATGGGACCCAGCATATTGGGGCAGGCCTTAAAGACAAACAATTGAATATGAACAATTTTTCAAATATCATCGCTAAGGCTCTCCACATCGGAGAGCCTTACGTGCTTAATACCCTCGCGCTCATTGACGAGGGCGCCACGATTCCATTCATAAGCCGCTATCGCAAAGAGAAGACGGGCGGAATGGACGAGGTGCAGATTGGACAAATCGACGAACAGTATAGCCGACTGAAGGAACTCGCCAAGCGCAAGGAGACCATCGTGCGCACCATCACCGAGGCTGGCGCAATGACGCCTGAACTGCAGCGGCGCATAGACGACTGCTGGGACGCCACCCTGCTGGAAGACATATATCTGCCCTATCGACCCAAGCGGCGCACAAAGGCACAGATAGCCCGCGAGAAGGGACTGGAGCCGCTGGCCAACATCATCATGCTGCAGCGCGAGCGCAACATAGAGGGCATCGCCGCCCGCTGGAAGTCCAAGGGCATCAGCGTAGAGGAAGCATTGGCTGGAGCCAAGGACATCATAGCCGAAATCATAAGCGAGGACGAGGGCACACGCAATGCGGTGCGTGGAGAGTTCAGACGCTTTGCCACCATTACATCCAAAGTCAACAAGGCGCAGAAAGACCAAGACGAGGCTGCCAAGTTCAGTGACTACTTCGACTTCAGCGAGCCGCTCTGTCGGTGTTCGTCCCACAGGCTTCTCGCCATGCTAAGGGGCGAAGACAAGGGCGTGCTGCGTGTGAGCATCGACATAGACCGCGCCCAGTGTGCCGACAGACTCAAGCGTCACTACGTCAGAGGCCAAGGAGAATGTCAGCGACTGATGGGTGAGGCTGTGGACGACGCCCTCAAGCGACTTCTGGCGCCGTCGATAGAGACCGAATATGCCCACAGCAGCAAGGACAAGGCCGACGAAGAGGCCATAGCCGTGTTTGCCGAAGGGCTGCGCCAGCTGTTGCTCGCTGCGCCATTGGGTCAGAAGCGCGTGCTGGCCATAGACCCGGGGTTTGCCAATGGATGCAAGACCGTATGTCTCGACGAACTGGGCACGCTGTTGCACCACGAGATTATTTATCCGCACCCGCCACAGCGTAAGAGTGCGCTGGCTGCAGCGGCATTGCTGCACATGGCAGACAAATACAAGATTGAAGCCATCGCCATTGGCAACGGCACGGCAAGCAGGGAGACTACCGAATGGCTGCGTTCAATCGGCAGTCTCAGCGACATCCCCTACTACGTGGTGAGCGAAGATGGGGCGTCAATATATTCAGCTTCAAAGATAGCGCGCGAGGAGTTCCCCGACGAGGATGTCACAGTGCGAGGCGCCGTGTCGATAGGCAGAAGGCTCATGGACCCGTTGTCCGAGCTGGTCAAGATAGACCCGAAGAGTATCGGCGTGGGTCAGTACCAGCACGATGTAGACCAGACCAAACTCAAGCATGCTCTCGACAACACAGTGATGAGTTGCGTCAACCACGTTGGCGTCAATGTCAATACAGCAAGTGCCTATCTGCTCAGCTATGTGAGTGGCTTGGGCATGTCGCTCGCTCAGAATATCGTAGCATATCGCAGCGAGCATGGAGCATTCACAAGCCGCAGCCAATTGAAGAAGGTACCGCGCCTGGGACCGGTTGCCTATCAGCAATGTGCCGGTTTCCTACGCATCAACGGCGCCAAGAATCCGCTCGACAACAGCGCGGTGCATCCCGAGAGCTATCACATCGTGGAGCAGATGGCAAAGGACCTCAAATGCAGCATTGCCGAACTGATTAAGAACAAGGAGATACAGAAGCAGATAAAGCCTGAGCGCTATGTGAGCGACACGGTGGGACTGCCCACGCTGAACGACATTCTGGCAGAGCTCGAGAAGCCCGGAAGAGACCCACGTATGGCATTGGAGAACTTTGAGTTTGATGCTTCGATCAAGTCGATAGACGACTTGCAGGAAGGGATGATACTTCCGGGAATAGTGACCAACGTCACCCAGTTTGGCGCCTTCGTCGACATTGGCATCCATCAGGATGGGCTCGTCCACATCTCCCAACTGGCCAACAAGTTTGTCTCCGACCCGAGCACGGTGGTAAAGTTGCAGCAGCACGTCACGGTCAAGGTGATAGGCATAGACCACCAGCGCCACCGCATCTCGCTGTCTATGCGCGATGTCTAAGTGTCCGCAGGTCTATTCCATCTCACAGCCCGTCACTCCTGTCACTCCCCATCAGCCCGCCGACATAGCCATCAGCGACCACAGCGCACCCATCCATACAGACACGCAAACAGAGGAACAAGGCACCGAGCCTGAAGGTAAAGTCAACAATACGGGTCAGTTGCCATAGCACAATCAAGGGCTGGATTCGGCACAAACGGATCCAGCCCTTAACGCATCTCATCCCGTCCATCCCCCCTCACATTGCCCTAACGCACCACTCCACTATCGCCCCAGCAAAACCTAATGGCCGACCGAAGCAAGCAAGATGCATAATCGGGAAAAGGGAAAAGGCCAAAACCGCCAGAGACCAACCTAAAAATAAAACCAAACCACGAAATAACAAAATCAAATTATGAAATAACAAAATCAAACCATGAAACCGAGAATTCAAACCATGAATTCACAAATTCAAACCACGAAACCAACATTTTCACGATGGCCAAACTCTTTGGCAAGCCAAACAGCATTGCGTCTTTCTATCGCATCAAGATGGCATTGGTCCCGCCAGTTATGGGGATAAAGAAAAGCGCAAGACCATTACAGTCTTGCGCTTTATAGCTTATAAATAGAAGAGCGAGGCTCTTTTACCTATTCTCAATTTACTTTACCTTGTCAACGATAGCCTTGAAAGCCTCAGGGTTGTTGACTGCGAGGTCAGCGAGGACCTTGCGGTTAATCTCGATACCTGCCTTGTGGAGAGCTCCCATCAACTGGCTGTAGCTCATATCCTGCAAGCGTGCAGCTGCATTGATACGCTGAATCCAGAGAGCACGGAAAGTGCGCTTCTTGTTACGGCGATCGCGGTATGCGTAGGTAAGTCCCTTCTCCCAAGTGTTCTTAGCAACGGTCCATACGTTCTTTCTGGCGCCGAAGTAACCCTTGGTGAGCTTCAGAATTCTTGTTCTCTTTGCTTTAGATGCAACGTGATTTACTGATCTTGGCATAATTTCTTTCTTTTAAAGTTCGACTAAAAAGTTAACGGTTAACGGAGACAGAGCAGATCGCGTACCTGCTTCAGGTTGGAGTTGTCAACCAGAGTCTGGTGAACAAGATTTCTCTTCTGTTTCTTTGTCTTCTTAGTCAGAATGTGACTGTGGTAAGCGTGATGTCTCTTAATCTTACCAGTACCGGTGAATGTGAATCTCTTCTTTGCGCCGGAATTTGTCTTAACTTTTGGCATTTTTGTTAATTGTTTAATTGTTATTATTTATAATATAGGTGGTAACGTATATACCAAGACGTTACGCACACTATGCTCTTGTCTTAATCGCGCTGTAGCTTCTGCAGAGCCTCGGCACCATTCTTGGCGTTGCCGAAAAGGCCACCGTCCTTGGGTGCCTCCTCCACTTCTGCCACTCCACTGGCACTGCCCTTTGCTTCCTCTGCCTCGCGGTCGCGCTTCTGCTGGCTCTTCTTTGCCACGCCGGCCTTCTTGGGTGCCAGATAGAGGAACATCTTCTTTCCCTCAAGTGCGGGCATCGACTCTACCTTGCCATACTCTTCCAGGTCGTTGGCAAAACGGAGGAGAAGAACTTCTCCCTGCTCCTTGAAGAGGATTGAGCGTCCACGGAAGAATACATAAGCGCGCACCTTGTTGCCTTCGAGCAGGAACTCCTGGGCATGCTTGAGCTTGAACTGATAGTCGTGCTCATCGGTCTGGGGTCCGAAGCGTATTTCCTTAACCTCGACCTTCACCTGCTTCTGCTTCATTTCCTTCTGACGCTTCTTCTGCTGATAGAGGAACTTAGAGTAGTCGATGAGACGACAAACAGGAGGCTGGGCATTGGGTGATATTTCGACGAGATCGACGCCTTGCTGACGAGCCAAATCCATCGCTTTACGAGTAGGCATCACCTCGGAACCATCCTCACTTACCACACGAACTTCCCGGACATGAATCTGTTCGTTCACGCGGTACTGATTCTTCATTTTGTCATTTTTCATTCAACTATCTTATAATTAGCGGCTGCAAAGGTACAAAATAATCGTTAAATATCAAATTAAATTTTCATCTTTTTTATCCAAAGGTGCTATAATTGACCCCAAAAGGCGCACGGAGGTAATGCCTTTTCGTCCCAAACGCATCACTTCTTCAAAAAAAGCAGCACCGCGGATAGACACCGCAATGCTGCTCTATGCTAAAATTGACTTCTAAGTTTTAGTCTTGAGGCTCGATTTCGGTAGCCTTCAATTGGGTTGCCACCTCATCATTGATGCGCTTGGCAAAGTCTTCCATAGACATGGTAGCCTGCTCGCCACCACCCTGCTTACGCATACTTACAAGACCTTCCTCCATCTCTTTCTCGCCAACGATGACCATATAAGGAGTACGCTTCAACTCGGTGTCGCGAATCTTACGGCCAATCTTCTCGTTGCGGTCGTCGATGACGGCGCGCACACCCTGGTTGGCGAAATACTTGCTCACCTTGCGTGCATAGTCATTGTACTTCTCTGAGATGGGCAGGATAGCCACCTGATCAGGAGTGAGCCAGAGTGGGAAGTGGCCTGCTGTATGCTCGATGAGCACAGCGGTAAAGCGCTCGAGCGAACCGAAAGGAGCGCGGTGAACCATTACGGGCACCTTCTTGGTGTTGTCCTCGGCAGTGTATTCGAGCTTGAAGCGGGCGGGCAGGTTATAGTCGACCTGGATAGTGCCCAGCTGCCAACGGCGGCCGATGGCATCCTTGACCATGAAGTCAAGCTTAGGACCATAGAACGCAGCCTCGCCATACTCAATCTTGGCATCGAGGCCCTTCTCGGCGCAAGCCTCCTTGATAGCGGTTTCACTCTCTTCCCAAACTTCGTCAGAGCCAATGTACTTCTCCTTGTCGTTAGGGTCACGGAGACTAATCTGGGCCTCGAAGTTATCAAACTGGAAGATTTCGAACACGGCCTGGATGATATCCATCACGCGCAGGAACTCGCCTTTGACCTGGTCGGGACGGCAGAAGATATGGGCATCGTCCTGAGTAAACGAGCGTACACGGGTAAGTCCGTGCAACTCACCGCTCTTCTCATAACGATAAACGGTACCGAACTCAGCTATACGCAGTGGCAAGTCCTTGTAAGAGCGTGGTTTGCTGGCAAAAACCTCACAGTGATGAGGACAGTTCATAGGCTTGAGCATGTACTCTTCATCCTCCTCGGGAGTGTGGATAGGCTGGAAGCTGTCCTTACCATAATGGGCGTAGTGTCCAGAGGTCACATAAAGATTCTTGGAACCAATGTGGGGAGTGATAACCTCCTGATAACCGAAACGTTTCTGTATCTTGCGGAGCATATCCTGCAAGCGCAGACGCAGGTCGGTACCCTTGGGGAGCCACATGGGAAGTCCCTTGCCCACACGGTCGGAGAAGAAAAAGAGCTCCATCTCCTTACCAATCTTGCGGTGGTCGCGCTTCTTGGCCTCTTCAAGCATAACGAGATACTCATCAAGCATCTTCTTCTTGGGGAATGATATACCATAGATACGTGTCATCTGCTCGCGCTTGGCGTCACCACGCCAGAAAGCACCAGCCACACTGGTAATCTTGACTGCCTTGATTTCACCTGTAGAGAGAAGGTGCGGACCACGGCAAAGGTCGGTAAAGTTGCCCTGGGTATAAGTGGTGATGGTACCATCCTCGAGGTCCTGCTCAATGTGCTCGCACTTGTAGTTCTGACCATCGGCCTTGAACTCCTTGAGCGCTTCGGCCTTAGACACTTCACGGCGCACAACTGCCTCGTTCTTCTTGGCCAGCTCGCGCATCTTTTCCTCAATCTTGGGGAAGTCGTTCTCTGAAATCACCTGACCCTCGGCGGGCATAACGTCATAGAAGAATCCATTCTCTACGGCAGGACCGAAGCCGAACTGGATGCCGGGATAGAGCTCTTGGAGCGCCTCGGCGAGCAAGTGGGCAGAGGTGTGCCAGAAGGTGTGCTTACCCTCTTCGTCCTCAAACTTGTAAAGCGCGATGGTAGAATCGGCAGTGATGGGACGGTTTAACTCTACAGTTTCACCATTGATACCGCAAGATACAACGTTGCGAGCGAGAGCCGGTGAAATGCTCTCGGCGATTTGTAACCCTGTAACTCCGCTCTCGTATTCACGCACGGAGCCATCAGGAAATGTGATTTTAACCATAATACAAATTAGTTTTATTTTAATCGTTGCAAAAGTACTACTTTGTTACGACATAAGATAAGAAAAGAGAGGTAATTTTTACAAAAAGCATAAAAATCACCTCTCTCAAGTACTTTTTCACCCAATCTACACCATAGGGAAGAGTTTATTTGTCATTGCTAATCTGCTTGATTACGCTATAAGCATCATAGATGCCCAGTTCGCCAGCACGGCTCAGGTCGCGAATACCGTCGGCCTTCTTACCATTCTTGACATAGGCCAAGCCACGATTGTAATAAGCCTCGGCGAGATATGCATCTATCTGAAGAGCGCGCGTGTAGTCATCGATGGCGTTGGAATATTCACCATTGGAGGCGTGCAGATTACCTCTATTATAATATAGGTAGGCATTCTGAGGCGCAAGGGCGATGGCGCGGTCAAGGTCGGTACGCACTCGCATCACACGAGCGGGGGCGTCGGAGGTCTGGACACCATGGGTGCGGTCAAACTCATTGACAAGATGCTGGCAAACGGCTCGCTGCCAGTAGGCCATCGTCGAGAGAGAATCGGTATGGACAAGGACGGTCAGGTCGTTGATGGCGGCATCAAAATCCTGTACGACGCCATACACCACAGCACGCATCATCAGTTGACGCTTGACATCTGTAACGTGGGGAGCCTTCTCAATGAATGACGAAAGTGAGTCTGCAAGTTGGAAGAATGCCTGCGACTGACCTTCGGTGAGCTGAGGAGGATTGCAGGTCACGTAGAGTTTATAGTCAATCTTGCTCTTGGTCTGAAGGGCATTGAACTTCTCTACATCGCGGTCGAACGCCTGATAAGAGGTGACGCCATTATTATACTTGAAGAACGAGAGGGTGTACATAGGCATGAACTCCACCTCTACCGAGCGGTTCTGCACCTTTCCTCTGAACGCACTCTTGTACTCCTGGTTGGCCACGTTCTCGTCGGCCACCACCATACGATTGTACTTCTCAGGGTCTATCTCACTACGCTTACGCATCTCGCGTCTCTTGTTCTTGCTCCAGCGTGGCTGAATGCCCAGATGCTTGTCCATCTGAGCCTTCAGGATACGGAATTCATCCATTTCGGCCTTGGCGGTCATGCCCAGACGGCGGTAAGCCTTTGCACGATAAGACAGGCCAGTCCAGAAGTTGGGGAACTGACTGATTACGGTGCTGTAGTCACGGATGGCAGACTTCAGGTCTCCCGTGCGGTCATGCAGAAGGGCACGATTGAAGATGGCAAGATAATTCTCAGGCTCCATATGGATGACATAATCGAAGTCGGCAATAGCCCGGTTGTCATCGCCCAACTGCATACGCAGCTGTCCACGGTTGTAATGTGCCAGGAAGTTATTGGGATCGAAGTCTATAGCACGGTCATAATCTTCCATAGCACCCCTCAGGTTGTTGTAATTGTATCGCGCCAAGGCACGGTTGACATAGTTGGACACAACCTTGGGCTTGAGGTGGATGGCCTTGCTCAAGAACTTGTCAGCGTCCTTCCACTCCTTGCGGGCAAGGGATATAAACGCTCTCGTGGTCCATGCGTTGCCGTCAAAGGGGTCTATCTCCAGACTCTTGTCCAGCCACTTGGCGGCCGTCACAGTGTCCTTCTCTTGCAGACATATCTCCGCATTGAGCGAATAAGCATTGGCGAAGCCCGACCACTTGCTTATGATGGTGTCAAGGTCATTATGGGCCTTGGCATACTCCTTGAGATTCATCTGGCAGAGGGCTCGGTTGAACCAATAGTTACGCTGGTCGGGATTGAGGCGGATGGCATGAGTGTAATCGTCAATGGCTTCCTTGTATTTATCCTGACGCACGTAGGCAATGGCACGCAAATCGTACAGTCCGTCGATATAGGGATTGAGTTTGAGGGCTTGGGTCACGTCATACTCAGCACCGCTATAGTCCTCAAGGTAGAACTTGGCGATACCACGATACTGCCAGGGGCGATAGAGGTAAGGTTTGAGAACGATAACCTGATTGAAATACTGTATGGTGAGCACGTAGTCCTCATAGTGCAGGGCTATCTCTCCACTAAGCATAAGCCTGTTGGTATTATACTGGGCAATGGCCTTGCCCGGAACAAAAAAGACAATGAAGAGCACTATCGCAGATGTAATCCACGCCTTCATGCGCATACTGGCGTTAGAGACTGTTCGCTTCGGGTTATCCTGTGATATTATACTCTTCATTATCCTATAGCTGTTTGTTGTTCCCATTCATTCAGTCGCCCATGCGGAACAGCCATGGACAACCTTTACAAGTTATCGTCTTACCGGTTTTGTGCGGTAACTGCAACGATATTTTCCCTGAGTAAGCTGTTTGAGCTTACTGCGTATCAACTGCTTGCGCAGGGGAGTAAGGCGGTCTACAAACATGGTACCCTCCAGATGGTCAAACTCATGCTGCATCACGCGGGCAAGGTATCCCTCGACCCATTCGTCATGCTCAGCCATATTCTCGTCAAGGTAGGTGACATGAATGCGTGTGTGGCGAGCCACAGACTCATGGATACCCGGAATACTGAGGCATCCTTCTTCCATGGTTTCCTTCTTGGAGTCTTCGTCGATTTCCACAATATGCGGATTGATGAACACATGACGGAAGTCGGCATACTCGGGCAAATCTTCTTTGAGCACATCGAGGTCGATGACCACCAGACGGATAGCCATGCCTATCTGAGGAGCCGCGAGACCAATGCCCTCTGCAGCATCGAGGGTCTCATACATATTGGCGATGATTTCCGACAGATTGGGGTAATCGGGGGTGATATCCTCGGCCACCTTTCTCAGTACAGGCTGGCCATATATATAAATAGGTAATATCATAAACTGTATGTTGGTATGTATCAAAACTTCTTAGAACCCATCCAGTCCTGAAGAATGATGGTTGCGCTGATTTCGTCAACTAGTCCCTTGTTTTCTCTACGCGTTTTCTTACCTACACCACTATCTATCAAGGCGCGATGGGCCAAGACGGAAGTGAAACGCTCATCATAATACTCGATGGGCAATTCCGGGTGAGCCTTGCGCCAACGATTGACAAACTGCTCTACCCTCGCAAGATTCTCACTGGGCTCTCCATTGGGTTGGACGGGCTTGCCTATCACGATACGCTCCACCTGCTCGCGAGCAATGTAGTCGTTCAGAAAATCGAAAAGCTGGGATGTAGAAACAGTGGCCAACCCGTTTGCAATTATCTGCAAGGGGTCGGTCACTGCTATTCCTGTGCGCTTCTTACCATAGTCTATAGAAAGAACACGCATTAACCTTTACTTCTTGAAAAGTAACCAAGCGTCAGGATAGTTGCCTGCGCGGAACTGATTGCGGCTCTGTACGGCAGCAGCCTTGTCTGCATGAGTGCTGGCAACCACGCGATACATGCCACGGGCAGAGTTGAGCACAATCTGTGCATCATATCCAGCAGCCTTCAGAGTGCTCTGCAGACCCTCGGCATTGGCCTTGAGAGAGAACGAACCTACAACTACGCTGAAGTTCTGCAAACCGGCACCGCTTACGAGGGTTACATCCTCTGTGCGAACGTTGGCGTTGTCCACATTGTCGATTACAGTGGACTGGGTGGCAGGCTTCTCCACGATGGGAGCCACTACTGGAGCGGGAGTCTCTGGCTGGGTAGCCACCTGCTCCTGGGCCTTAGCCTTGTCGTATGCCTTCTTGAAAGCACTATCCTTACTTGAACCGCAGCTGGCCAGCACGAGAGCGGCACAAACACCTGCGCACATTACTATACTTTTCTTCATTGTCTGTTAAGATATTGTTTGATTATTTATGTTCACTTTTGTTTGCGAAATTACAAAATATATCGCAAAGGGAGGGTGCATTCGTGCATAAAGTTTGTTAAATATGAGAATTCCAAGCGTTTTAACAAAAAATTACTAACTTTTTATGGTCAATCTATTTTCTTTTCTTACATTTGCGACAGATATCGGCAGACAATTTGCCGACAAAGAGAATTATTAACTTATAAAGAGTAACGATATGAAAGCATTAGGTTACATTGGAGCATTCCTCGGAGGCGCCCTTGCTGGAGCAGCACTGGGTCTCATCATGGCTCCTGAGAAAGGTGAGGACACACGTAAGAAGATATCTGACGCAGTTGACGACTTCTGCAACAAGCATGACATCAAATTGAGTCGCAAGCAGGTTGCTGACCTTGTTGATGACATCAAGGATGCTGCCGAAGACGCATTGGATTAATGACCTCTGCAGATGTTCTCCAACGACAAAAACATCGAGACCATAGGTCAGCTGGTTGAAGCCATCAAGCAGTACATCGGGCAGCGTGGAGAGTACATCAAGCTCAATCTCGTTGACAAGGTGGTGCGTATCCTTACGATTGCCACCATCAGCGTGATTATAGCCATACTCCTCATGCTCACCCTTATCTACTTCTCCTTCGCCGTGGCCTATGCGCTTGCCCCACTTATGGGTCACGCGCTTGCCTTTGGCACCGTGGCTGCAACCTATTTCATCATACTGTTGCTGTGCGTGGCCAACCGCAAGAGGTGGATAGAGCGCCCGCTGGTCAGATTATTGGCAAGTATATTAATGGAGAAATAAGCTATGGTCAACAACGAGAACACTTACAATTCGCTTGAAGACATTCAGGCCCGTCGCGAGGCTCTTGCCAAGGAGATTGACGCCAGCGAAGACAAGATAGCCGACCTCTGGCAGACGCTCTTTGCCAAGGAGGAAGCGCCGAGATATGAGACACCGTCAAAGCGATTGCAACGGCTCATGAGCACGGGCATCGGAATGTTTGACGCAGCGCTCCTGGGATGGAAACTGTACCGCAAGTTCAGCGGCAAGTCCTTGATACCAAGATTCCGACGACACAAGAAATAACTGAAGACGAGGGGGATATCGACATGACTGTCAATATCCCCCTCGTTTTTATATTCCATCGTTTTCTTCTACACTTATCAGTCAGGCAAGTGGAATTCGTAAGACTTGTCGAATACCTGGCTTACGCGGTTTATCTCCAGGAAGGTGGCGCCGCCACGTCCGCCGATACTACCACCGAGGTAAGCTATCTTGTCATCTTTTTTGATATAGCCTTTCTGCAACAGCATACGCAGCGCAGCCACAAACAGGAAGAGCGAGCTCAAGTGTTTCTTCTGATAAATGGGTATTACGCCATAACTGAGGTTGAGCCAGCGCATGGTCTTTTCGTTGTTGTAGCAGATGGCGAGCACGGGAGTAGGACCGCGGAAGGCGGCAATGTCGCGCGCAGTCTGTCCGCTCTCGCTGGCGGCAATGATACCGGCAACGCCCAACTTGCGGGTCGACTCGATGGCTGTATGAGCCAGGAATTCACGCTGCGAGCAGGTCGAGCTCAATGGGATGTCAAAGTCGTCACTGTTCATGCGGTCCTGCTCAGCCTGTTCGGCGATGGCAGCCATGGTCTGTACAGCCTCCAGAGGATACTTGCCCGACGCCGTCTCACCACTGAGCATCAGCGCATCCGTGCGTGAGTAGATGGCATTGGCTATGTCGGTCACCTCGGCGCGCGTGGGGCGCGGGTTGTCAATCATGGTGTGCAGCATCTGTGTCGCCACTATCACGGGTTTCTTCTTCTGCTCACACTTGTGCATGATTGTACGCTGTATACCGGGTATCTGCTCGAGAGGAACTTCGATTCCCAAGTCGCCGCGGGCAATCATGATACCATACGATGCGTCGATGATTTCATCGATATTGTCCACGCCCTCCTGGTTCTCTATCTTGGAGATAATCTTGATGTCGCTGCCACGCTCGTCAAGCATCTTCTGCACCGCCATCACGTCGTCGGCACTACGCACAAACGAGTGGGCGATGAAGTCTATATCCTCGTCGATGGCGAGGTTGATGTTCTTCTTGTCCTTTTCCGTGAGCGCGGGCAGATCGATGTGTACACCAGGCACATTCACACTCTTGTGAGCGCCCAGCACACCGTCGTTCTGCACCTGGGCCACGAGCATCGGCCCCACTTGCTCCATGACGAGCATATCCAACAGTCCGTCGTCGAAGAGGATATGTGCACCCTTGCCCACACACTTGGTGAAATCGGTATACGACACGTTGACGATGTCGTGGGTGGTGTCCATCTCGGGGCGACCGAATATCTTTACCACGTCACCCTTCTTGTAAGTTATGGGTTGCTCCACATTGGTGGTACGCACCTCGGGGCCCTTGGTATCAATGAGCAGAGCCAGGTGGGGCGACACTTCACGCGTGTTGCGGATGATGGTACGTATTCCGTCGGGCGTGGCGTGGGCGGTATTCATACGCACCACGTTCATACCGGCAAAAAACAACTTGCGCAGGAAGTCTACCTCACACCTGCGGTCACTTATCGAGCATACTATTTTGGTCTTTTTCATCTTTATTGGTTTTATCGTTTAGTTTTTATTTGCTTTCCTCCCACCCTATCGGATGATTGAGCAGCAAGAGATGGTCGGCACCGAGTCCGAGTTCCTTCTTGAGCACCTCTACATTCATGGTGGCGCGTGCCACGGTGCCCAACTTCAGCGCCGTACATGCCAGATAGATGTTCTGCGACACATATCCTGCATCCAGCGTGCCCAGACGCTGGGCTGCCTGAGCGTCGCCCAAGGAGCCGAACTTGCCTTGGTTGCTGGCGAGCACAAGCATGACGGGAGCCGAAGCCACCGACTGCTGCCCGGCAGCCACCTCGCGGCGCAGGTCCTTGCCCGAGAGCTGTACCAGAGCATTACTTTCGACATCGTAGCGGTAAGCGCCAGCAGCCTTAATCACGTATACTTCAATGTCCTGACGGTTGAGCGCCGAAGCGGCGGTTATCTTCTTCTCCGCCTCGCGGCTGTAGCCACACGCCGCCCATAACACCTGAGCCAGCGTGGCATTGTCTACATCCTTATTCTGATAACTGCGCACCGAGTGGCGCGTCTGCAAAGCCTCGTAGAGCGTCATCGCCACCTGCTTGTCTGGGGCGGGCAGCTTGACCGTGGTCTGTGCCAGCGCCGAAAGCGATATCATGACGAGGACAACAAGAAATGACAATTTTTTCATATTAACCTGAACTAATATCTATTTACGTTGCAAAATTACAACAATTCTGAGATATTTTTTCATATATCGGCAGAAAAGAATTGAGCACAAACGAGATATTTCTGTTTTCCCTCGCCCGTCAGTCGTGCGCGCCTACTTCGCCTCTGAAGGTAGAAGCGGGCAACGAGGCGCCGTTGACGAGATTGGCACGTGTGAATGGCTGCCAGCCATAGCGTACGAGGCAGGGATGCTTCACCTCCGGCGACGTCAGGACGACGGTGCATCCGGCGATGACGGCTGTGGCAGGATGATACAGGCCTTCCTCCTCGGCTATCTCAAATGTCGACGGGGCCTTGCCGTCGGCCGTGGAGAGTCCGTCGGCATAGTCAAAGCGCACGACGAGAGAGTTACCCACGCGCGATACATTAATATATAGGCCCGACGGACATAGCCAGGACCGAGCATGCGCTCCAGCTGGGCGGGATAGGAGTCGCGGGCGCGGTCTTGGATGCCGGTGCCATAGGTGATGCTGTTGCCCACACACGCCACGCGTACTGGGGGCGCCGTTGCCTTCTTGCGACCGGGCACGGCGGCTGCGGCTTGCAGGGCGAACGACATGGACAGCAGCGCGATGGCTGCCAACTGGCATATATCTCTCTTGCCAAAATCTCTGATTACTGCGTATCTCATAACTGTAGGATATATGGTGATTGACACTTACAAGCAAGGCCTGCGATTTAGGTTGTTCAAAGGTACTCATTTCGCGGCGTGTGACAAAGTGTTTCCCAGATTATTTGCTGATCCCCCACCCTCATCCCGCCATTGGCATGACATGCTCCACGGCGGCTGCCGGGCTTTCAGGAGCCGGCTCATAGAACCTGGCTATGGTGCCCGCCATCATCGCCAGCACCCCCAACATCTGCCCACACCGACCGAAAACCGCAAAGATGATGTCGAGAGGAGTTTTAAAGCATGAAATGTCTATTGCGAAGCGCGAATTAATGTTTTCACGCCTTGATTTCTCCATTTCACGGTTTGCAACATAAGATTAAGCGGCAGCGGACAAGTCGGCGCTGACGCGTGAACGGAATATGGCATCCGCCGGCTTGCTATCAACATCGGGCATGGGTGGAAACAAGGTAAAAGGGGGGGCATCGTCAGCCATAGGCGCGTAGGGTCACCATTCCTCAAACGGGAGGTCGCCTTCGACCCATTGGCTCTGGGGCAAACCATCGTCGGCGAGCGGATTGGAGACCGACAGCCCCAACAAGCGTATGGGCCGCGATGACGAGTAGCTTACCTGTGCCAGCAACCGCTTAGCCAGCGGCAGTATGGAGGCTTTGGTAGACAGTGTATGGTTGGTGGTAATGCGCTTGCTGATTTGGGTAAAGTCGGCATACTTGACCTTGAGGGTAAGCGTGCGACCCTCGAAACGGGCGTCGGCAAGGCGGGCAACAAGCTCGACGACAAGGTGGTAGAACTCGATGATGACTACAGAGCGCTGGCTGATGTCGCGCAGATAGGTCTGCTCGCAGCCAACCGACTTGCGCACATAGTCGGCCACAACCGGGCGGAGGTCGATGCCACGGGCAAAGTCGTAATAGACGTTGCCCATCTTGCCAAAGACCTCGCAGAGATGATGGCGCGACACCTCGCGCAGCTGCTCACCAGTAAAGACGCCTATGCGGTGCATGCGCTCGGCGGTCTTGGGACCCACACCCCAAAACTGCTCGACCCGCAGCGAGGCGATGAAGTCGAGGGCACGCGTGGGATGGATGACGCAGAGTCCGTCGGGCTTGCGGAAGTCGCTGGCTATCTTGGCGAGAAACTTGTTGTAGGACACGCCTGCCGAGGCAGTGAGATGGAGCTCGTCGGCAATGCGCTGCTTGATTTCGCGGGCTATCTCGACCGCCATATCCATGTGGCGCTTGTTGTGGGTGACATCGAGAAATGCCTCGTCGAGCGATATGGGCTCGATGAGGTCGGTATAGTCGGCAAAGATGGCATGTATCTGTGCCGACACCTGGGCATAGTAGTCGTGCCGGCATGGCACCACGATGAGCTCGGGACAAAGGCGGTGGGCGACAACCATCGACTGGGCAGAGTGAACGCCATAGCGGCGTGCCTCGTAGCTGGCAGTACTCACCACGCCGCGCTCGCCGTCGAAGCCCACGGCAATGGGCTTGCCACGGAGTGAGGCATCGTCGCGCTGCTCTACCGAGGCAAAGAAGGCGTCCATGTCGATGTGTATAATCTTGCGCTCCATAATCGAGAGCAAAATTACCACTTTTCTTTTACTCCGGACCGCGGGAAGAACAAAAAAATAACGCAAAAGAACAAAGCTATGCTTGGCGGTAAGGGAAAAGATGAGTATTTTTGCATCTACGTAATCGGAACTGAGGGAACTCGGTCCAAGAATAACAGAGACATGAGATATACGCTGGAATTTGCAAGAGAGCGCTTTGCTCATTTCAATAAGACAATCTTCAACGACCGCCTGCCCCGCCCGGCTTTCTGGCTGGTCAACGTAAACTCGTATATGGGTCAGATGCACCGTACGCTCAAGCGCGACAAGCAGGGCTACGTGGCTATGTACAAGATGAAGCTCAACGTGAAGTATGACATCGACGAACGAAAGGCCGAAGACATCATGCTGCACGAGATGATACATCTGCATATATGGCATGAACAACTGAAAGACGCAAGCTCGCACGGACCTGTATTCAAGGCGGTGATGGAAAAAATCAACAAGGAGTTCGGGCGCCACATCACCATAAGCACAAAGATGAAAAGAGAGGTGACCAAGGTGGTGCGCATGAAGTGGAATCTGGTGACGGTATGCCGGATGACGTCGGGAAAGACCGCCATCACCCTACCCCCGAGCACAAGGGTGGCCCACTTCCAGAAAGTACTCATGGAAAGCGACAAGGTGAGTAGCATCGAGTGGTACTACACAACCGATGCCTTCTTCTACAACTATCCGCACCCGCTCACGGTCAAGCTCTACTATGTAGATGAAGCTCTGCTGGCCCAGCATCTGAAAGAAGACGAGCGGATTAGACAAACTGCCGGAAAATGAAAATGGCACGCTGTTCTGTCAAGACAAACAGCGTGCCATTGTTTTTACACCTTATTATATTATACTTATTTGGCAGCATCGGCGGCACCAGTCTCAAGAAGCTGGAGTGCCTCGGCAGTCATGTAAGGCTTTACTTTGTCGTAAGGCAATGTAAACGAAACCATGCCCATAGCATAAGGGCCAATCTCATACTGCTGATAGACGAAGTGGAGACCGTCGGCAGCAAGATAGGGAGCATGGGCGGGCAACGGGATGATGCCCTTGTCGATGAAGAGGAGCTTCAGGGCTTCGTCCTCGGTAACCTTCTGCCCCTGGGCGTTGATATAGGTGGTCACACCGTGAAGCAGCAGAGGCTGGATGGCTTCAAGCTGAGCGGCATCGACAGTAGCGCCGAGCACGCGGCCCGAAGACTTGAGGATGTTGACACAGTAGGACACGGCAGAACCATGGGCGCCACCGCCATACACATACTGGTCTACGCCATAGGTGACATAACGCTCGTTCTGGGCGGCAAGGCGAATAGCCACATCGTAAGAACACTGGAACTCGGGGGCTCCGCCATCGGGCGACTGCATGGCGCGCATCGAGTCGACATTGAGCTTGCCATAGAAATCGACCAGCGCCTGGCCATCGGTAAGGTCTCCGCCGTATCCGGCTGAACGCGAGGCGTCGAAAGCATGAACACTGGAGAGCGAGTCGAGCTGGGCATTGACATAAGCGCGCACTCCGACAGCGAGGGAGTCATCGCCCTGGGGCACATCGGCCACGATATTGCAGTGGAGCATACTGTCGGCAAAGGCATACTTGAAACTGTCAACCGCCAAAGAGTCGGAACCATTGGCAGAGCCAGCCATCTTGCATCCGGTAATGCCTCCCATCCATACCAAGAGGATGGAGGCAACGAAAAATAGTCTTCTCATAATTCTAATATGGTATATAATATTACTTAGAAAAGACAAAGTTAGCAGAAAGCATAATTCCCACCAAACAACTTTAGTTAATAATAAGTAAAAAAGCATCTGGGGCAACGCCATCGATACCTCCGGCAATCGCAGTCTAAACAAGGGGAAAAGCGAGTGACAAGAAAGTAACGATGGAGACATGCAAAAAGGTGGCGAAAAGCCTCTTTTCGCCCTTCAATAACCTACAAATGAGCCACTTATACGGCAAAATATCCCCCAAAAACGCAAAAAAGAGTGATAATCTTTTCATATCACACAAAAAACTATTATATTTGCACCCACAAAAACAAACATAGTCAAAATATTCATATAAATAACAATAAAAACAGCAATGACAAAGACAGAAATTGTAAACAAGATTTCAGAGAATACTGGCATCTCAAAGAAGGAAGTAGCCATTGTAGTGGAAAGTCTCATGGAGACTGTAAAGGAAAGCCTGCTCAAGAGAGAGCACATCTCACTGCGTGGTTTCGGTAACTTCATCATCAAGCGTCGTGCAGAGAAGACAGCTCGCAACATACAGAAGAATACTACTGTAATCATCCCCGCACACGACTACCCCAGCTTCAAGCCTGCCAAGGAGTTCGTGGAGAAGATGAAGAACAACTAAGCATACAACGCAAAAACATAACCATTTAAATTAAAAGAATTATGCCAAACGGTAAAAAGAAGAAGGGCCACAAGATGGCTACTCACAAGCGTAAAAAGAGATTACGCAAGAACAGACATAAGAGCAAGTAATCATTGTATTGCTCTATAGCCTAATCAAAAAGACTAATGGGGCGTGTCGTGCGACATGCCCCCATTTTTTTAAGCAATAAGTGAAGATAGTATGACAAGCGAAGTAATCATTGACGTCCGTCAGAAAGAAATCTCGATAGCTCTGCTCGAGGACAAGAACCTCGTGGAGTATCAGAACGAGCCCCGCTCGGCCTCTTTCTCTGTGGGCAACATCTACATAGCAAAAGTCAAAAAGCTGATGCCTGGTCTCAACGCCAGCTTTGTGGATGTAGGCTACGAACGCGATGCCTTTCTTCATTATCTTGACTTAGGAAGCCAATTCAACTCGTACGAGAAATATCTCAGACAGGTACAGAGTGACCGGAAAAAACTTTACCCTTTTGCCAAAGCATCACGTCTGCCCGATATCCCTAAAGACGGCAGCGTACAGACTGCGCTCAAAGTGGGCGATGAGGTGCTGGTGCAAATTGTAAAAGAACCCATTTCTACCAAAGGTCCGCGACTGACAGGCGAAATCTCTTTTGCCGGACGATATCTTGTGCTTATGCCATTCGGCGATAAGGTCTCGGTATCTTCCAAAATAAAGTCGGGAGAAGAGAGAGCAAGACTCAAGCAGCTTATACATAGCATTAAGCCGAAAAACTGTGGAGTTATTGTGAGAACGGTAGCCGAAGGTAAGAGAGTGGCTGAACTGGATACTGAGCTGAAGGTGCTTACCAAGCGCTGGGAGGACGCCATAACAAAGGTGCAAAAGACACAGAAAAGACCCCAACTTGTGTTTGAAGAAACCAGCCGTGCCGTAGCGCTTCTGCGAGACCTGTTCAACCCAAGTTATGAGAACATCTACATCAACGACGAAGATGTTTATCAGGAAGTAAAAGACTACGTGTCGCTTATAGCCCCTGAAAAAGCGCACATCGTAAAACTCTATACGGGTAAAGTTCCAATTTTCGACAACTTCAACGTAACCAAACAGATTAAGTCGAGTTTCGGCAAAACGGTCAACTACCGCCATGGTGCCTACATGATAATCGAGCACACTGAGGCAATGCACGTGGTTGACGTGAACAGTGGAAACCGTTCTAAATCGGAAAACGGACAGGAACAGAATGCACTGGAAACCAATCTTGGCGCTGCCGACGAACTGGCACGCCAACTCAGACTAAGGGACATGGGTGGTATCATCGTCGTAGACTTCATCGACATGAACCTCGCCGAAGACCGGCAGATGCTCTATGAACGTATGTGCAAGAACATGCAAAAGGACAGAGCCAGACACAACATCCTGCCTCTTAGCAAGTTTGGACTGATGCAGATAACCCGTCAGAGGGTTAGGCCAGCCATGGACGTCAACGTTGAAGAGGCCTGCCCCACCTGTAACGGTACAGGCAAAATCAAGTCGAGCATCCTGTTTACTGACATTCTCGAAAGAAAGATTGACCGACTGGTCAACAAGATTGGCATCAAGAAGTTCTATCTACATGTACATCCATACGTTGAGGCATATATCAACCAAGGACTGGTATCACTCAAGCGAAAATGGCAGCTAAAGTACGGCTTTGGCGTACATGTAATAGCGTCGCAGAAACTTGCTTTCTTACAATACGAATTCTACGATACAAAGAAGCAGTTTATCGACATGAAGGAAGAAATCGAAACCAAATAAGAAAGAGCCTCTCTCAGCAAAGTGGGAGGCTCTTTCTTGTAGTAATCTGTGAGAAGCTACCCTTTGGACTGACGAAGGGTAGCTTCTTGCTTTTATCTTTCACCGACAATGCGGGCAGTGCCTATCAAGCCTGACTTGAGCAGAGGCTCGTCGGCCTTGTAATACTTGATGGGATAATAGGTGACAGTCTCGGCGCCGGGCTGCATATCTCCTACCATGCGGTTGTGCCATGGATTGACTACAGCAATCTCGACCTTGTTGTCACCAGCCTTGACGGCAGCGGTGATATCTATTATATAAGGTGCATGCCATACCACGCCCACGGGCTGACCATTGACGGTAACTTCGGCCAAGTCCTTGACCTCGCCCAAGTCAAGCAGTATGCGTGAGGGAGCATTCTTCTTGAGTGATTTCTTGGCTACCTTGAAGTTGTTGGTATAAGTTGCAACACCTGAGAAGTACTTAACTCCCTGCTCGGATGACTCTGTAAGCGATGCCAAGCTATCCAAAGCAATCTGGGATGGAGCTCCGCGATGAGCCTGGAAGCTGACTGTCCATGGCTGGGCGAACTCGGCGAAAGCTGTGCGGGTGCGCTCGGCGAGAGTGACGGCGGGAACATCGGTATCGTCGACAAACACCACAAAGACTGCATCATAGGCGGGCATGTCAAGGGTTACGCGGGTGCGGCCGTCGACCATTTCGTAGCTCACATCTTCCTTGGCGCCGGTATCGGCATGCCACAGCTGTGGCTTCTTGCCTGTGACATTGAAGGAGGCAGTGAACTTGCGCGCCTGCTTGGTCTGGTTGGCTATCCAGTAAATCTCGCCATCGTTCAGACGACGGTGTACAAACTTGATGTTGGCCTTGGCGTCAGAGAAGGTGACATCGGGAGCGACTCCAGTGTTTGCAAGCACCTTGCCGATAGACACTCCGGTAGTAACATTCTTGCGGCCAGAGCCCCAGATATCCTTTACCAGGCTGTCAAACTCTTCGACGGTTCCATCGAGTCCCACGAGGATCTTGGGCTTGTCGCCGGCAATGGTCACACCGGCATCAGCCAGCTGCTTGATGCGGCGCAGCATCTTGATGGATATCATGCTCACATTGTCAAGCCACAATACGCGATAGCGCATACCTGTGGCGGTTACCAGCTGACCATTGTCAACCTTGAGGACATCCTTAACTATCGACGGACTCACGAAGTCATAGTTGTAGGTATTGGGGAACTTTGGCATACGGGTCTGGTAGCGGGCTGTAACATTGGAATCCTCACCGTAATAGTAAGCTACGTCGGCGACAAACTTACCTTGACGCAAGAGATAACAGCTGCGGGCGAGGTAGTCGGTCCATGCGCCGGCCTGGCTTGCCCAAGTCTCATTGCGGTCGAACCACTGGCCCCAAAGACCAAGGCCAATGCCTGGCACCTTATCATCAACAGGCTGGTGGGGAGAGGTGTGGATGACGAAGAGGTTCAATCCGCTGGCCATAGCGGCATCGGCGGTGGGTTTGAGGACAGCGGGGGTATACACGAAGGCACCATCGCGGAAGCCATCGGATGTAAACGACTCTGCTGCAGCTACGTTCTGTCCATAGATATGGGCAACAGAAGCAGACTCACGGATATCGCTCTCGTGCTGGGGGACGGTTACGAGTCCCTGCTTGTAACGCATCCAGATAGCAGACATAGGTATATCGGCGCTGCGCTTGCAGTCCATGCCGTCGGTAGCGTTGGCGCGCCACGCCTCATGACTCTCCGTATATCGCTTCAGGCCGTAGGGCTTGAGGATGTCAGTGAGCTGGTCGTAGTGGTACTCTGTCATCATGTCGCCTATAGTGGTACGCCAGTCGAAGAGGAAGCGCTCAGTTTCCTCAGCACTGTTGACAACGATACCTGCCAGCGCGGGAAGCCAGGGGAGCAAGTCGTAGCCACGGCGGGCCTTGAACTCTTCCACCATCTTACCTGTCCACGTCTGGGCACCAGCTTCGTAACTGTCATTGAGCAAGTAGGTAATACCACGGTTGCCCAGCAGACCCTTGCTGGCATCGACATAAGTCTGGAGATAATTCTTATAGTAATCGCGGATAGCCACGGGGTCTATCTTGTCGACCTCGAGACCGGTAGCTTCAGGCGAAGCGGGATGGTTGGTCTTTCCTGTGAGTCCGTAGCCGAATCGCATGATACGCCAACGGCCCTTGGGAGCTTTCCAGGTAAGCACGCCGTCCTTGACAAAAGAGGTAACATCGACAACATCTGCCGTGTTGACAACATCGGTAGTGGCAGGAGTCTTGACAGACGTTCCATAACGATAGAAAGAAGATGCCGACTTGTCTGAAAGGAGGTTTACGCGTACTACGGGCGACAATTTAAGCGAAGAAAGGCGGAATCCGGTAGCGGGATTGTTCTTCTCAGTACTTGTGAATACCATCTTAAAATAACGGGCTGTGGTCTGAGGAATATCCTCCACACGCTCGAAGCCTCCCTGATAACTCAGGTCGACCACCTTGGTGAATGTCTTTCCGTCCATACTGCAGAAGAGACTCGCAGCGCAGTTCTCCACTCTTTCTTCTATCTTCAATACCGACCATGTCACTGACCGTACGAGTTGTGGCTGATGAAAGTCCATCAGCACCCATGCCTTGCCGTCCTTCTCGGCTTGGATGATAGAATAGTCAGAGATACTGTCGTTGCCCAGCTGCTCGGCAGTAACTGTGCCACCGCTGGTTGTGATGGTCGGATTGAGCTCCATCATCGACTTGTCGTTATCTGGAATGCGCATAGCCAGAACTGCGACGTCGCGATAGAACTTCTTCTGCAAGAAGACTGTGGCTACAGATTGATTGACATAACAATAGTCCTGATAGGGGCCAGTGATATCAAAGCCACCGGGCAACTTAACCTTCAGGGCCTTGCCTGTACCTTTGACCTCGGTCTGTCGCCAAACGAGCTTCTTCATTCCGTCTTCGTCCTTGACCCATGGGCCGCCAGTCTCGCTCCATCCGGGAGCGCTGGCGATAGTCGCCTCGAGCCCGAGACTATCGGCAAGATGAATGGCATAATGGAAGGCGTCTTTCCATTCTGGCGTCATGTAAGGCAGACGCTTCTCGACGACTTGCGGAGTGGATAGACCGGCATCGAAGACATGAAAGCCACCAATGCCACTACGCTTCATCCAGGTGAGGTCCTTGTAGATACCGTCCTTGGTGATGTTTCCGTTCATCCAATGCCACCATACACGGGGGCGATAAGGCTGACCGGGATGCTGGAAGTCCTGGTACAAAGTCTGTGCGTCTTGAGCCGAAGCGGACAATGCCCCTGCGGCAACAAAGAGCAATACTGGTAATGATTTAAGTTTCAACATATGGATATAGATTAAGTTATTGTACGATTTTGAACCTTATTCGGAAGCTGCGCTTCTCTTCGTCCCAATTGGTGCCGAGCAGAGTAAAATGGCCAATCTGCCCAGTAGAGCGCACATGCTTGCCGATACATGGGCAGACGTCGTAATCGCCGATGCGTACCAGCCTGATGGTTTCGCTCGCATCCTCGGGCAAACGGTCGATATGAACACCCTCGGGGATATGGTCACGGTCTACAAACTCATAGGTTACAGGCATGTCCTCATCAATGAGGCGGTTCATCTCATCTTCGATGAACTTCTCTTCCTTGCGGGTGGGCTTGTTGGCGAGCTGATAGGTTATCTTGCTCTTCTTGCGCTCGATATGCGCATTACGACTTCGCTCACACCCATACTTACGTACCATCAGCTGATTAAGCAGATGCTCGGCAGTATGGGCAGGCGGGAATTCCTCCTTGTTGTGTTCGTTCAGAATCAATTCGTCCATGATATTATTGTTTGATTTTGTATACTACTCCGCCATGAGCCGGAACGGCGACATTGACAGCCTCGTTGACCGCAAGATGCAACTTAGCCTTACCGTCACTCAACAACTCAACAGCGTCGGCATCCCCCTCTGCGATACTCATATACACAAAGGCATGCGAAGGAATGATAACTCCCGTATCGATGGCCTCAGCTGCGAAATTGACAACCACCAGAAGCAGCTCGTCATCCTTCTTGCGCAGGAAGGCATATTGAGATTGTGCCAGATGACCATTAACATACATCAGGTCAAAGGTCAGACCTCTGCTTGCCGCCTTCTCTTTCTCAGCAATGAGCATCACGCGCTTGTAGGCATCCATCAGTTTGCGTTCCGACGGTGTTTTCTTGCGAATATCGAAGTATCCGTGGTTGACACTGTCCATGCTCCAATAGTCGAAGATAGTGCTACGACCATCGCGACCACTGAAGCCTTCCTTGTCCATACCACGCTCGCCGAGTTCTTGACCAGCGTAGAGCATATAAGGATTGGTGTGGAGCAGGCAACTCACTATGTGGGCGGGATAGGCAGCCCAAGGCTCGCCGGCGAAAAAGTCGCTCGCAATACGCTGCTCGTCATGATTTTCCAGGAAATAGAGCATGTGGTCGCGGATATCGTCGGTCTGCTGCCATTGCGTTGTGATGTCAGAGGCCCAACGACGGCCACAAACGATGTCACGCAGGCTGTCATACATGCCCACCTTATCATATAGGAGGTCAAAGCCAGCCCTAATATAAGTACGGTAATGCGAAGGATTGTAGACCTCGCCGATAAAGATGATATGCGGATAAGCCGTTTTCACCACCTTGGTGGCGTAAGCCCAGAACGCTGCGGGCACCATCTCCGCCATATCACATCTGAAACCATCCACTCCCTTGCCTGCCCAGTACATCAGGATGTCTGTCATCTTGGTCCACGTATCGGGAGTGGGGTCAAAATGCTCAGAGCGACCACCTGCATCACAATAGTCAACACCATAATTGAGCTTGACGGTCTCATACCAGTCATTGCGACCAGGACGATTGTCAAAATGGTCATTGCCGGTAGCTCTGGCAGGAGCCTCGTGATAAGTCTGACTATCGGTGACATCGCCCAAGTCAAGCGACTGCCCCCAGCAGTAATAGAAGTTGTTGTGGGTGGAAAAGTGCATGTTGACATCATCGTCTTCACCCAAATCTCTTACGCCCTTGGGCTTGCATACAGAGTGGTACTGACGCGCCACATGGTTGGGCACGAAGTCCATGATTACCTTCATCCCCGCCTTGTGCGTCCTTGCGATGAGACTCTCCCACTCCTGCACACGCTTATCGACGTCGACAGCCAAATCGGGGTCAATGTCATAATAATCGGTAATGGCATAGGGAGAACCGGCACGACCCTTGACCACCTCGGCATTCTGAGCCGGAATGCCATAAGCCGTGTAGTCGGTCTGCGAGGCATGACGCAACACACCGGTAAACCACACATGGGTCACACCCATAGCTTTGATGCGCTTCAGCACCTGCGCATCAATGTCATTCATCTTCCCAGAACCATTTTCGGCAACCGAACCCCACTCTTTACGAGTGGTGTTACGATTGCCGAAAAGTCTGGTAAATATCTGATAAACTATCATATCGTTCAGGCGATCCCGCGCACAGCTACGGTTTTGTCTATACGACCTATCATACCTTGCAGCGCCTTTCCAGGGCCACACTCCGTGAAGTCATCGGCACCGTCGGCAATCATAGCCTGCACGCTGGCAGTCCAGCGAACCGAGCTGGTGAGCTGGGCTATCAGATTGGCCTTGATTACCTCAGGCTCAGTGTGGGGCTTGGCATCCACGTTCTGATATACGGGGCACTTAGGCGCATCGAATGTAGTCTTCTCGATGGCGGCCTCAAGTTCGTCCTTGGCGGGCTGCATCAGAGGAGAGTGGAAAGCGCCACCAACCTTCAGGGGCAGAGCGCGCTTGGCACCGGCTTCCTTCAGTTTCTCACAGGCGGCATTGATGGCATCTACATTGCCAGAGATAACCAGCTGGCCAGGACAGTTGTAGTTGGCAGCAACCACTACATTACCATCGGTAGACACTTCAGCGCAGATTTCCTCAACCTTCTCATCGGGCAGACCGATGATGGCAGCCATAGTTCCAGGGTTAGCCTCGCAAGCCTTCTGCATGGCATTGGCACGGGCAGCCACCAGTTTCAGACCATCCTCAAAGCTGAGCGCACCTACTGCTACAAGAGCAGAGAACTCACCGAGTGAGTGACCGCCAACCATTGCTGGAGCGAACTCGTCGCCCAGGCAGAGAGCAGAGATGACACTGTGCAGGAATACAGCAGGCTGGGTAACATTAGTCTGCTTCAACTGCTCGTCTGTGCCTGCAAACATGATATCAGTGATTTTGAAGCCGAGGATTTCGTCGGCCTTGTCAAACAATTCTTTTGCCAATGGATTATTGTCGTAGAGCTCCTTGCCCATGCCGACAAACTGTGAACCCTGTCCGGGGAATACAAATGCTTTCATTATTATCTTATTACTTAATACTTATTACTTTAGTGCAAAGTTAGTGAAAACCGAGCGCAATACAAAATAAATCACATTTATTTTTATGTACGCGCGAGGCACCGCCATACATTATGGCACAAAAAAAATCCTAACCGCGCAATTGCAGTTAGGATTTCTATTGAGATTTGCTTTACAGCGCAAACTTATTCAGCTGCGGGAGCCTCGGCAGCAGCCTCAGCAACAGGAGCCTCCTCAACGGGAGCCTCAACGGCCTCCACGGGAGCGTTCTCGGCAACGACCTTAACAGGAACCTTTACCTCTACCTCCTTGTGGAAGTGAACGGTAGCCTCGTAGTCGCCAACCTTCTTGGCATCGTGCATGGTAACAATCTTGCGGTCGATGTCGAAACCCTTCTTAGCGAGAGCCTCTACTACAGCAGCAGCGCCTACCGAACCGTAAGTTACACCAGTTGCAGAAACCTTAGCTTCGATTACCAGCTCTACACCATTGAGAGCCTCAGCCTTCTTCTCAGCCTCAGCCTTGAGGGCAGCCAGCTTGTGAGCCTGCTGCTTAAGGTTCTCAGCGAGTACCTTCTTGGCGCTGGGCGAAGCGATAACACCCTTGCCTGTGGGGATAAGATAGTTACGACCGTAACCACTCTTAACGTTCACGATATCGTTCTTGTATCCAAGACCGATGATATCTTCTTTCAAAATAATCTCCATTGTGCTTCCTCCTTTTTATTTCATCAAGTCAGTTACATAAGGAAGTAATGCTATCTGGCGCGCACGCTTTACAGCCTGGGCCACACGACGCTGATACTTCAGAGATGTGCCAGTAATACGACGGGGAAGGATCTTACCCTGTTCGTTCAGGAACTTCTTCAGGAACTCAGGATCTTTGTAGTCGATATACTTAATACCGCTCTTCTTGAAGCGGCAATACTTCTTCTTCTTTACATCGATAGAAGGAGCTGTCAAGTAACGTACTTCTGAATTGTTCTGCTCTGCCATGATTAAGCCTCCTCTTTTTTACCAAGTTTTGCGCGACGCTTTTCGGCGTACTGAGCAGCATACTTGTCAAGTTTAACGGTCATGTAACGGATAACCTTCTCGTCGCGGCGATAGCCAGTCTCGAGAGAGTTAACGATAGTTGGCTCAGCCTTGAATTCCAACAGACAGTAGAAGCCTGTAGATTTCTTCTGAATAGCATAAGCCATCTTCTTCAGTCCCCAGGTCTCCTCGTTCAGAATCTCTGCGCCTTTATCAGTGAGCAGTTTCTTGAATTTAGCGACCGTTTCCTTCATCTGTTCATCAGACAAAACGGGAGTCAAAATGAAAACGGTTTCGTATTGATTCATACTGTTTATAAATTAATAAATGATTAATATTTGCGCACTATCGACAGCCGAGCCGAAACCCACTGCCTCAAAATGCGGTGCAAAGGTACTGCTTTTTTTCCTGACTGACAAACATTTCGAGGATTATTTCATTATTTTTTTAATCAGACAAGTCCTCCTGGCAACCATCGTTGACAGTTGCCGGAGGACTTTCAGAGTTGAGAGAGATTTCTATAATCAGTTTTTGAGCAGCGTGAGCGCAGCGTCGAGCAGCGTGCTGTTGACCACATCCGACTCGCAACGACGCACGCCTTCTACCAGCTTGATGCAAGCCTTCTTGTCGTTGGCATCAAACGTCTTGCGACCCAGATTGCACAGGGTTACCAGTCGGTTGGCCAATATCTGGCGGTATTCCACATCCTTTGCTGCGCCATCTGAAAAGGCGAGCGACGTATAGGCCGAACATACTGATGTTACTGCCGTCAACAGACTGGAAGAGGTAAACTTGGTGGCCTTGTTGGCGATATCCAGATTGGAGTAGACCAGCTTTCCGCTACCGTCAACCATCAAGATGCTGTCGCTCTCGGTGCGTAGCACTCTGCGGCCTTCGGTCTGCTTCGATGCCTTCTCTCGCTGCACCACCGGGTCAATGTTATAGAACTTCAGCAGCGAACCATTCATCTTTTTCCCAGACATCCACCACACCAACGCATAGACATAGCGCTTTTCCTTGTTCAGCGGGTCGCGCAGGTAGAGGATATCGTAGTTGCGGTCGATATACACGCCCAGATTATAGGTCAGGGCGTTGTCCTTGCCATAACCTATATTATTGGACTTGGCTATCGTACCGGCCTTGCGGAAATTAGACATGTAAGCCAGAGCCACATTGGGCCGCATAGTCTTGGCCTCGAAGTCATCGACCAGCTTTCTTTGCTCCTTGTCGATGACAAAGTTGTAGAACTTGTGATAACCGCCTTCATACTCTTGGGCCTCGCTATTGGTGATGGCACCCATGTCTATGAGGGTCTGAGCCAGCTGCGCAAATGCTACATCAATAGACTGCTTGGGCGAGGCAGCAGAGGCGACAGCCGCCATGGCAGCGAGCACAGCCAACAAGATAAAACGCTTGATTTTCTTCATATTCAGTTTCCTCCTTTATATTTTAATAAACTTCTTCTTCGAGCACAGCCAAGGCTTCATTGACGATGGCATTCTCGCGGTTAGCTCCCTCCATCATAGCCTGCTGGTAGAGCTGCTCATCGTCGCGCTGCGCCTCTTCCACGCATTGTGCCACAAAGGCATCGATGGCGTCGGAGAGCGAGTCGACGAACTCCTTTCGGCGCGCCTCGGCATACAGCGGGTGGGGAGGCGCCGGCGTGTACATATATTTATGATAACGGCGCGCCTTGGGTTTCTCGCTCTTCACGCTGTCTGCCTTGGGGACTGAGGGTGCATGGACAGCGGCACCCGAGACCGTGTCTACGGGAACGGCTGCTATCTGCACACTGTCTGCCGACGGCGACGACGGGCTGAGAGCGAGCGTCATGACCACAGCCACAGCCACGCAGGCGGCGGCAATCATAGCCACCCTGAGGGCGATGCTCCGGGCCACAGACGACGACCTGCCCGCTGCCACGTGAGTGACAGCCACATCCTCTTCGGGCATGCCGGCATCAAAGTAGGCAAACATCTGCCGATAGTCTTCCAAGTCGGGAGCCACCTCGCGACGGGCGGCAAACCACCGGGCTATCTCCTGCTCCTCTTCCACCGTGGTCTGGCCTTCCATAAACCTCGTGAGGAGTTGTCTGATTTGCTTTTCGTTATACATTGTTATATTTATGTACGTTGATTACGTTTTCTGATATCGGCGAGCAGCTGTCTGCGTGCCTTTGAGAGCAGCGTGGCCACCGAGGCCAGCTTGATGCCGAGTATGGCAGCTATCTCTGCATTGTCCTTCAGTTCTATCTGTCGCAGCCGCAACACCTGATGCTGCATGGGCGGCAGAGCCTGGAGTCTGCGCTGCAGCCATGCATCGGTCTCATCGGCCTCGATAGCGACATCGGCAGCCGACGAGGACTGGACAACAGTCACTCCCGTCGTCAGCGATACCGTGTGAGATTGGCGCAGCATGTCGAGCGCCCTGTTGCGGGCAGCCACCACAGCCAGTCCACGGGCATGACGGGCGGAGGAGATATTGTCGCGCAGCGTCCACAGCCTCAGCATTATGTCTTGGGCCACATCTTCTGCGCCCTCGACACCGATGCCGGCAGCGGCAGCCGAACGGACGGCTGCCACGCGCAATTCTGCGGCTATATCGGTAAACTCCTTTTCGCTCATCATGATTTTCGCTATGCTACTCTATAAACGCGGAAACACGCGATTTATCAACCGATTTAACACACATTAACCTAAATTTCTTCTGACAACGCCGATTGTACCATCGATGGCCGGCAAGATTAATTCGTGGTTGGAAATAGTGGTTGCCCGCCGCGATTTGGATAATTCCGGGTTTGAAATCTCCATTTCCCACTCTGCAATCAATTTGATGACCATCATGATAAAAAATAAATGATTTTATTTTGTTCTCCTATCGGTTTGCACTACCTTTGCAATAATGAAAAAGATAGATTTCACCCGAATAGGCAAAGGGGCGCCTTACGCCCTCGTGACGGGCATGGTCTGCTTTGTGGCAGCCTATGTCATAACCAACCCCTGGATCAAGAACTCGCTGCTGCTGGCTGGTCTGGCTGCGGTAGTGATAAGCGTGGGGCTATACATCACGGCTTGGAAACACGAATAAGACAATGGATATGAAGCATATAATGACGACTCTGCTCGCCCTGGCACTGTGTGCGACGGCCACGGCACAAGACTTTGACAAGTATTTCACCGACAGCACGCTGCGGCTCGACTACATCTTCGAGGGCAACGCCCGGCAGCAACACATCGCTCTCGACCAGCTCAACGTGAGCCCCCGATGGTATGGCAAACGACAGCGACTGACCGAACTGCCGGTACAAGGAAACGGCCAACTGACCGTGCGCGACCACAAGACCCGCACCGCCATCTATCGCAACTCGTTCTCCACGCTCTTCCAGGAATGGCTCAGCTATCCCGAGGCAGAGGGCGCGGCACGCTCGTTTGAGAACGTGTTTCTGATGCCGATGCCCAAAGACACGGTAGAGGTGACGATAGACCTGCGCAACAACCGCCAGGAGGTCATCGCAAGCTACACCCACACGGTGGTGCCCAGCGACATCCTGATACGCCGCATCGGCAAGAAGCCTACACCCTACACCACCCTATGGCAGGCCCGCGACACCACACGCTGCATCCACATAGCCTTCGTGGCCGAGGGCTACACCGAGGGCGAGATGGAGACGTTCGTAGCCGACGCCCGCACCGCGATGGATGCCATCTTTGCCCACGAGCCCTTCAAGAGCATGCGCGACAGGTTCAACGTGGTGGCAGTGAAGGCCGTCTCGGCAGAGAGCGGCACATCGTCGCCGGCAACAGGCGAATGGAAGAACACGGTGCTGGGCTCCCACTTCGACACATTCTACAGCTCGCGCTATCTGACCACACTCAGGCTGAAGACGCTGCACGACGTGCTGGCTGGCACTCCGTATGAGCACATCATCGTGCTGGTGAATACCGACCAGTATGGTGGCGGCGGCATACTCAACTCGTACAACCTCGCCATGACCCACCATCCCAAGTTCCGCCCAGTGGTGGTCCATGAGTTCGGCCACAGTTTCGCCGGTCTTGCCGACGAATACGCCTACGATTTCGAGGACATCCCCATGTATCCTCACGATGTGGAGCCATGGGAACCTAACATCACGACCAAGGTGGACTTCCGCAACAAGTGGGAGAACCTGATAGGCACCGACAGCCAGGCTGGTTTCTACGAGGGAGCGGGCTACAGCCTCAAGGGCGTGTATCGCGCCTATCCCGACTGCCGCATGCGCACCAACGAGAACCCCGAGTTCTGCAAGGCTTGCCGTCAGGCGCTCGTCAGACTCATCAATTTCTATACCGAATAAGCCATGCCGCTGCGCCATACGCTGACTACGATAGCCATACTCGTGGCTGCCACGCTGCCTCTGCACGCCCAGCAGGCCGACAAGGAGCAGCTGGGGCGGGCCATAGAGTATTTTCAGACGGCCAAGTATCATGAGTGCATGCTCATCCTGGCACGGCTCGACAGCGTATATACCATCAATCCGCGCTTCAGGGCATTTCTCGGCGTGTGCTATTACTACGAAGGCCAATACGCCAAGGCAGCAGAATATCTGGAGGCGACCATCCAGCAGCTGAAAGCCTTCTCGCCCCAAGAGGTGGGGCTCTACAACTGGCTCTGCGGCGAATGTCTGTTCAAGCAAGAGCAATGGCAGCGCGCCATAGCCTACTACGAAGCCACCACCCTGATGCGCCACGGCAACGAGAAGGCCGACGCGCTCTACCGCTTAGGCTTCTGCTACATCAATCTACACAATATGCGGGTGGCAAAGGACTATCTGGAGAGCGCACTGATATACTACGAACGGGCGGGAAGCCCTGACTACAAAGCCCGAGTGGCACAACTGCGCAACATGACGGCTGCCCTAAGAAACTATCTGGACGAAAAATAGACACAAAAAAGACGGGAAGAATGTCGGCAATAATCATCTGCGACATTCTTCCCGTCTCTCTATAAACGGATGGGGCTATTTCTCTCTCGGGGCACGAGGACAGCGGGCTGCACGGCGGAAAGCCTGACGATGGAAGCAGTCTTCGGCACGAAGAATCTTCATCACCACGCGGCCAGGCAGAACTGCCAGAAACTTGCGGTGATACTGCTGCTGGATGCGGCGTATCTGCACATCGATGTTGTCCATGCGATGGATGGCGCGGGCACAGGCGTTGTCGTCGCCGAAATCGGCCATGCGGCGATACTGGCGCATCTCATCGAAGAGGGCACGCTGCTTGGTCTGCATCTCACGGAAAAGAGGCAGGAACTTATCTATCTGGGCAGGCGTGAGACCTGCTTCCTTGACAATGAAGGTCTCCATATCCGCCTGAAATCTTCGGGGGTTGAAATCGTGCTCTGCGGCAGCCGCCACGACAACGAGCAGCAGAGTGATGGACATTATCAGTATTCTTTTCATGCTACACCTTAATTATATATACATTAATACTCAGACAGCGAAGCATACATATCGCCCTTGTCGTACATGGCATAGTCGGCCATCTCGTCGATAGAAGCATCGATGGCATGCTGCTCGGCAAGAGCCTTGGTCTGCTGATGCTGCGTATGGGCCAGATAGACAGTAGATGTAAGCAACAGGCCTGCCAGACAGGCTGCTGAAGCCACATAATAACGGTAACGGTGCCACCATGAATGATGGACAACGGCAGGCTGGTCATCAAGACGGGCCATAAAGTCATCGGCAAAATGGTCGAAATATCCTTCAGGCACCGTAAAAGGATTGCGGTGGTGACCAGACTGGATGTCATTAAGATTGATTTCGCTCATATTCATTCACTTTATACGTTTGACGATTGTATCTTCAAATAGTTTAATCACGGTGTTTAATATAATCCAAAACTTTCTGGGCTGCAATGTGGTAATTGGCCTTCAGAGCGCCCTCGGTACGCTCGAGCATCTTGCTCATCTCTGAGTATTTCATCTCATCGTAATAGCGGAGCAGGAAAACCGTGCGCTGCATGTCGGGGAGTTGGGCAATGGCTTCCTGCAAGAGGGCCTCGGTGGCGTCGCCGTCGAAATACTCGTCGGCCATCAGGTGTCGGGCGGCGTAGAGGTCGGCATCGGCGTCGGCCACGTTCTTCTTGCGGCGCAGAAAGTCGAGCGACTCGTTGACGGCAATACTGTAGAGCCAGGTGGAAATCTTGGAATCGGCCTTGAACCTGTCGATGTTCATCCACGCCTTCATCAGCACATTCTGCATCACATCGTCGGCGTCTTCGTGATAGAGCACAAAGTGTCGTATCTTCCAATACAGCATCTCGCTATACTGGCTGACGATGAGCCCGAATGCCTTGCGCTTGGTCTCGGGCGACGCGAGCATCTTCAGAAGTGTGTTGTCGTCGACTGTCATCGGTAATTGTTCAGATATCGGTTGATTACGGCATCATAACCATAGATGTCGGCATACTCACACATATGACCTTGAGGGTCGGGATAGAGGGTGTAATAGGTAATGAACAACGGCACTACCGGGTCGAGGCTCTTGGAACGGATAACCATACGGCGCTTGAGCGTATCAGCTTGGGCTTCGCCGTCGCGGGCCAGCATGGCTGTCATCGAATACTGTATCTTGGCTTTGACCGACGGGTCTTTGTCGGCAAGAAGGAAAACTGCCAGGTCGTAGGGGCGCTCAACTCGCACGCAACCATGAGAGACTGCGCGCACAGCACGTCTGAAAAATCCGCGGGATGAAGTGTCGTGGAGATAAACGGAGAAAGAATTGGGGAAACGGAATACTATACGCCCCAAGGAATTGCCCTCGCCACCTTTCTGCACAACCGAATAGGCGGACGAAAGCAGCATTTCTGATGTGAAATGTGGCCAGGAGACGGTCTTACCCGTACTGCGCTCGCGCACAATGTAATGGTTGCGGGCGAAATAGGCACTGTCGCCGATGTGGCGTACCACGCTGTTGCGGATAATGCTCCTCGGGATAATCCATTGAGGGTTGAGGTCCATACGGGAAATATCGCTGACGAGCAGAGGGGTCTTAGTAGACACGGCTCCCAGTCCTACACGCATCTGCATGGTGGTCTCGCCGTCGACAGCGGTCAGCATAAATGCCGGCACATTGACCATCACATATTTGGGGCAAGTCTGGGGATGTCGGTGGGTGCGCCAGCGGCGGCGCTCCATATTGGCCATTATCCGCGAGTAGGCTGGCGTCTGCGGCGGAGTGGACAGTAGCATCTGCGCAAACCGCCGATACAGAGAGTCGACAGGCTGGACATCGTGCAGGAAGACGGCTACGCTGTCGGCCTCGACCTTGGCGAGAGCGCGCTGGTAGAACGCACGGTTAGGGGTGTCCATCCCAACATCAAAAAGGGTGCGATAGCCGAGGCTTATACGCGCCGTGTCAACGAGGTCAATGCGGTTGAGAAGCACGCGGGGGTTGACATAACCGAAGCGTTGGCCCGTCACATAGCGCAGATATGACTTGGTAAGATTGTACTCCAGCCGAGCCACTACACGACTGGCTGTATGGAGCGTGTCAAACTGCAGGTGGCGCATACGTTGGAGGTCGGCCTCTATCTGGGGCACACGAAAACGATTGGGACTGAAGCCAATCTTGTCGACATGACGCAGATAGGCCAAGAGAGTGTCAGCCCGGCGGTCGACGCCCTGACGGTCTACCCAAAGGAGGCGTCCACCCTGCTGGTAATAATTGCGAAGAAAATAATCGGAAGCGACCGTATCTCGGTCATCGTGCACTTGGCGGTCCAAATGCTGCTTGAGACGCGACAGGCTGACCACATAGTCAGACACACGCATCGTGGAAAAATCATCCAAGGTAAGGTCGCGGTTGGGATTGACATCCTTTTCGCTACAGGCGACAAGCGAAAAGGCAGCAACCGCAATAAAGAATAGTTTCAGGAGGCTCGACACGGACTACTTGACAGAGATTTTGCGAACACACTTGCCCACCTTTACTATATAGCAACCCTTGGGCAAGCTGAGCTCAAAGCGCTTGTCTTCACCTTCCACTTTGACGTTCATCACTCTTACTCCAGCCACGTTGTAGATTTGAAGGACCTCTCCCTCAGCACCGGTAACACGCAGGATGGAGTTGGCGTAGGATATAGAAATCTGCTGGAAATCGGTCTCCACAATCTCTATGCCTGGGTTGGCCATCGCCGACGATGGCATGGCAAAGGCGACGAACAAAGCAAAAACTGATACGAGTATATTTTTTATCATAAGCCTTTCAATATTGTATTTCAATGCAAAAATAGGTAATTTATCGCACACTATCCATCATTTGCACGAACAAAATGAGCATCATTAAAACTATTTAACATCTATCACCATGCCTTCATTGGCCAAGACGGTGTTGGGGAAGATGGCAACGGCCTCGTCGAGGATAGTCTGCTCGTTCTCATAGCGGGCACTGAAATGTCCCAAGACCAACTTGCCGACTCCGGCGGCCCGCGCTACCTTTGCGGCTTGCTCCGATGTGCTGTGGTAGTAGAGCTTGGCGCGGTCGGCGCAGGCTTTGTCGTAGGTACTCTCATGATAAAGCACGGTAGCGCCTTCCACGAGCTTATGCAACTTGGGCATATAGCGCGTGTCACTACAGTAAGCATAGCTGCGAGGTGGGTCTGCAGGGAAAGTAAGGCGCGAATTGGGGACTACAGAGCCATCCTCGGTCGTCCAGTCTGCGCCGTTCTTGATGTTGGCGATATGACATACGGGGATATGATAGAAGTCTATCATGTCCCGACGTATGTGCGGGAGTGTCGGTTTCTCACAAAAAAGGAAACCGCAACAAGGCATACGATGCTCAAGGGGAATGGTAGTCACCGTGAGGCTACGGTCTTCATAGATAACGGTAGTCGCCGCGGTATCAATCGCATGGAACTCGACCTTGTATTCAAGTCCCTGACAGTAAGCTTGCATCTCCACCTCCAGGATGGGTTGCAACTCCGCCGGAGCATGGACATGCAGCGGTGCTGTACGCCCCAACATGCCGAATGTGGATATCATCCCGATAAGCCCGAAGCAATGGTCGCCATGCAGATGGGAAATAAAAACGTGGCCAATGCGCGAGAAACTCACGCGCGAACGACGGAGCTGTATCTGGGTGCCCTCTCCGCAGTCTATCATGAACATCTTGTCGCGCAGCTCTACCACCTGCGCCGATGCATTGTGGCGCCGCGTGGGCAGCGCACTGCCACACCCGAGTATATGTACCTTGAATGATTCCAAAACGTTAATCGTTACTATTCACAGGTTGGCGCTTGAAGGCGTAGATGCCCTGATGATTTTCGAGATATAGGCTGTCGGCTCCCAGAACGTCAATGCCAAAGGTGTCACGATTGAGAATGAGCTTGCAATTGCATATCTTCCACGCCGTCCAAGGGTTGCTTTCGGCTTTGACTGCCGATGCCACTGTTCCACCTTCCTGTATTTCAAAGTTCTTGTCAATGCTGGTCCATCTGCCGAGCAACGTGGTGATGTTGATGGCCTGCGAGGCTTGCATCTCTCCATCACTATTCTTGAAGCCGACAACTGCCATGCGGTCGCCGACCAACATTCCGCCTTTGACGGTCATCTCCGCATCGTCGGCATCCAACATATAGGTTATGGTGTCGCCCTCGTCGGTCACCAATTCAAGAGAATGCATCGACGTTCCACTTCCGCACACTCCATAGACCGTAGAATCCGGCGTCTCCATAACCTCCACGCTATCAGCGTCGGCATTATTGTCCGCGTTCTTCTGTCCTCCGCATCCCATCATCATCATTACGACTCCAATGGTCAAGATAAAACATACCTTCTTCATTGTATATCTTTTATTGGTTATCACTCTTATTGTATTGACTATCATTCTTACGTTCCTGACACTTAGCTTCATTCCAGAGGTCATCCATCTCCCCGAGAGTCATATCTCTGAGCTCTTTTCCAGCCTCTTTGGCCTTCTGCTCTACGTAGCCAAAGCGGCGGATGAACTTCTGGTTGGTCTGCTCGAGCGCGTTGTCGGGATTGAGATGATAGAGGCGAGCAGCATTGATGATGCTGAAGAGGAAATCACCAAGTTCATTTTCAGAGTTGATAGCGTCGTCCTTGGCGAGTTCAACCTCAAGCTCGTGGAGTTCTTCCCGCACCTTATCCCAAACATCTTCACGTTTCTGCCAGTCAAAGCCCACATTGCGGGCCTTGTCCTGGATGCGGTAGGCTTTGATGAGCGAAGGCAGCGAGGCTGGCACACCGGAAAGCACGGTCTTGTTGCCGTCCTTTTCCTTTTGTTTGATTTGTTCCCAAGTCTGCTCCACCTCCTCGCTGTTGTGCGGCATGTCGCCCGAGTCCGCCTTCGGATCATCCCGCCATCCCGTCCAATCTATAAATGGATGACGGAACATCAGCTTGCGAGCCTCTTGGTTGCAAACATCAGCGATGTCAAATTCGCCGGATTCATCTCCAAGAATGGCATAGAACAGCACATGCTCCATGACATCACCAAGCTCCTTTTTCACATTATGCATGTCATTGTTCATCAATGCGTCAGCAAGCTCGAAGGTTTCTTCAATGGTATTGGGACGCAGACTCTGAAACGTCTGTTTGCGGTCCCAGGGACACTCTTTACGAAGGCGCTCCTGGACATCAAGCAGGTGGCCAAAGGCTTCTATTTTAGCTTCTCTCGTATTCATTGTTATATTTTTTCTATGCAAAAGTAAGTAAATTTCAATAAATTCTTGTAACTTTGCAATGATTTTTTTAACATGATATTATTAATCCGAAAAATATGGAATTAGCAAGTAAGTACGACCCACGTGAAGTGGAGTCGAAATGGTACAAGTACTGGCTTGACAACAAACTCTTCAGCAGCAAGCCAGACGGAAGAGAACCATACACCATTGTCATCCCACCTCCCAATGTAACTGGCGTGTTACACATGGGTCACATGCTCAACAACACCATCCAGGATATTCTGGTGCGACGCGCCCGCATGGAAGGCAAGAATGCTTGTTGGGTACCTGGAACCGACCACGCCTCGATAGCGACTGAAGCCAAGGTGGTGAAGAGACTTGCTGAACAAGGTATTAAGAAGCATGACCTCACCCGCGATGAATTTCTGAAGCATGCTTGGGACTGGACCAACGAACATGGTGGCATTATCCTCAAGCAGCTACGTCGTTTGGGTGCATCATGCGATTGGGACCGCACCGCATTCACCATGGATGAGAAGCGCTCTCAAAGCGTCATCAAAGTTTTTGTTGACCTCTACAACAAGGGACTTATCTACCGCGGACTACGCATGGTAAACTGGGACCCCAAAGCCCAGACTGCACTCAGCAATGAGGAGGTTATCTACAAGGATGAGCAGTCCAAGCTCTATAATCTTAAATATTACATTGCTCCTGACTGTGATTGCTCGGATATTGACCAAGCAGCCGAAGGCAATGTCATCCATAAGGACGAGAAGGGTTACTATGCAGTGGTAGCCACCACGCGCCCTGAGACCATCATGGGCGACACCGCGATGTGTATCAACCCCAAAGACCCCAAGAACCAATGGCTTAGAGGCAAGAAGGTTATCGTACCACTCGTGGGACGTGTCATCCCCGTCATCGAGGACCGCTATGTAGACATAGAGTTTGGTACAGGATGTCTGAAGGTTACCCCTGCACACGACACCAACGACAATATGCTGGGCAAGACACACCATCTCGAGACCATCGACATCTTCAATGCCGACGCCACCATTTCCGAGGCGTCTCCGCTGTATGTCGGCATGGACCGTTTTGACTGTCGTCGTCAGATTGCGAAGGACCTTCAGGCCGCCGGACTTATGGAACGCATCGAAGACTATAATAATAAGGTGGGCTATTCAGAGCGAAACCCCGACACGGCGATAGAGCCACGCCTCTCCTTACAGTGGTTCCTTCGCATGCAGCACTTCGCTGACATCGCCCTGCCTCCCGTTATGGACGGCGAGATGAACTTCTACCCCGCCAAATACAAGACTACATACAAGAACTGGCTCGACAACATCCAGGATTGGTGCATTTCGCGCCAGTTGTGGTGGGGTCACCGCATACCCGCCTACTTCTATGGCGACGGCGAAGAAGACTTCGTGGTAGCCGAGACCGCCGACGAGGCGCTGAAGATGGCTCAGGCAAAGACCGGCAATGCCGCTCTGACCGCTGATGACCTCAAACAGGACGAAGATGCACTCGATACATGGTTCTCTTCATGGTTGTGGCCCATCTCCCTCTTTGATGGCATCAACAACCCAGGCAACGAGGAGCTCAATTATTACTACCCCACCAGCGACCTGGTTACCGGACCAGACATTATCTTCTTCTGGGTAGCCCGCATGATTATGGCTGGCGAGGAGTACACCGGCAAGATACCGTTCAAGAACGTCTACTTCACCGGTATCGTACGCGACAAGCTGGGCCGAAAGATGTCCAAGAGTCTCGGCAACTCTCCCGACCCCATCGAACTTATCGAGAAGTTCGGCGCCGATGGCGTGCGCATGGGCATGATGCTCTCCGCCCCCGCCGGCAACGACATCCTCTTCGATGAGAGCCTGTGCGAGCAGGGCCGCAACTTCAACAACAAGATTTGGAATGCCTTCCGTCTGGTTCAGGGATGGACCGTTGCCGACGGCGAGCAGCCCGAGGCAAGCCGCATAGCCACCAAGTGGTTCGACGCCAAGCTCAAGCAGACCAACGAGGAGGTCGACGACCTCTTCCGCAAGTACCGCATCTCCGAGGCATTGATGGCTATCTACCGCCTGTTCTGGGATGAGTTCTCCAGCTGGTACCTCGAGATGGTCAAGCCCGCCTACATCAATGGCGAAGCCCAGCCCATCGACCGCGCCACTTACGACAAGACACTGCGCTTCTTCGAGACACTGCTCAAGATGCTGCACCCCTTCATGCCGTTTATCACCGAAGAGCTGTGGCAGCACATCTACGACCGCAAGGATGGCGAGAGCATCATGCGCGACGCGCTGGAGGTTTCCGCTCCCACCGAGGCCGAACTTACCCTCATCTCGCAGATTGAGGAGGTGAAGCAGATAGTAAGCGGTGTGCGCATGGTACGCAATCAGAAGAACATTGCGCCCAAGGAGCAGTTGGCTCTGCAGGCCATCGGCACCAACGCCTTCGCTGCCTACAACGCAGTCATCACCAAGATGGCCAACCTCAGCAGCATCGATGTAGTGAGCGACAAGGATGCCAGTGCCAGCGCCTTTATGGTGGGCACTCACGAGTTTGCCGTACCTCTGGGCGACCTCATCGACGTCGAGGCCGAGATAGCCAAGGCCGAGGCACAGCTCAAGCACCTCGAAGGCTTCCTCATGGGTATCCGCAAGAAGCTCGCCAACGAGAAGTTCGTCGCCAATGCCCCCGAGGCTGTCGTAGCCATGGAGCGCAAGAAGGAGAGCGACTCGCTCGAGAAGATTGCAGCACTCCAGGAGTCGATTGCTGAGCTCAGAAAGAAATAGAACTCATTAAATACTTAATCATTATGAAGCGTTTTCTCGGTTTGTGTGTGTGTTTCGTGACCCTGTTGTTTACCGCTTGTAGCGACGACAATGCTCCGACACCGCCAGAGACCCAGAAAACGCTTTTTCTTTACCTCCCTTGGTCGTCTACTGGCCAACCTCCCTACCAGCGCAATCTATATTCGTACTTTATCAACAACATTGAGAATATAGAAAGGGCCATCCGCCAACAGGGCGGGATGGGCAATACGCGCCTGCTCACTTTCATCTCGCAGTCGCCTACCTACTCTGCATTGGTAGAAATCAGGTATCAGGGCAACCAGTGCGTCCGCGACACGCTCAAGCGTTACAATGCCTACGACTACACCAGTGCCTCGGGCATAGCCGCGCTCTTAGGCGATGTCAAGACCGCCGCCCCGGCTCCCCGATATGCCATGGTCATCGGATGCCATGGCAACGGATGGATTCCAAGCGGTGTCAAGGACTATTACCGTAGCCGCTCGTTTGGCGGAATCGACGCCAAGTATCAGACCGAGCTCTCCGACCTTGCCGAAGGCATCAAGCGAGCAGCCATGCCCCTTCAGTTCATCGCCTTCGACGACTGCTACATGGCGGGAGTCGAAGTGGCATACGACCTGAAGGACGCCACCGACCATATCATCGCCTCCACCTCAGAGATTATGGCCGACGGACTGCCTTACTACCGCATCTGGCGCCACCTGGCTGCCAACAGCCCCGATTATCAGTCCATTGTCAACGAGTTTCATACCTATTACACCCAGCACACCTATCCCTACGGCACGCTCTCGGTGATAGACTGCCGACAGATGGACGCTATGGCTGCGTGGATGAAAGACATCAACGGCCGTTACACCTTTGATGCCACCCATATCGACCGTCTGCAGAAACTCGACGGTATGGCACAGACCATTTTCTTTGACATGAAGAGCTACATCGATGACCTCTGCGATGCCAATGACCGCAGCCAGTTTGACTATCTGGTCAAGCGACTTGTGCCCTACCACACCCACACCAATGCCGTGTATACCGACCTGAGCGAGTTCAATGGCGGCATAAGCACCATCCCCGTCACCACGTTCTGCGGAATAACAATTTCCGACCCTACTACCAACAGTTACGTAGCGGGCCGGAAATCTATGACTGCTTGGTGGCAAGCCACCCATTAGGAGTTAATCTACCTGAGCCGGTTCATAAGGCATACCCCATACATCGGCCACAGCCTTGAAGGTTATCTTGCCCTCTACCACATTCAGGCCTTTATACAGAGCCGCGTCTTCACGACATGCTTTCTTCCAACCCTTGTCTGCCAGAGCCAAGGCATACTTCAGCGTAGCATTGGTCAGAGCGGCGGTCGACGTATTGGGCACTGCGCCGGGAATATTTGCCACGGCATAGTGTACGATGCCATCCACCTCGTATACGGGGTCGCTGTGTGTTGTGGGATGCGAAGTCTCAAAGCAGCCGCCCTGGTCTATAGCCACATCCACCAGCACCGTTCCAGGTTCCATCTCCTTCAGCATGTCGCGGGTGATGAGGTGCGGAGCCTTGTCGCCCGGCACCAGTACCGAACCTACTACGATATCCACATCCTTCAACTCCTTGCGTATATTGTGCTCGGTCGAGTATAGCGTATGCACATTGGCGGGCAGTTCGGCGTCCAACTGGCGCAGACGAGGCAGACTGATGTCCGTGATATACACCTCTGCACCCATTCCGGCAGCCATGCGCGCAGCCGCTTCACCCACGATGCCACCACCAAGTACCAGCACCTTGGCGGGCTTCACGCCGGGCACACCACCCATCAGCTTGCCCTTTCCGCCCTTGGTCTTCTGCAGATAGTAGGCACCGTTGATTGACGCCATGCGGCCTGCCACCTCGCTCATCGGAACCAGCAGAGGCAACCTTTTGTCTGCTGTCTGCACCGTCTCGTAGGCCAGACACACCGCACCGCTCTTGACCATGGCCTCGGTCAATTCCAAATCGCAAGCCAGGTGGAAATAGGTGAATACCAACTGTCCATGCTTCAGCAGAGGATATTCGGGCTTGATGGGCTCTTTGACTTTTATAATCATTTCAGCCACATCATACACCGCTTCGATGGTGGGCAGTATCTTGGCACCCACCTTCTCGTACGCCGCATCGGCAAAGCCACTGCCATCGCCGGCTGTATGTTGTACAAACACTTCGTGCCCGTGTTTTACCAGTTCGGCCACGCCATCGGGGGTCATACCCACTCGGTTCTCGTTGTTCTTGATTTCTTTTGGAATACCGATTTTCATGATTATATTGGTTTTTAATTGATTAATTGCTGCAAATATAATAAATAATCACATTCTCCAAACATTTTTCTTCGTTTTTTTTCAAACTTTATCCTTTCACTTACGATTTGTAAGCACATCGAGCCTGCATCGGCCGCCATTCACGCCACCTTTTTCACCCACGTGGTCTCCCGTGGGGGCATCTTCTGACCGATAGTCGGCGGAATGAAAACCATGCTGATGAACTTAAAAATAATTGCGTGGTTTGATTTCTGGATTTCCAACCATGATTTCTTCATTTCGCACTTCGATTTTACCGTTTCGCAGTTCGCAATCAGTTTCCACTGCATCACGGGCAGAAATCAGGATATTCCGATGCTTTCGTGGGGCACAGTTCTCCACATCGTTTCATGCTCCTGCGCTTTGGCTACAACTGCCATGATGGCGCCGCTTCATAGGGATGTCGCCAAGTTTTTGCCGACAAATTACATCTATGTCTTATTTTTTTCGTAATTTCGCAACATAGTAACCAACAGTATCACCATGCGCATAATAGTATCTGACGAGATAGAAAGCGTGTGCCCCGAGTTTGTGGGAGCACATGTAGAGATATACGTACACAACAGCCCATACTCAGCAGGACTCTGGGGCGAGATAGACCGACTGGGCCAGGAGTTCAGGCAGACCCTGACGACCGAGACGCTCAAAGACATTACGGGCATAGCAGCCACCCGACAGGTCTACCGTGCCTGCGGCAAAGACCCGTCGCGCTACCGTCCTGCTGCCGAAGCCCTCATCCGCCGCATCCTCCAAGGCAAGCAGCTCTACCAAATCAATACGCTGGTAGACCTTGTCAATCTGGCGAGCATACGCTATGGCTACAGCATTGGCGGTTTCGACGCCGACAAGTTTGAGGGCGACACGCTCACCCTGGGTGTGGGCCGTGCCGGCGAACCTTACGAGGGCATTGGCCGCGGCACCATCAACATCGAGGGTCTACCCGTCTATCGCGACGCCGTGGGTGGCGTGGGCACTCCCACCTCCGACAACGAGCGCACCAAGATAGACGACAACACCACCCACCTCGTGGTGCTCATCAACGGGTATGACGGTTGCGAGGCCGACGTGCGCGCCAATGCCGAGTACATCCTCCAGCTGGCGCGCGACTACTGCGACGGTACCGACGGAAGCTACTATATATATAAATAAGGTAAGACTATGGAACAGAATAATGACAGCCGCGTGGCACAGATGCGCCAGTGGATAGAACAGCTCAATGCGGCGTCTGCAGCCTACTATAATGGCAGGGAAGAGCTGATGACCGACTACGAATGGGATGCTCTCTTCGACCGGCTCAAGGCTATGGAGACGCTCACGGGCATCACGCTCGACGGCTCGCCCACTGCCAAGGTGTCAGAAGACAACATCGCCGGCAAGAAGGAAGACCATGAGTTTGCCGCCCTGTCGCTCGCCAAGACCAAGAGTCCTGCCGACCTGGTGAAGTGGGCCGAGGAGCGCCCCATCTGGATGTCGTGGAAACTCGACGGCCTCACCCTCGTGGTGACCTACGACGAGGGACTGCTCAGCAAGGTCGTGACGCGCGGCAACGGTCATACCGGCACCAACATCACCCACCTGGCGCCAGCCATCAGCGGCATCCCCCAGCACATAGACCATCAGGGCCACCTCGTGATACGTGGCGAGGCGGTAATATCCTACAAGGACTTTGAGATATTCAATATGGAGAGCGACGAAGAGTATGCCAACCCCCGCAACCTGGCTTCGGGCTCGCTCACGCTGAAAGACATCAACGAGGTAAGCCGCCGCCACATCCAGTGGATAGCCTTTACGCTGGTCTATACCGACGAGGCTGTCGGTTCGTGGGGCGACCGCATGGTGCTGTTGGACCGATTGGGCTTCACCACCGTGGAGCGCGAGCTGATAGCCACGCCCACCCTCGACAACATAGACCACAGCATCGATGGCTGGACCCACAAGGTCACCAGCGGAGAATGCCCCTTCCCGGTAGACGGCCTGGTAATCGTCTATGACGACACGGTCTATGCCTCTACCGGTTCGGTCACGGGGCACCACGCCACCCGCGCCGGCTACGCCTTCAAGTGGCAGGACGAGAGTGCGCAGGCCCAGCTGGACCACATCGAGTGGTCGTGCGCGGCATCGACCATCTCGCCCGTGGCGGTCTTCACTCCCGTAAGCCTCGAGGGCACCACCGTGAAGCGCGCCTCGCTCTGCAACATCAGCGAGTGCGAACGCCTGGGCATAGGCGGCCCCGGCACTACCCTATCGGTAATCAAGGCCAACAAGATTATCCCCAAGGTGATAGAGGTGATACAGACCGTGGGCACACTCGACATCCCCGCCACCTGCCCCGTATGCGGCGCACCCACCGAGGTGACCGAGAGTGCAAGCGGCACACGCACGCTGCACTGTACCAATGCCGACTGCGCCGCCAAACAGCTGCGCAAGTTTGCACGGTTTGTCTCCAAGGCTGGTGCCAACATCGACGGACTGAGCGAACAGACCATCGCCAAGTTCATCAACCTGGGTTGGGTGAGCGAATATGCCGACCTCTACCACATGGACGAGCATGCGCTGGAGCTGTCGATGATGGAAGGCTTCGGGCGCAAGTCAGTAAGCAACCTGTTGCGCAGCATAGAGAAAGCACGCACGATCAAGGCGCGCCAGTTGCTATACGCTCTGAGCATACCTCTATGCGGCACCGACGTGTGCAAGCGTCTACTCGCCGCATACACCTTCGAAGAGTTGGTAGCCGAGTCCTCTCAGACCGACAACCCTGAACACTTTGCCCACATCGACGGCATAGGCCCCGAGAAATCGGCTGCTGTAGTGGAGTGGTTCCACAATCCCACGCACAGCAGGATGGTGACCCGTCTGCTCGCCGAGATAGAAATCGAGGCAGATGCCACCGCGCCAGCCGGCGCCCGTTGCGAGGGAATGACATTCGTAGTGACCGGCGATGTGCACCACTACAAAAACCGCAACGAGCTCAAGGCCTATATCGAGAGTCAAGGCGGCAAGGTTACAGGTAGCGTAAGTCGCTCGACCCACTACCTCATCAACAACGATGTAACCTCTCAGTCGGGCAAGAACAAGAAAGCCCAGGAGCTGGGCATCCCCATTATCAGTGAAGACGAGTTCGTCGAGCGTTTCGGATAGACACTGCATGAAGCAAAAGAGAGCGGCTGACAGGCATATAACCCGTCAGCCGCTCTCTGTATATGGTCTCCAAGTTTAGAAAGTCCACTTGGCTGCCACCGTGGGGATGGCATAGAACTTATTGTTCTCACCCTGGTTGTTCCACACGAAGTTGTTGGACAGCTCGACCTCACTACCAAGACTCAGATGGACATCATCCCATCCCTTGAGCTTGTCCAAGTTAACCCAGAACTGGGGTTCGCTCAGGAAAATGTAGTGACCCCGCACGCTCTGGTCATACCAGAGGTCGGCAAAACCGCTGAAGGTGCAAAGACCCTTGGCAAAATTGATGCCCCAAACTGCTGTAGCCTGGAAACTGTTGAAAGCACGCATGTCTTTGTGAGCATTCTTGAAATAATACTTATACATAGCCTGCAGCGAGAATGTGCGGGAGAAGTCGGCACTATGCCAGTTCCACGCACCACCAAGGAGAGCCGCCTGCTGGAAACGGTTGCCATAATAACTGTTGTCCATACGGCCGGTGCTTACACCACCGTCGTACTCTACATGGGCAGCCCACTGCTTGTTGGCAGAAAGGTTGAACTCGCGGCTAATCTCCCAATAAGCGCCCATCACTCCGTCGCTCTCATAATCGAGGTCGGTGAAGAAATAGGTGCTACCCCAACGGTCGGGCTTGAACAACTCGATAGTGGTGGTTACACTCTGACGCTCGGAAAGGTCATTGTAAAGCGAGCGACCCAAATCATAATGCAACTGGACATTCTGTGCGAAGCCAGAAACGGCAGCCACGGTGAAGGCTGCAAGCATAAGTAATCTCTGTTTCATATGATACATGTTTATAAAAATAGTCCAAAGATAGTGCAAAGGTACGAAAAAGAGCATAAATATAAGAGATGGTTGGCAAAATTGTCGTAACTTTGTAGATGAAATTCAGAGAAATAGACACTATGAGAATAGATATCATTACCGTTCTGCCCGAAATGCTCGAGGGCTTTGTTCACGAATCTATCCTGGCACGTGCCCAGAAGAAGGGACTGGCTGAGATACATCTGCACAATCTGCGCGACTACACCAAGGACAAATGGCGCCGCGTGGACGACTATCCCTACGGCGGTTTTGCCGGCATGGTGATGCAGATAGAGCCCATAGACCGCTGCATCAGCGCCCTCAAGGCCGAGAGAGACTATGACGAGGTAATCTTTACCACCCCCGACGGCGAGCAATTTGACCAGCATGTGGCCAACGACCTGTCGCTCAAGCAGAACCTCATCATCCTGTGTGGCCACTACAAGGGTATAGACCAGCGCGTGCGCGACCACCTCATCACCCGCGAAATCTCGGTGGGCGACTACGTGCTCACCGGTGGCGAACTGGCTGCTGCCATCATCTCGGATGCCGTGGTACGCATCGTGCCGGGCGTGGTGGGCGACGAGCAGAGCGCTCTGTCGGACTGTTTCCAGGACGACATGCTCTCAGCGCCTATCTATACACGGCCGGCAGAATACAAAGGCTGGCGTGTGCCCGACATCCTGCTCAGCGGCAACGAAGCCAAAATCAAGGACTGGGAGATAGAGCAGAGCTATGAGCGCTCCCGGCGTCTGGGCCCCGGCCTGCTGGAAGGGGAGAAGAAGGGATAACCCCCCC